>NZ_FOWB01000002.1:0-339797 GCF_900115355.1 Pseudobutyrivibrio sp. JW11 | reverse complement strand
AAAGACAAACAAGAGCTGTAGCTGGCAGGAGTTTTCTCCGTGGGGCATAGACCCTGGTAAATAGCTTGGCTGGCACTCAGTGTATGAACAGGTGGGACGAAGGAAGTTGGGACACGATCCCTATAGACACGGAAGGTTCACTATCATAGCTAACAGAGGAATAAACGCCTTCATAAAGAAAAATCAGGATGCTTTATGAAGTGTACCTAAAATTAGCTATTCAGTACCAGATACAATGACTGTTCATGCAATTTTGCTCTTGATTTGAGGTTATAAAGGAAGAAAAAATACCTATAATTCAAGCATTTGAGGCTTGAAACATTAGGAAGGTGAAGACAAAGTATATAATAAAATCTATGATCGTAATGATGTGTTATTGTGGGATGTAATTGAATTTCAAGATGATATAACTTTAAAAGTTAATATTATATCTACCAATTCGAAATATAAGCAAGGAATCAGGTTTGCTGTTGATTTTGGAAATGGCGTAATAGATATTAATGGATTTACTGGTAAAGAGTTCTACCTGATGGAAGATACCTGTCCGAAAGATGCGATAGTAAAAGTAAGTTCAGAAAAAGGGAAACTTAGTGTTTACAATGTGTATGAGAGGGCTGATGGAAATCTTCGTTCGTTAGGTGATTACAGTGGAATGCTTGTAAAACAAAATGGTAAGTGTAGAGAGTATAGATGTACCACCTCGAGTATCGACGATTTTAATACACTAGTTTTTTCTATAGAGACTATGTAGTTAGAAATGTAGGTGCCTGAACCAATGTGGTAATGTACTCCTTTTTAAGTATTAATTCGCCAGCATATTACATTAATAATTTTTGAAGTATATGATTATAATGGGCGTCACGACACGTATTTACTGAGATAGTGGATCTTTTGCGCCCAAAGAAATATGTAAAATGGCTGTAATTTGGGCGGAGGCAACGTAAGCATAAGGGGATGCAGAGAAATGCGCCCAAATCGAAGGTTTTTAAACAAAGAATTGGGCGTAGCTGACGAATATATGGGGAGCATGTCATATTTGCGCCCATTTAAATAGCTAAGTGGGAAGACTGTAAGGGGGGGAATAATGAGTCAAAATAAAACTAAAAGAGAATTTAATCCTTTTATACTGCTGATAATCATTCCGTTTCAGCTACTCTTTGATTATCTTGTTTTACATTTTACGCTTGAATTGGAATTGCATGGTAATCCAGATGCCCATGGGCATCCTACAGGTTTGATGACGGCGACTATGTTTATTTTCATGTCAGTGATAACGCTTGTTGTCATTATTCTAACGCTGTTTAGCATTATAATAATTTACATGGTCAGAAATAAGAGGATGAAAGCGATGGTGAATCAGTTGGTTAGATATAGAATGATATTTACCGGTAGAGTGCAGGGAGTTGGTTTTAGATATACAGCTAATAATGCAGCCAACCAGTATCACCTTACTGGGTACGTGAAAAATGAATATGATGGCTCGGTCACTGTAGAGGTTCAGGGAGCCGAGGAAGCTATATACTTGTTTATTAAGTCATTGGCTAATGATAGGTATATTGCTATTGACGATATGCAAAAGCAGCAGATTCCTATTGAAGCTGATGAAAGAGGCTTCATTGTACAGTATTAAATCAGGATGATGAATTGAACTTGCTATCATAGATGGTTAATGACAGACATCTAGTCCATAAGGGCTAGGTGCTTTTTTTATATTTATGATAGAATTCACAAATTGTAGTTAGAATTAACTAACCAAATGTGCTATTATTTAATTCAGATTGAAAAGGCTAGATAAGACAAGGAGGAGACAGGTGAATAAAGTATCTTTAAGAAATGTATCAAAGGTTTATAACGTGGGAGAAAAAGAGTTTCGAGCTTTGGACCATGTTGATTTAGACATTGAGGAAGGAAAATTTGTAGTAATACTTGGTCCGTCAGGAGCAGGAAAATCTACATTACTTAATCTCATTGGAGGAATGGATACTCCTTCTGAAGGAGAGGTTATTGTAAATGGGGAAAATATTACCGGATATTCAGAAAACAAGCTCAGCGATTTTAGAGCTAAATCGGTAGGCTTTATTTTCCAGTTTTACAATATTCTTCCTTCACTTACTGTAAAAGAAAATGTGGAGTTGATTAATGAAATTGTAAAAGATCATCTTGATGCGTCAGAAGCACTTCAGGATGTGGGATTATCAGAACACATGAATAAATTTCCAAATCAATTATCTGGTGGCGAGCAGCAGCGTGTTTCTATCGCACGTGCTATTGCAAAGAATCCAGCACTTCTTTTATGCGATGAACCTACAGGCGCCCTCGATTCTCAAACAGGCGTAATGATTCTCAAGATTTTGAAAAAGCAAACTACAAAGGAAAGAGGTAATAATACAGTTATTATCGTTACCCATAATGCACTTATTGCAGATATCGCCGACGTTGTTATACGTGTAAAAAACGGCAAAATAAAGAGTGTAGAAGAGAATGCAAATCCAGCAAACATAGATGAGGTTCAATGGTAAAATGTTGAGAAAAAAATTATTAAGAGATATAAAGGAAAACTTGGGACAGTTCTTTACAATTTTTGCCATGATATTTTTGGCGATTATGGCATTTTCAGGTATCAATTCTTTTTCAGATGGATTGAAGTATTCTTCAGTAGAATTCTATGAAAAAAATAATATGCAGGATTTATGGTTGTATGGTGAAAACTTTTCCGAGGAAGATTTAGATAAAATCAAGGCGTTAGACAATGTGACAGATGTGGAAAGATATTTCTCTATGCAGGGGTCGGTTGATGTAAAGAATAGTGAGAGCTCTGAAATTGAGAATATTCAAGTTGAGTTGAATTTCCTGGACCCAGAGGATGATGAAAAGAATATTTCAACCATGTATTTAAGAGATGGTGAGGAATACAGCCCTGATAAAGATGGTGTTTGGGTTGGATATTATTTCGCTAAGGCTAGAGATATTCAAGTTGGAGATGAACTGACATTTTATGTAGAGGGCTATGAATTTACAGAGGTGGTTCGAGGAATTGTATCATCTCCAGATCACGTATATACGGTATCTGACCCTACTGTTATTTTCCAGGATGCCGCTGATTTTGGATGGGTCTATTTGTCCATGAATGAGTGTCCTATAGATTTTGGAATGGATGATTTCTACATCTATCCAAATGCTATAGTTGATGTGACAGGTGTAGCTCCTAATCCATATATTAATTCTAGTGAGCTTGATGAATTTGAGAACAAGTTAAAGTCAGTAAAGAATGAGCTGTATGAGCTAGATGACATTTCTATAAGTGCAATCACTGGCAGAGATGTATGGCCATCTTATGAGACTTTAAAGGCTGAATCGGAAGAGGGTGATACCTACTCTGGAATGTTTACTGTATTGTTTGTTTTCATAGCAGGTCTTTCTGTTGTTACAACTATGAGTCGATTTGTAAAGAAACAGCGAGTGCAGATTGGAACATTGAAGGCTTTAGGATTTAGAAATAAAAAAGTTACAATGCATTATATTGCATATGGCTTTTGGGTAAGCTTAATTGCTGCAATTCTCGGAATTGCAATTGGTGGTCCTGTACTTGGTCAGCCTTTCCTTAACATGGAGCTCTCTATGTTTGATTTGCCTGACGCTCACAGATGTATTCTAAGTAAGAATTATATAGTTGCTTCTTTAATTGTTATCGTAATTACGATAATTACTTATTATTCAATAAAGAGTATTTTGAAGGAATCTGCAGCTCAAACTCTTAGACTTGAAGTTCCACATATTAAGATTAAGGCAAAGGAAGGCGGCAAAGGGCTAAGCGCCAAATTGCCATTTTCCGTAAAATGGAATCTGAGGGATATTCTCAGAAGTAAATCAAGAAGTATCATGGCTATAGTTGGTGTTATGGGTTCTACACTTTTAATAGTGATGGCATTTGGTATGCAGGATTCACTTCAGCACTATCTTGTATGGGAGTTTGATAAGATACAAGCATATAATTACAAGCTTAATCTTTCGGAAAATGTTTCAGATGAAAGATTGGATGAATTGTTTGATGCATACGGAGATGCAACCAGTCAGACAGTTGCCATCGAATACAAGGATTCAGAGGGTAATATAGTAACTTCTTCTATTACTGTAAATGATTCAGATGGATATTTACGAGTATCCGACCATGATACAAACACCTATGATATTAATGATGGAATACCAGGAAACACAGATGGAGACGTAAATGAAGCTGGGGCGCTTTTTGCAACAGAAAAACTTCTTAAAGATAATGATTTTTCATTAGGAGATACAGTTAAATGGAGAATCATGGGGGAGGATGATTGGTATGAAACTAAGATTGTAGCCGCCTACAGAGATCCGCAGAGTCAACAGTTTTCTATGACAAGAGTAGCCTTTGAAGGCCTGGGCGAGGATTATATTTGCGATACCATTTATACAAATGATGATCTTAGTGATTTAACTGACTCAGATATAGATGGAGTATCTACGATTTCATCAATTGAATCATTGAAAGAGCAGATGAATGTTATGCTTGAGATGATAAGCAGCATGATAGTTTTATTAATCGCAATATCAGCTATCCTTGGGTTTATTATCATTTACAATATGGGAATTCTTGCACTTAGCGAGAAGATGTACCAGTTTGCAACGCTTAAGGTATTAGGCTTTAAGTTTAATAAACTGGCGCTTATTTACACCCAGCAAAATCTATGGCTTACCTTAGTAGGGATAATCCTTGGTTTACCGCTGGGGTATGAATTTACTGACTGCATGTTTAAATATGCTATAGGTGACAATTACGATTTCTTTGCAAACATAGATATATCAGCCTATCTTATTGCAATAATAGGTACACTTTTAATCATGTTTGTTACAAGTATTGCTTTGTCTCGTAATCTAAAAAAGATAGATATGGTTGCAAGCCTCAAGGCCAATGAGTAAAATAATTGATAGCCCTATCATTTGCAAAGAACTATTTGTATATGATAGTCTAAAAGAAAAAATTAGGAGTTAATTAGTTTGGAAGATTTATATCAGGTTGGTTCAATTACACAGACTCATGGAATTAGAGGCGAGGTAAAGGTTTTTCCTCTTACAGACGATATTTCCAGATTTAAGAATATGAAGAATTTGCTTTTGGATGCTGGTAAGGAGGGCTATATCAGCCTTGAGGTTGAAAATGCTCGTCCACAGAAGAATCTTGTTATCCTTAAGTTCAAAGGCATCGATAATATCAATGATATTGAAAAATATAAGGGTCACGGCCTTTATGTCACAAAGGACAATCGCGTAGACCTTAAGGAGGATGAGTATTTCATCGCAGATCTTATTGGCTGTGATGTTTATCTTGATTCTGACAAGGACAACAGATTCGGCACTATTTCTGATGTTATGGAAACAGGTGCTAATGATGTTTATGAGATTACCCTTGAAAGCGGCAAAACTGTTCTCGTCCCAGCTATCAAGGATTGCATCTTGGATGTAGATATCGAAGGGCGCAGAATGGAAATTCATTTGATGGAAGGATTGATGGATTAATATGAAGTTTTATATTTTAACCCTTTTTCCGGAAATGATTGAGGATGCGTTAAATACCAGTATCCTTGGCCGTGCTAGCAAGGCTGGTTCTATTTCATTCGAAGCTATTAATATTCGTGATTACACACTTGATAAGCATAAAAAGGTGGATGATTATCCATATGGCGGTGGTGCCGGCATGGTTATGCAGGCTCAGCCAATATACGACGCATATCAGGCAGTCTGCGAAAAGGCCGGTCACAAGGTTCATTGCATCTATTTGACACCACAGGGTAAGCTTTTTAAGCAGCCAGATGCAAAGACACTTGCTTTAAAAGAAGATATTTGTTTGCTTTGCGGACATTACGAGGGCATCGATGAACGAGTACTTGAGGAAATCGTTGACGAGTATTATTCAATCGGTGACTATGTACTTACTGGCGGTGAGCTTCCATCACTTGTTATGATTGATGCTATTTCACGTATGGTTCCAGGAGTACTTACAAACTCAGAATCAGGAGAGGATGAATCTTTAGAAAACAATCTTTTGGAATATCCTCAGTATTCTAGGCCAGAGGTTTGGAACGACAGACGAGTTCCAGCTATTCTTTTATCAGGTGATCATGCAAAGGTTGATGCGTGGAGACACGAACAGTCAATTGAACGCACAAAAGAGCGTAGGCCTGATTTATATGCTAAATATTTGGAAAATGATTGTTGATTATTATAAACAACCATGTTATTATAAATGAGTTGCAAAAAAGAGATGTTCCGCTGTTATTCAATAGGGAATATTAAGAATGTCGCTAAATTTGGAGGAATTAAAATGAACGCAAACGAGATTATCAGAAACATTGAAGCTGCCGAGCTTAAGGCAGAAGTACCTGAGTTTCAGGTAGGTGACACAGTAAAGGTTTACGGCCGTATCGTTGAAGGTAACCGTACTCGTACACAGGTATTCGAGGGTACAGTTATTAAGAGACAGGGTGGAAGCAACCGTGAGACATTCACAGTTCGTAAGTCATCAAACGGCGTAGGCGTTGAAAAGACTTGGCCACTTCACAGCCCTAACGTTGAGAAGATCGAAGTAGTTAGAAAAGGTAAAGTTCGTAGAGCTAAGCTATTCTACCTCAGAGAGCTCACAGGTAAGAAGGCAAAGGTTAAGGAGAGAATCTAATCTCGGAATCCACTGGAACAGTCACTTTATTGTGACTGTTCTTTATTTTTAGACTAAAGTGCGGTATATTTATACTAAAGATTTAAAGGGATTTTTGTATGCTTTTATCAATTAAACGATTATTTAATAAAACCTTTCATCGTAGAAACGATGGACTAAATTTTAGAAGACGCCGCAAGAAAATAAATTTCGATAAAGTAAGATACGTTTTGATATTTTTGCTGGAATTAGTGCTTGTGATTGGCTTGGCATTTGGAGTTGTAACTGCATTCGGCAAACAGGTAGAATGTTCCAATGCATCTATGGAGCCAACCTATCAAACATCCGATATATTACTTGTAAACACTATTGCTTACAAGTTTTCTGAGCCAGAGGCAGGGGATGTTATTGCATTCAAGCCAAAGTCTAATGTTAATGCTAGCTACAGCGTAAAGCGTGTTATTGCAGTACCGGGGGATACTATCTATATCAGCAATGGCCGTATCTACATCAATGATGAATTATACAAGGAAAATCTCGATGTGGAACGCATAGAAAATCCAGGTATTGCAGCTACTCCAATTACGCTTTTGGATGACCAGTATTTTGTGCTGGGAGATAATCGTAATTCTTCTGAGGATTCACGTTATGAAAGTGTTGGCTTTGTTACCAACGAAGATATTTTAGGTAAGGTTTGGGCTAAATACCCATTCTAACGAGAGGTGAATATGGAATTTCAATGGTATCCAGGGCATATGACCAAAGCAAAGCGTCAGATGCAGGAGGATATAAAACTTATAGATTTGGTTATCGAGGTTATCGATGCTAGATGTCCTATATCTAGCCGAAATCCTGATATAAATGGGCTTGCTAATGGCAAGCTTCGTCTTGTGCTTTTAAACAAATCTGATCTTGCAGATAAATCTGTTAATCAGAAATGGATTTCTTATTTCAAGGATCAGGGCTTTTATTGTGTTGAGCTGGATTCTCGTGATAGAAAGAACATGAAGGGAGTTCAGGCCACACTTGATGAGGTCTGCGCTGCAAAGTTTGAAAAGGACAGAAAGCGTGGTATTAAGAATCGCCCAGTTAGAGCGATGGTTGTAGGTATTCCTAATGTTGGAAAGTCTACATTTATTAATTCATTTGCAGGTAAAGCAGTAGCAAAGACTGGTAACAAGCCAGGTGTTACAAAGGGTAAGCAATGGATTAAGCTTAATAAATCAGTGGAGCTTCTTGATACACCAGGTATTCTTTGGCCAAAGTTTGAGGATAATACTGTTGGCTTACATTTAGCATTCATTGGCTCTATTAACGATGCAATTATCGAAACAAGAGAGCTTGCTATGGAGCTTGCATATTTTATAAAAGAGACTTATCCAGGAGCATTAGCTGCTCGTTATGAAATAAATGAAGATTTAGTTAATCATGAAATTATTACTGAAATCGCCCTCAAGAGAAACTTCTTGAAGAAGGGCTCAGAGCCAGATTTCGACAAGGCTGCTTCAGTTTTAATAGATGAATTTAGAAATGGTAGTCTAGGAAAAATTTCACTTGAAAGGCCATAAGCATGAAGGTTATCGACTTTAACGAGGAAGAGCAAGAAATCAAAAGAGACATCGAAAGGGCTAGACAGAATATCAAAGAAGTAGAAGATTTGTCGGACTTCGATTCAAAGCCTAAAAAAGAAAAAAAGAAAAAGAAGGATGAGGAGGAAGAACCTCTTACCAAGGCATCAGTAGCTAAGGAAATCATTAGCGTAATCATTAATGTACTGGTTTGCTTTGGCGTCGTTTTTCTAATTACTCATTTTGTAGGACAGCGTACGGTAGTTAGTGGGTCATCCATGGAAGATACTTTGTCAGATGGTGACAATCTTATCGTTGACAAAATCAGCTATCGCTTCAATGACCCTGAGCGTTTTGATGTGGTTGTTTTCCCACCTAAATTCGAGGAAGACACATATTACATCAAGCGTATCATCGGCTTACCAGGCGAGGTAGTTAATATTGACAGCGAAGGCACCATTTATATCAACGGTGAAGTGCTAGATGAACAATATGGCACAGATGTTATTATGAATGCTGGTCTTGCTAGCAGCGAAATTCTTCTTGGACCTGATGAATACTTTGTTCTAGGAGATAATCGAAACAACAGTACTGACTCACGTTTTGATGCTGTTGGAAATGTTAAAGGTGAAGACATCGTGGGCAGAGCTTGGCTTAGAGTTTACCCATTTAACTCATTTGGACTTGTAGAGAATATAGAATAGACATGAGCGAAAAGAAGATTTCAGAAATTCAAAAAGAATATAAAGAGACTAGCGAGCTTTTACTTCCAGATTTCATTGAGGAATACATTAATGATGGTCGTCCAGGTGTTTCGAAAATCATTGGCATGGCCCAGAAGCGTATGGAAAAGCTTCGCATAGAGCGTGAACGTATCGAGCACCTCAAGGAATTTGAGAATCAATATTGGCCAGAGTTTGATTATATCGGCGGTATTGACGAAGTAGGCAGAGGACCACTTGCAGGACCTGTCGTCACAGCTTGCGTTGTTTTACCAAAGGATTGCAGTATCCTTTATATCAATGATTCCAAAAAGCTTTCAGCCTCTAAAAGAGATGAATTATACGAAATCATTATGAAAGAGGCTGTTTCTGTTGGTATTGGTGTATGCTCAGAGCAGCGCATAGATGAAATCAACATTCTTCAAGCTACATACGAAGCAATGCGCCAGGCTATTTCAGAATGCTCAGTAGAGCCACAGGTATTGTTAAATGATGCAGTAACCATACCTGAGGTAAAGATAAAACAAGTTCCAATTATCAAGGGTGATGCTAAATCAATATCTATCGGTGCAGCAAGCATTATTGCAAAGGTTACCAGGGATAGAATGATGGTAGAATACGATAGCATTTATCCTGAATATCATTTTGCATCTAACAAGGGCTATGGTAGCGCAGAGCATATTGAGGCTCTCAAGAAATATGGTCCTTGTCCAATTCATAGAAGATCCTTCATAGGAAACTTTGTATAATTAGGTGAATTATGAACATTAACACTGGACTGAATCCTTACAACTCAAATTATGTTAACGGAGCTGACATGACAAAGCTTAGTCAGAGTCAGTCCCTTACGGGCTCAGTAACTGACAACCTCAAGGAAGGCGAGGTTTTTGAGGGCTCTGTTAATTCGATTGACAATGGCAAGGTTACAATTGGGCTTGCCAACGGTCAGACTATGACGGCTCGTTTGGATGCAGGAGTGAGCCTTACTCCTGGTCAGTCAGTGTTTTTTGAAGTAAAAAGCAACGATGGGAATCTTATACAAATTCGTCCAGTTTCTCTCACTAGTCTAGATGCTAATCCTACACTTCTAAAAGCTTTGGATATGGCCAATTTGGCTGCTACAGAGCGTACAATCAACATGGTTAATTCAATGATGCAGAATTCTATGTCTGTCAGCCCTGAAAATTTGACAGCTATGAATCGTGCTATGATTAATAATCCAGGGGTGGATATCCAGACTCTCGTAACCATGTCTAAATCGAATCTTCCAATAACACCTGAAAATGTCAGCATGTTCCAAAACTATGCTAATGACAAGGCTGTGCTATCGGATAATTTTGATGTGATTTCAGATATGCTTCACGAGATAATGACTAGCAGCGAGGTATCTACTGGAGATGTAATTGGCATTAATAATGCTATAAGGGATATATTTGTTAACGCTAATGAAGCTATTGTTGCAGAAGCTACTGCTGAGGCAGAAAACATTTCTGTAGTTGCTGATAACACCGCAGCTGCTGTTACAGAAAACACTACTAATGTCACAAATAATCCAGCTGCCGCCACAGAAAATGCCACTGTTATAGAAGCTGGCCAGCAGCCTCAGGTAAATGGGCAGGCTATCGCTGAGCAGGCCCTGAATCCTAATCAGGTTCAGTCTGGCATGGTAGAAACAGAAGCTATTATTTCTAATCAAACAGAAAGCACCACTGTTAATCAGGCTCAAGTTATGGAAAATGAGCTTGGTACACAGGTTTTAAATACATTTGCATCGGAAAAACAGATTGATTCATTCAATACTATATTGAACACTCTGCCAGATTTTCCAAAGGATAATCATGAGATATTTGCTGAAAATGGCACTCTTAAGGCAGATGCAGATATGAATCAGGTTTTCAGGGAAATCACTGATTATCTTAATAATCATCCTGATATTCCTAAGCAGACACTCAATGATATTATTGGAGCGCCTTTATATAAAGGACTTCTTAAAAATATAATTACAAATAGTTTTGCTATGGAGCCAAAAGAGGTTACAAAGCCGGGCGAGATTTCAAAGCTATATGAAAGAGTTTTGAAGCAGACGGAGGCCTTAGAGCGTCTTGTGGCAAACTTTAATAATAAGGCTGCAGACACAATCAAAACTCAGACATCTCAGATTAAGCAGAATGTCAACTTTATGAATTCTGCAAATGAAATGTACAATTTCATCCAGATTCCGCTGAAGATGTACAATCAGAACACTGATAGTATGCTTTATGTTCGCCAGAACAAAAAGGCATCTTATGAGCAGGGCGAGGAAATCACTGCATTTCTTCACTTTGATATGGAGTATTTAGGTTCTACAGATGTTTTTATTAGTTTGAAAGAGTCCAAGGTTGGTTGCAAATGGAATCTAGCTAGCGAAGATTCTATGAAGCTTATTGAGGACAATTTAGATATTCTTACAGAGCGCCTTGCCAAGAAAGGTTTTTCAGTCACATCTGAAGTAACCTGTGGTGAGCCGAAGAAAAACTTTGTAGAGGATTTTCTTGGGGCTGCGCCAGTATCTACTGAAAACACAGCAGAGGGCATGGTTCACAGATATAGCTTTGATATGAGGGCATAATTATGGCAGAAGAAAAGACATTTGATAAAAACAAAACTGCTGTTGCCCTTTCTTACGAGGCTGGAGATACAGCACCAAAGATTTTGGCTTCAGGAAAGGGCTATGTGGCTGAGCAAATCATCGAAGAGGCAAAGAAGGCGGATGTGCCTTTTTACCAGGATAATGAATTGGCTCAGACACTTAGCAAACTAAATATTGGTGATGCAATCCCACCAGAGTTATACGAGGTTGTTGCGGAGATTTTGGTCTTTGTAAATGATATGGAAAAGATTAAATCAAAGCTAGGTTAGAATTGAGGTTTTATTGAATTACAGAACGCAAGGAAATGATTTTGAAAAGCTGGCAGCTGACTATCTGAAGCGTCAAGGAATGTCTATTCTCAAAATGAATTTTTATTGTAAAATGGGAGAGGTAGATATTATTGCAAAGGATGGCAGCTACTTAGTTTTTGTAGAAGTAAAATATAGAAAATCTGCTGCAAGAGGCACCGGCTTTGAGGCAGTTAACTTTAATAAAATGCGTAAGATTTCTAGAGTCGCAGATTTTTATATGTATAGTCGTCACATGGATGGCGGCACAAGTGTTAGGTTTGATGTTATTGCAATTGAGGAAGGACATTTAAAGCATATTAAAAATGCTTTTGAGTATATACCAGTATGTTAAATTCAAGTCATAAAATTGCTCAGGTAAGTGAAGGCAGCCCGGCAGATAGGGCGGGACTTATTCCTGGGGATATAATCACAAAAATTAATAATGCAGAGCTCGTTGATATTTTTGATTATCATTATTATTCAGATGATGCTGATATCACTGTTGAGCTCCTCCATGAGGATGGCACGACCTCTTCAGTTTTTGTTGAGAAGGAAGAGGGAGAGGATTTAGGTGTAATTTTTTGTAATGGTCTTATGGATGATTACAAATCATGCTCAAATAAATGTGCATTTTGTTTCATCGATCAAATGCCTCCAGGCATGCGAGAGACTCTTTACTTCAAGGATGATGATACACGTCTTTCATTTTTACAGGGTAATTATGTTACTTTGACAAATATGAAGATGGCAGATTTGGATCGTATTATCGCTTATAAGCTTGGTCCAATCAATATATCTGTTCACGCAACTAATCCTGAGCTTAGAGTGAAGCTTCTGCACAACCGATTTGCAGGAGATATTCTTGATAAGATTCGCAAGCTTTATGAAGCAGAAATACCTATGAATGCCCAGGTTGTTTCCTGCCCAGGTCTAAACGATGGACCAGAATTAGATAGAACAATCTCTGATTTGATGGAGTTTGCGCCTGTTATGAGCTCTATGTCAGTAGTGCCTGTTGGTGTCACAAAGTTCAGAGATGGGCTTTTCCCACTTCGCACCTACACACCTGAGGAAGCGGGAAAGGTAATCGACCAAATCGAGCACTGGCAGCAAATTGCAATGGAACGCTTTGGTAATCATTTTGTGCAAGCATCTGATGAGTGGTATATTCTTGCAGGCAGACCACTTCCAGAGGCTGATAGATACGATGGTTTTATCCAGCTCGAAAATGGTGTTGGAATGCTTAGACTTCTTCATGAAGAGGTTTTAGATGCCCTTGAGGATATCAAAAAGCCTTTATTTATGAAAAAGCGTCATGTGACTATCGCAACAGGAAAGCTTGCAGCTCCATTTATGCGCCAGCTTGCAGATTTGATTACAGAAAAGTTCAATCGCGTTACTGTTGATGTTGTGGCAATTACAAACGAATTTTTTGGTGAAGAGATTACTGTTTCTGGATTAATTACAGGACAGGATCTAATAAAACAGCTTTCAAATAGAGAGCTTGGAGATAGTTTATTATTGTCTTGTACAATGCTTAGAAGTGGCGAGGAAGTATTCCTTGATGACATCACTTTATCTGAGCTTGAGTCGGCTTTACAAGTCAAAACTCGTATAGTACAATCAGACGGGCGTGATTTAGTTTACGCCATAATCGGACATTAGAAAGAGGTATAATATGGCAAGACCAGTAGTGGCCATCGTAGGTCGCCCTAACGTTGGTAAATCCACATTATTTAATGCGCTCGCAGGAGAGCGAATTTCAATTGTAAAAGACACCCCTGGTGTTACAAGAGATAGAATATATGCAGATATTTCATGGTTAAATTACGATTTTACTATGATTGATACAGGCGGTATTGAGCCAGATTCAAAGGATATCATTTTATCACAGATGCGTGAGCAGGCTCAGATTGCTATCGATACAGCAGATGTTATCGTATTCCTTGTTGATGTAAAGCAAGGTCTTCAGGATAGCGATTCAAAGGTTGCAGATATGCTTAGACGTAGCCACAAGCCAGTTGTTCTTGTTGTTAACAAGGTAGACAGCTTTGAACGCGATATGGCTGATGTTTACGAGTTCTACAATCTTGGTATTGGTGATCCAATCGCTATTTCAGCATCTTCACGTCTTGGTTTTGGTGATATGCTTGATGTTGTTTGCAGCTATTTCCCTGAGCCTACAGAAAACGAAGAAGAGGATGACACACCACGTATAGCAGTTATCGGAAAGCCAAACGTTGGTAAATCATCTCTTATTAATAAGCTTTGCGGTGAAGAGCGTGTTATCGTTTCTGATATTGCAGGTACCACACGTGATGCTGTAGATACAAAGGTTCGTTACAATCACAAGGATTACATCTTTATCGATACAGCAGGACTTCGTCGTAAGAGCAAAATCAAAGAGGACCTTGAACGCTATTCAATAGTTCGTGCTGTTGCTTCTGTTGAAAAGGCAGATGTTGTTATCATTATGATTGATGCCACAGAAGGTGTTACTGAGCAGGATGCCAAAATCGCTGGTATCGCTCATGAGCGAGGCAAAGGTATCATCATCTGTGTTAACAAATGGGATGCTATCGAAAAGAATGATAAAACAATGAAGGAGCATGAGACAAAGATTCGTCAGATCCTTTCATTTATGCCATATGCATCAATTCTCTTTATTTCTGTTAAGAGCGGTCAGCGCCTTGGCAAAATCTACGAGACAATCGATGCAGTTATTGAAAACAACTCAATGCGTATAGCTACAGGTGTTCTTAACGAAATCGTATCTGAGGCAGTTGCACTTCAGCAGCCACCTACAGACAAGGGCAAGCGCCTTAAGATATACTACACAACTCAGGTTGCTGTTAAGCCACCTACATTCGTTATCTTTGTAAACGAGAAATACCTGATGCATTTCTCTTACGTTAGATACTTGGAAAACAGAATCAGAGATGCCTTTGGTTTTGAAGGTACATCTTTAAAATTTATCATTAGAGAGAGAAAGGAAAACGAATAATGGTTGTTTTGGGGAGAATTTTAGCTTTACTTATTGGCTATTGTTTTGGAATGATTTTGATGGGATATCTCATCGGTAAATCTAAGAATATTGATTTAACAAAGGTTGGTAGTGGTAACGTTGGTTCCACTAACACCATGAGAACTCTTGGAGTTCCTGCAGGTCTTGCTACACTTGCTTGGGACTGCCTTAAGTGCGTAGTAGCGGTATTTTTTGTTTGGTTGATTTTTGGACGTTTTGTAGAAAACGTTAACATTTACATGGTATATGCAGGCCTTGGCTGTGTGCTTGGTCATGATTTCCCATGTTACATGCATTTTAAAGGTGGAAAGGGCGTTGCATCTACACTTGGTTTTATCATCGCACTTTTCCCAATGGGTCTTCCAATTCCAGCATGTGTATTTATAGCGATTGTTGCACTTACTCGCTATGTATCACTTGGTTCTATCATTGGTGAGCTTTCATTTGCAATCGAGATGCTTATCGGTGCCAAGATGGGACTTTTAGATGGCAAATTTGAAGGAGCACAGCTTAAGGAAGCACTTGTTATTTGCTGCTTAGTATCTGCACTTTCAATTGCACTTCACCATGCAAATATTGGACGTCTAATCAATGGAAAAGAGAACAAATTCTCATTCCATCCAGAAACGAGGGCATAATGGCAAGAATTAGTGTTTTAGGTGCAGGAAGCTGGGGTATAGCCCTTGCTGTAATGCTTGACAAAAATGGTCATGAAGTAGAGGTTTGGTCACATCGTCAGTCACAGGTTGATCAGATGAACGACACCCATACCAGTGACAAAATAAAGGGAGTTAAGCTTCCAGAATCTATGAAGTTTACTGCAGATATTGAGTCTGCAGCAAAGTTCGCTGATGTTATTTTGATGGCAGTTCCATCAAAAGCAACTAGAGAGACAGCTGAAAAGATTAAATCCTTTGTTAATCCAAATCAGATTTTCATTACTGTTACAAAGGGTATTGAGGAAGATACTCTTTTCACACAGACAGAAATTCTGGAGGATGTGCTAGGAAAAGATAAACGTATATGCGTATTATCTGGCCCAAGCCATGCTGAGGAGGTTGTTGTATTCAAGCCTACACTTGTAGTTGCTGGTTCAACAGACCGTCAGACAGCGCTTTTTGTTCAGAATCTTTTCATGAACAAATATTTCAGAGTTTATTCATCACCAGATGTTAAGGGTATAGAGGTTGGTGCTGCGTTGAAAAACGTTATCGCACTTGCTGCTGGTATGTCAGATGGCCTTGGTTTTGGCGACAATGCAAAGGCTGCTCTTATTACTCGTGGTATCAAGGAAATCTCTGCACTTGCAGTTGCAATGGGCGGCCAGGCTGAGACATTATCAGGTCTTACAGGTGTCGGTGATTTGATTGTTACATGCTCATCTATTCATTCTAGAAACAGAATGGCTGGTTACTATATTGGCCAGGGTATGAGCAAAGATGAGGCTATGGAAAAGGTTGCCATGGTTGTAGAAGGCGTATATTCTGCAAAGGCGGCAAAGAAGCTTGCAGAGAAATACAATATCGAAATGCCTATCGTAGATATCGTAAATGCGGTTCTTTTCGATGGACTTGCTGCAAAGGATGCAGTATATGAGCTGATGACTCGTTCTAAGAAGGATGAAACATCAGATTTAGAGTGGGAGTGTTGTGGTGTTTAAAAGATGCAAGGAATGGTTACACTTCTTCGGTGTAACCTTTTTTATTTTAGGAATTATTGTATTATGTTCGGCTGGAATCATGGTTTTTAGTCACATTAGTGCTACATCAGGAAAAAACGATTCCAAAGCTGATGGTTTTACAATTGATTATTATGAAGTAAATCTGGATGTAAACACAAAGAATCAGATTCATGTTACAGAAAACATCGGTGTTAATTTCTATGAAACTGGGCATCATGGGATTTTTCGTTTTGTTCCAGAATGGCTTAAATATACCTCAAAGGATGGTAAAACTAAATCTAGACGAGGAGTTATAACAAATCTACGTTGCGAAAATGAAGACTATGAAGTAGATACCATTAAAGGCAAGCAAAGAGTCAAAATTGGAAGCGCATATGAAACCTTAGATACAGGAATCCATGAGTATGTGATTTCATATGACTATGATATGGGCGGAGATATTTATAAGGGCTTCGACGAACTGATTTTTCATGCTTTTGGTGATTACTGGGGCACAGAAATAAATGGAGCCAAGGTCACTATAAATTTGCCAAAGAAGATTGATGATACAAGCACTGTTAATTTCTTTGCAGATAAAAAGCGTAAGAAGGATATTACTTCTTACGTGGATTACACAGTCGATGGCAATACTATTACAGCTCAGGTTTCAAATGACTATAAGCTTAATGGTGCACTTACTGTGGATGTGGAGTTGCCTGACGGTTATTTTGAAGCAGCTCAGGTTAATTACAAGACAAAGGCATTTATCCTAAGCGCATTGTGTATGCTTAGTCTTTTAGTTAGCTTTTTCTTCTGGAATAAAAACAAAGACAGTGATTTGTTTGATAAAGGTGATGTGTCAGGAATTAATGTTGGTGGACTTGAAGCTGTTGAAATGGGATATATTTACGGTGGAAGTGGCCAACTGTTACTTATCACAGTAATCATTCAGCTGGCAACCAAAGGGTATATCCGAATCAAGAATCCAAGCAGCAAAAAGAAGCTGACATTACAAAAAGTAAACAAGAGCGAGGTCGCATTGTCCGATGCAGAAAAGCTTGTATATGACGGGCTTTTTAAAAATGGTACCAATGTAATTCCGGCTGAGGATACTCGTATCCGTAAGCTCAATAGTAAGCTTAATAAAATGTTAGAGGAGAAATTCGATTCTAAGATTTACAATATTGCATCCTATGTTGAGTTTATGATTTCAAGCTTTTTGTTTTTGATTTCTTCAATAGGGATATGCGTTGCCTATATTTGGTCAGAGGATATGGATCCAACCCTTAGATGGTTCTTTTTACCTGCTTTTTTATCAATAATAGCTACTGGCATTTTTGCAGTCAAAACTCCTAAAAAATCTGCTTATGGTGAAGAGCTTATAGCTAGGATAGAAGCATACAAGAATTATCTATCTACTATCAAGAAGCAGGATCTAGAGGCTAAGATAAAAGACGACCAGGATTACTTTGATGAGGTTCTTCCTTATGCTTTTATTTTTGGCATATCCAAAAAGCTCGTACAGAAATATGATTACACTGCAAATGCAACAAATAGATATATTAAATATACAGATAATATAACAAGCTCTGTATATTACACTGATACATCTACAAGTAGCTCGAGCTCTAGTTCTAGTTCTAGCTCAGGATGTGGCGGCGGATGCTCATCTTGTGGTGGTGGATGTTCTTCTTGCGGCGGAGGCGGCTCATGGTAAGAGAATTTGTATTGCAATGGCATATCAGTGAAAGCTGCAATCTTAAATGCTTACATTGTTATCAAGAAGGTCATGTACCTGTTTCACTTAATAGTGAGCAGCTTTTGGGTATTTTAAATCAATACAGACAGCTTCTTAAGGAGCAGAAAATCAAAGGACATATTAATATAACAGGAGGGGAACCACTGTGTTCTCCTCATTTTTTTGAGCTCTTAGAAGAGTTTAAGAAGGATAGTGATTTATATAGTTTCTCGATTCTTACAAATGGCACTCTTATCACGGATGAGATAGCAAAAAGGATTGCCAGTTATGGCCCAGAATATGTTCAGGTGAGCCTGGAAGGCAGCAAGAAAACTAACGACTATATAAGAGGCAAGGGTGTTTATTCTAAAGTGGCAAAGGCTGTAAAGCTGCTGAAAAAGTACAATGTTTATGTTTCTTTGTCTTTTACTGCAACGGCTCTCAATTATAAGGAGCTGCCAAATGTTGTTAAGTTTGCAAAAAGATATGGAGTGGACACTGTATGGTCGGATAGATATATTCCATTGAATTCTCCAGAGGTTAACCTTTGCATGAATAAAGAGCAAACGAAAGAGTACCTTGATATGATCACAAGGGAGAGCTTTGCGCTAAGAAGACAGGGCTGTAAAACAGAAGTAGCGCTATATCGTGCTCTGCAATTTTTAAAGACAAATAATCTGCCTTATTCCTGCACAGCAGGAGATACCTTGCTGACTGTCATGGAAAATGGCGATTTAGTTCCTTGTAGACGTATGCCTATAGTGGTTGGAAATCTGCTTGATGACAATATGCTTGACCTTTACAACAACTCTGATGTGTTAAAGTCGCTTAGAGCAGATACCACACCTGATGACTGTAGTGATTGCGATTACAGCTCATTCTGCAAGGGTGGCTTGAAATGTCTTACTTATGCCACCTATGGTGATTTAAATCACAAAGATGTAGGGTGTTATTATGACTAAATTGTGAAACTTTATTTTGTGGTACAGAAGTCTATTGACTACTAGATAATGTGGTGGTAGTATAATTCTATCAACACAATATCTAGTAGTTTTTGTTTTAAATCAACTAGATATTGACTGAATATTATATACAATACGATTCATTTTTATATAAAACCCGGAGGCGGAACATGAAAAGATATGTAGTTAAAAAGGATGGTTCACTTGAACCATTTGATGTGCAAAAAGTTGTAGAAGCTGTTGGAAAATCTGCTACACGCGTACTTGTAAAATTTACTCCTGAGCAGGAAAAGTTTATCTGTCAATTCGTTGAAGAAAGAGTGGAGGAACTTGGCCTTGAGAAAATTGAAATTGCGCAAATGCATAACATTGTTGAGGGTGCTTTGGAACGTGTTAACCCTATGGTTGCGAAATCTTACCGCGATTACCGCAATTACAAGCAGGATTTTGTCCAGATGTTGGATGATGTTTATAAGAAGTCTCAAAACATCATGTATATCGGTGACAAGGAGAATTCAAATACTGATTCTGCGCTTGTATCCACAAAACGTTCTTTGATTTTCAATGAGCTTAATAGAGAGCTTTACAAGAAATTCTTCCTTACAACTGAGGAAGTTCAGGCTATTCGTGATGGCTATATCTACATCCACGATATGAACGCCAGAAGAGACACAATGAACTGTTGTCTTTTCGATGTAAAGTCAGTTCTTGAGGGCGGCTTTGAAATGGGTAACATTTTCTACAACGAGCCAAAGAGCTTGGATGTAGCATTTGATGTTATCGGTGATATCGTTCTTTCTGCTGCAAGCCAGCAGTACGGTGGTTTCACTATTCCTCAGGCTGATCAGATTCTTGAAAAATATGCTCAGAAATCATTTGATAAATACATGGAAAAATACATTGCCCTTGGCATTGGTGAGGAAAAGGCTCACGAAGTATCAATGGCAGAAGTAGAAAGAGAAATGGAGCAGGGCTTCCAGGGATGGGAGTACAAGTTCAACACAGTTGCATCTAGCCGTGGTGACTATCCATTTATCACTGTTACAATTGGTCTTGGTACATCAGTATTTGCAAAGATGGCATCAAAGGCATGCTTAAAGGTTCGTTCAATCGGCCAGGGAAAGCCAGGCTTTAAAAAGCCAGTTCTTTTCCCTAAGATTGTATTCCTTTACGATGAAAATCTTCACGGCCCTGGTAAGGAGCTTGAGGATGTTTTCGAAGCAGGTATCGATTGCTCGCGCAAGACAATGTATCCTGATTGGCTTTCTCTTACAGGCGAGGGCTACATTGCCAGCATGTACAAGAAATATGGCAAGGTAATTTCACCTATGGGATGTCGTGCATTCCTTTCACCTTGGTACGAAAAGGGCGGCATGAAGCCAGCTGATGAAAATGATGAGCCAGTATTTATTGGCCGTTTCAATATTGGTGCGGTTTCTCTTCACTTGCCAATGATTCTTGCAAAGTCACGTCAGGAATCAAAGGATTTCTACGAAGTGCTTGATTACTATCTTGAAATGATTAGAAAGCTTCACATTCGTACATATGCATACCTTGGAGAAATGCGTGCTAGCACAAATCCACTTGCATACTGCGAGGGCGGCTTCTACGGTGGACACCTTGGTTTCCACGACAAGATTAAGCCACTTCTTAAGGCTGCAACTGCTTCATTTGGTATTACTGCATTTAACGAGCTTCAGGAGCTTTACAATGGCAAATCTCTTGTAGAAGACGGAGAGTTCGCTATCGAGGTTCTTAAGCATATTAATGAAAAAGTAAATCAGTTCAAGGAGGAGGATGGCAATCTTTATGCTATCTACGGCACACCAGCTGAGAACCTCTGTGGACTTCAGGTAAAGCAGTTTAGAAACAAATATGGAATCGTTGAGAATGTATCTGACAGAGAGTACGTTTCAAACTCATTCCACTGTCACGTTACAGAAGACATCACACCAATTGAAAAGCAGGATTTGGAAGGCAGATTCTGGGAGCTTTCAAACGGTGGAAAGATTCAGTACGTTCGTTACCCAATCAATTACAACCGCGACGCTGTAAAGACACTTGTTCGTCGCGCTATGGCAAAGGGCTTCTACGAAGGCGTTAACCTTTCCCTTTCATACTGTGACGATTGTGGTCACGAGGAATTAGAGATGGATGTTTGCCCAGTTTGCGGCAGCAAGAATCTTACAAAAATTGACCGTATGAATGGATACTTGTCATATTCACGTGTAAAGGGAGATACACGTTTGAATGAGGCAAAGATGGCAGAGATTGCTGATCGTAAATCAATGTAAAGGACTTGAAGAATATGAATTACCATAACATTACAAAGGATGACATGCTCAACGGTGACGGCCTTCGTGCTGTACTTTGGGTGGCTGGCTGTGATCATCATTGTAAGGAGTGTCAGAACCCGGTTACTTGGGATCCTGATGGAGGACTTAAATTTGATCAGGCTGCAAAGGATGAATTATACGAGGTCTTATCTCGCGACTATATATCAGGCATAACATTTAGTGGCGGAGATCCACTTTATCCTGGCAATCGTCAGGAAGTGACGGAGCTTGCCCGGGAGATTAGGGAGAGATTTCCCGGCAAGACCGTCTGGCTTTACACAGGCTTCACTTATGAAGAAATAAAATCTCTGGAAATTATGGAATATTTGGATGTTCTGGTTGACGGAGAATTTGAAATTGATAAGATAGATTTGCAGGCAAAATGGAGAGGAAGTATCAATCAGCGTGTTATTGATGTTCCACAGACTAGAAAGCTTGGACAAATCGTTTTGCATGTAGATTAATAAATGGAGAATAAAAATGAATATTAATATTTTGCGTATGACTGATTCTGCAAAGCTTCCTGAGCGTGGCTCAGTATCAGCAGCTGGTTATGATTTATTTGCTGATGTTGCAGAGGATGTTACTATTGCGCCACACGAGACCAAGATGATTGGCACAGGTCTTGCGATGGAGATTCCTGAAGGGTATTTCGGAGGCATTTTTGCTCGTTCCGGATTATCTGCAAAGGAAGGTCTTCGACCAGCAAACTGTGTTGGCGTGGTAGATTCTGATTACAGGGGAGAAATAAAGGTTGCCCTTCACAACGATGGAGAGCAGGCTAGAGTTATTACACCAGCTGAAAAGATTGCTCAGCTTGTGGTTGTACCATTTTTATCTGTTGACTTTAATGAGGTTTCAAATTTATCTGATACCGCTAGAGGAGAAGGCGGATTTGGTTCCACTGGAAAACATTAGTATTTATTACGTTGGCGCCTGGTTTTGTACCAGACGCCTTTCAGCGTTTTTATAAATTATATCGAAAGAGAGTATGATTTTATGGCAAACAAAGTTACTTATGATGCCAGCAGTATATCTGTTTTAGAAGGTCTTGAGGCTGTTAGAAAAAGACCCGGCATGTATATTGGTTCAACATCACGAAAGGGCTTGAACCATCTTATATATGAGATAGTGGACAACTCAGTAGATGAGCATTTGGCCGGTGAGTGCGACACTATCCATGTTACTCTTGAAAAGGACGGTAGCTGTACAGTAGAGGATAATGGTCGTGGTATTCCAGTTGGAATGCATGCAAAGGGTGTGCCTGCTGCACGTCTTGTTTTCTCTACACTTCACGCAGGTGGTAAGTTTGATGACAGTGTCTATAAAACTTCCGGCGGTCTTCACGGTGTAGGTTCTTCAGTTGTAAATGCTCTTAGTACATACATGACTGTAGATATTTCCCGTGAGGGTTACGTTCACCACGATAGATACGAAAGAGGCGTACCTACAGAAAAGCTTGTTGATGGACTTCTTCCAAAGATTGCCAAGACAACAAAGCACGGTACAAAAATCAACTTCCTTCCTGATCCAGAAATCTTTGAAAAGACTTATTTCAAGGAGGATGATATAAAGTCACGTCTTCACGAAACTGCATACCTTAATCCAGGTCTTACAATCAATTATGCAGATTTACGTGGTGAGGAGCCTGAGTATCTCACTTTCCATGAGCCAGATGGAATCAAAGGCTTTGTAAAGGAGATTAATAAAACTGCAGAAGCTCTTCATGATGTTATCTATTTCAGCGGTAGTGCTGATGGAATCGAGCTAGAGGTTGCATTCCAGTATTGTAACGAATTCAAGGAGAATATCCTTGGTTTCTGTAACAATATCTACAACTCTGAGGGTGGTACACATATCACAGGTTTCAAGACAGTTCTTACAACTGTTATTAATAACTATGCCCGTGAGCTTGGTATCTTAAAGGACAAGGATGCTAATTTCACTGGTGCTGATGTTCGTAACGGAATTACAGCGATTGTTTCTATCAAGCATCCAGATCCTCGCTTCGAAGGACAGACAAAGACAAAGCTTGATAATCCAGATGCTTCAAAGGCTACTCAGAAGATTTGTCAGGATGAGTTTGTTCTCTATTTTGATAGAAACTTAGATACATTAAAGGCAATTATTTCTTGTGCAGAGAAATCTGCAAAGATTCGTAAGTCCGAAGAAAAGGCAAAGACAAACCTTCTTACAAAGCAGAAGTTTTCTTTCGACCAGAATGGTAAGCTTGCAAACTGCGAATCAAGAGATGCAAGCAAGTGTGAAATCTTTATCGTAGAGGGAGATTCCGCTGGTGGTTCTGCAAAGATGGCTCGAAATCGTATGTATCAGGCTATCATGCCTATCCGCGGAAAGATTCTTAACGTTGAAAAGGCATCAATGGATAAGGTTCTTGCAAATGCTGAAATCAAGACACTTATCAATGCTTTCGGATGTGGTTTCTCTGAGGGATATGGTAATGACTTCGATATTTCAAAGCTTCGCTATGACAAAATCGTAATCATGGCCGATGCCGACGTTGATGGTGCCCACATCTGTACATTGCTTCTGACATTCTTCTACAGATTTATGCCAGAACTCATCAAGGAAGGTCATGTATACATCGCTATGCCTCCTCTTTACAAGGCTATTCCTACAAAGGGCGAGGAGGAATACCTTTACGATGATGTTGCTCTAGATAAATATCGTAAAAAGATGAATGGAAAGACATTCACTCTTCAGCGATACAAAGGTCTTGGTGAGATGGACAAGGATCAGCTTTGGGAAACTACACTTGATCCTGAGCGTCGTAAGCTTAAGCTTGTTGAAATCGAGGATGCTCTTATGGCTTCCGAGGTAACAGAGCTTCTTATGGGTAGCGACGTTGCTCCTAGAAAAGACTTTATTTACAAACACGCAAAGGAGGCAGAGATAGATGCCTAGTGAGATTATAAGAACCGAATATTCTGAGATTATGCAGAAATCCTTTATAGACTATTCTATGTCGGTTATCCTTGCACGTGCAGTTCCAGATGTTAGAGATGGTCTTAAGCCTGTACAGCGTCGTACCCTGTACGATATGTACGAGTTAAAGGTTGATTATAATAAACCATATAAAAAGAGTGCCCGTATCGTAGGTGATACCATGGGTAAATATCACCCACATGGTGATAGCTCAATCTACGAAGCACTTGTTGTTATGACACAGGATTTCAAGAAGAGTCTTCCACTTGTTGATGGTCATGGTAACTTTGGTTCCATCGAAGGAGATGGCGCCGCTGCTATGCGTTACACTGAGGCTCGTCTTGCTAAGGTTGCCCAGGAGGTTTATCTTGGGGACCTTGATAAAAACGTTGTAGATTTCGTACCAAACTATGATGAGACAGAAAAGGAGCCAGAGGTTCTTCCTGTTCGTGTTCCTAATATTCTTATCAATGGTTCCGATGGTATTGCCGTTGGTATGGTTACATCAATCCCTCAGCACAACCTAGGTGAGGTTATTGATGGCGTTATTGCCTACATGAAGGATCCAGATATTAACACAGCTCAGATGCTTAAAATAATTCCTGGTCCAGATTTTCCAACTGGTGGTATCATCACTAACAAGGATGATTTGCTTGAGATTTACTCTACAGGTGTTGGTAAAATCAAAATCCGTGGTAAGGCAGAAATCGAAAAGATTAAAGGTGGTAAGGAACAAATCGTAATTACGGAGATTCCTTATCCTATGATTGGTGCCAATATCGGAAAGTTCCTTAACGATATATATTCACTTGTTGAGTCTAAAAAGACCAACGACATTACTGATATTTCAAACCAGTCTTCAAAGGATGGTATGCGAATTATTGTTGAGCTTCGCAAGGGTGCTGATGCTCAGAATGTCCTTAACCTCCTCTACAAGAAGACTCGTCTTGAGGATACATTTGGTGTAAACATGCTTGCTGTTGCTGATGGAAAGCCAGAGACTCTTGGTATCGTTCCAATCATCAGACATCATGTTAACTTCCAGTATGAGCTTTGTACTAGAAAGTACACTCATTTACTTGGCAAAGAGCGCGAGAAAAAGGAAATCCAGGAAGGTTTGATTAAGGCTTGCGATGTTATCGATCTTATCATTGAAATCCTTCGTGGTTCAAAGGATGTAAAGCAGGCAAAGGCTTGTCTCGTTGAAGGTATCACAGAAGGTATAAAGTTCAAGTCAGAGCAGTCGAAAAAGGATGCAGCTTTACTTAAGTTTACTGAGCGTCAGGCTCAGGCTATCCTTGATATGCGTCTCCACAGATTGATCGGTTTGGAAATCGAAGCACTGCGTGGTGATTATGCTGAGACAATGCAGAAGATTGCTGATTATACAAAGATTCTTGAAAGCCGTGCTGAGATGGCAAAGGTTATCATCAAGGATTTACAGGCTATCAAGAAAGAGTACGCTAGAGAGCGCCGTACAGTTATTGATAACGTAGAAGAGGCTGTTGTAGAAGAAAAGCCAATCGAGGAAATTGATGTGGCAGTTCTTATCGACAGATTTGCATATGCTCGTGTAGTAGATATGCCTACATTCGAGCGTAATAAAGAAGCAGCAGAGACTGAATCTAAAAAGATTATCTTCTGTAAAAATATAGACAAGATTTGTCTCTTTACAGATGATGGCGATATGCATGCGATTAAGGTTCTTAGCTTGCCATTTGGTAAGTTCCGTGATAAGGGACAGCCAATCGACACTGCAGAAAAGGGCTCAAAGATTGACCTTACAAAGCAGAATCTTATCTTTGCAGATTCAATGGCTAACATTATCCAATCAAGACTTTTATTCGGCACTAAGCAATCTATGATTAAGGTTGTTGAAGGTGCAGAATTTGACGTTACTAGAAAGCAAATTGCTGCAACTAAACTTGCTGATGACGATAAGGTTATCTGTGTTGGCAAGCTTAATCCTGGTAGCTCTGTTGTAATGCAGTCTGCAAAGGATATGTTCCTTCGAATTGAAGGAGACACCATTCCTGAAAAGAAAAAGACAGCAGTTGGTGTCCGTGGAATGAAACTTGGCAAGGGTGACGAGCTTATTAATATTTACATTCTTGGCGAAGGCGAAAATGTAGATGTTAAGGTTAAAGACAAAACTGTTTCAATCGGACGACTTCACATCGCAAGCAGAGACACAAAGGGCGTTAAGAAATGATAAAAAATGTTTATTTTGATTTAGACGGCACACTTGTTGATTCAGCTCCTGGTATTATTGAGGGGCTGAAGGTTGCCCTTACAAAATACGGATACGATATTCCGGATTTTGTTACACTTCGTAAATGCGTAGGGCCACCATTTACATATTCTTTTCCGAAGCTTTTGCATATTAAGGATGAGGATTTTGATGGTGCTGTTGCCGCTTACAGACAGTACTATGATAAGGAAAATGGTATGTTCAATGCCAAGGTTTACGCTGGCATAGAAGAGCTTCTTGATGCATTAAACAAACGAGGCTATTGTCTTTTTGTTTGCACTTCAAAGCCTGAACCTACAGCTAGAAAGCTATTGGCAAAGCTTGGTATAGACCATTATTTCACTGATATTTGTGGAGCAACATTGGATGCATCCATAGATACAAAAGCAGAGGTTATTGATTTATGCTTTTCGCGTGCACCATGGCACAAAAAGGAAGAAACAGTTCTTGTTGGTGATACTAAGTTTGATGCAGAAGGTGCAGCACAAAGAGGAATCGATTGCATTGGTGTTTCCTGGGGCTTTGGTTCAAAGTGGGATTTGGAAGATGCTGGAGCGGTGACTATTTTAGACTATCCAAATGAGGTGCTTGAATACATTGAATCAAATTAGACAGAATAGAATCATTCAAATTATATATCCATTGCTTGTTTATTTCTTTGTATATCAGCTGGGAGTTTCGTTGCTTCTTGATATCATAGGAGATAAATATGGCAAGCTTTCATGTCTGCTTATAGCAGGCATTGTTTGCATTGTGCCAATGTATATTATTTATTCAAATGTTCCAAAGCTTATTCCGGAGACTGTTAAAAACAAAAAGCAAGTCTTCGTATATGCGATATGGGTTGTGGCAACAGTAGCAGTGGCAGTTTTACTTAACGTAGTTCTGACCCATAGTGGTTTGGTTGAATCGTCGGCAGGCTTTGCCAGAGCCAATAGCATACTTACTGATGGCGATTTATTAATGAAGGTGTTATGCAACTGTTTAGTAATTCCGATATTGGAGGAATTATTAATGCGAGGGATTCTAACAGGCCAGCTATGCTTATGGTATGGCCCGGTTCCAGCGGTAGTGATTTCCTCAATTTGTTTTGGAATTCTACACAATAATATAGTACAATTCATATATGCAGTATTGATGGGAGCAGCCCTTGGATTTATGTATATTAAAAATAAACGTTTATCCATGTGCATTATTGCTCACTGTTTAATAAATCTTACTGCTATATTATTTGGTTAAATACTGATTATTATCACTTAATCAATACTAAGGAGGAGACTATGGCTCACACACAAGAAGAAATTAAGGACTCAAAGGCAGGCTTGATTGCCAATATTATCGGAGCGATTGCTTACCTGGCTGTTGGTATTTGTTTGCTCACACTTAATGTAGAGTTTATTTCAAAAGTGGTATATTCATTCTCTATTTTAGGTTTTGGTATTTTATTTATTTGTTTTGGAATGTACTACATGATTAAATATTTCTTTAATCATGAATTTACGAGAATCACTAGCTATGGTTTTACAATGGGTGTCATCCTTGTCGTAATAGGTGCAGTTTTTATCGTAAATGCGGATGTTGTTTCAGCATTTATTGATGCCCTTGTTTGTCTCATTGGCGTGGTCTTTGGTGCAATTATGCTTCAGCAGTCATTTGCATTGTTCCACATTCAAAGAGGCTCTTGGTTCTTAAGCTTGATTCTCGGAGCAGCTACAATTGCCGCAAGCATTTACCTGCTATTAACACCTATCAAGATTTTTGATGGAAATGTTTATGCATGCGCTTACTTAGTAGTGGTAGGATCATTTTCTCTATTTTCTTTGTTACTTATGGTGATTGGCCTTAGGGATCATAAAAAGGATTCTAATAGAAACTTTAATCGCAACATGGAGGATTCTCCAATCTCAGGCAAAAACAAAGTAGATGAATCTATCTTTGAAGAAGAGCCTGTTGTTGAGTTTACTGAAGAAACAAAGTCGCAGCCTGAGGCTGGCTCAGATGCTTTATTTGAGGAATAGTATGTTGTATGGCTAACATCTTTGATTATCTTGACTGGAGAGGGGATGTCCCTTTCGATATAGATCCGTTTAATGAGGTGGATGCACTGGCTCTTTGTGAGCTGGTGTATACACCTTTTGATGGTTTAGTGCCTGGTCCTGGCATTAAAGAAAAAATCTCAATAGAAGATCTCAACAAAAATTTTTTTGAAAAATTCACAGAAGAAGGTTTGATGGCAAGAACAGCTATGACTAAGCTTGCTCCCTTTATTATGCCTAAAATGGCTAATTCTAAAAGATTTGGTGGAATGAAGCTTGCAGGTTTTGTTAATGATGTTGATGCTAGGAAACAGACTCAGTTTGCTGTTTGCAGTTTTTATTTGCCTGATGGCACTATTTTTGTTGCTTTCAGAGGAACTGACGATACACTTGTTGGGTGGAAAGAAGATTTTAACATGTGCTTTTCTGAAGGCACTGGCGGTCAGCTTCAGGCGGCAGATTATCTCAATACCAATTTTGCAAGGACAATGAAAAAGCTTCGAATTGGTGGCCATTCAAAGGGCGGTAATTTTGCTGTTTATGGAAGCACATTCTGCAGGGGCCATATACAGGATAGTATCTTAGAAGTGTATAATTTTGATGGACCTGGATTTATTCCGGAAGTCCTCAAAAAGCCTGCTTATAAAGCTATGATTAATAGAGTTCATAAGTTTATTCCGGAAGAATCTATTATTGGAATGCTTATGTATACAGAGGCTAAGATGCAGGTTGTTGTCAGTGATGCAAAGGGGATTAACCAGCATGACCCATTGAGCTGGCAGATAAAACGCAATAAATTTGAACAGGTAGATGCAGTTGCCTCGTCTTCAGTTTTAATTGATGAAGTCATCAAGAAATGGGCTGTTCAGTTTGATTATGAGACCAGGGCGGCATTTGGTGATGTTTTCTTTTCATCGCTTATTAGCTCGTCAGGGGCTACAAGGCTTTCGCAGATTACATCTAGTAAAGTCAGGTCTATTGCGTCGCTAACAAAAGAGATACAAACTCTTGATCCGAAGAATCAGGCTTTGATTTTGGATGTATTTGGCAAACTTGTGGCTGCAGGTGGCGATAGTCTTAAGCATTCTCTGCTTTCTAAGCTACCTAAAAGTTTAATAATGAGAAAAAACGAGAAATAAAGAGAAAATAAGAGCTTTTTATAGGATTCTTTCGAAAACTACTAACCATAATTGCTTGCAACTGATTCGAGAGAATCCTATTATACTCTTTGTAGTTAGCACTCGACTGAATGGAGTGCTAATAAATGAATCTGATACTTAAATTAGGAGGTAATATAAAATGAAATTAGTTCCATTAACAGATCGCGTTGTATTAAAGCAGTGCGAAGCAGAAGAGACTACAAAGTCTGGTATTATTCTTGCATCTGCAGCACAGGAGAAGCCACAGGAAGCTATGGTTATAGCTGTTGGCCCTGGCGGAATTGTTGACGGTAAGGAAATCACAATGCAGGTTAAGGAAGGTCAGAAGGTTATATATTCAAAGTACGCTGGTACAGAAGTTAAGCTTGAAGGCGAGGAGTACATTATCGTTCGTCAGAATGATATTCTTGCAGTTGTAGAATAATATTTAGGAAAAGAGGTAGATTATTATGGCAAAAGAAATTAAGTATGGCGCTGAAGCAAGACAGGCTCTTGAGGCAGGCGTAGATAAATTAGCAAATACAGTTAGAGTTACTATTGGACCTAAGGGACGTAACGTTGTTCTTGCAAAGTCTTACGGTGCTCCACTTATCACTAACGATGGTGTTACAATCGCTAAGGATGTTGAGCTTGAGGATGCATTCGAAAACATGGGTGCTCAGCTCGTAAAGGAAGTTGCTACAAAGACAAACGATGTAGCAGGTGATGGTACTACAACAGCTACAGTTTTAGCACAGGCTATGGTAAAGGAAGGTATGAAGAACCTTGCTGCTGGTGCAAACCCAATCGTTCTTAGAAAGGGTATGAAGAAGGCTACAGATTGTGCTGTTAAGGCTATTCTTGAAATGTCTAAGGCTGTAGATGGCAAGGAGCAGATCGCTCGTGTTGCTGCAATTTCAGCTGGTGATGATGAAGTAGGTCAGATGGTAGCTGATGCTATGGAAAAGGTTTCTAACGATGGTGTTATCACAATCGAGGAATCAAAGACAATGCAGACAGAGCTTGACCTTGTAGAAGGTATGCAGTTTGACAGAGGTTACATATCTGCTTACATGTGCACAGACATGGACAAGATGGAAGCAAACCTTGATGATCCATATATTCTTATTACAGACAAGAAGATTTCTAACATTCAGGAACTCCTTCCACTTCTTGAGCAGGTTGTCCAGTCAGGTGCTAGACTTCTTATCATTGCTGAGGATATCGAGGGCGAGGCTCTTACAACTCTTATTCTTAACAAGCTTCGTGGAACATTCAACGTTGTTGCTGTTAAGGCTCCAGGATATGGTGACAGACGTAAGGAAATGCTTCAGGATATCGCAATCCTTACAGGTGGCCAGGTAATTTCTGAGGAAGTTGGTCTTGAGCTTAAGGATGCAACTCTTGAGCAGCTTGGTCGTGCTAAGTCTGTAAAGGTTAACAAGGAGAACACAGTTATCGTTGATGGTCTTGGTGATAAGGCTGCAATCGAGGCTCGTGTTTCTCAGATTCGTGGACAGATTGATGAGACAACATCAGAGTTCGATAAAGAAAAGCTTCAGGAAAGACTTGCTAAGCTTGCAGGTGGTGTTGCAGTTATCCGTGTAGGTGCTGCTACAGAAACAGAAATGAAGGAAGCTAAGCTTCGCATGGAAGATGCTCTTAATGCTACACGTGCTGCTGTAGAGGAAGGTATCATCCAGGGTGGTGGATCTGCTTACATCCACGTTCAGAAGGAAGTTGCAGCTCTTGCTGATACACTTTCTGGCGATGAGAAGACAGGTGCAAACGTTATCGTTAAGGCTCTTGAAGCTCCATTATTCTACATTGCTGCAAATGCAGGTCTTGAGGGATCTGTTATTATCAACAAGGTACGTGAGTCAGAAGTTGGTATTGGTTTCGATGCTTACAACGAAGAGTATGTAAACATGGTTAAGGCTGGTATTCTTGATCCTGTAAAGGTTACAAGAACAGCTCTCTTGAATGCTGCTTCTGTTGCTGCAACACTTCTTACAACAGAGTCTGTTGTTGCAGATATTAAAGATCCTGCTGCTGATGCTGCAGCTGCCGCTGCTGCAGGTGCTGGCATGGGTGGAATGTACTAAAATAAAGATACTATTCTCAAGGAATAAATAATATAAGAGTGACTCCTGTCAAATTTATTTGTAAAGGAGTCACTCTTTATTATTTATTAACTTGAAGAAGTGGCTAAACTATTATGAATAATTTTAGGAGCTTGCTCCGAGAAAGAATCCCGAAGGGATTCAATTATGAATAATTGTTTAGTCATGAGAATAGTATCAGTATTCAAAATGCGAATACATGTGAAGATAGCCAGGAATGTCTATTTTATTTAATAATACTTGTTTAATTTATTTATTTCTTATGGTATTATAAGTCTCGGTGTTTTTGTTTAACACAGAGTATTTTTTGAGGTGATTTATGAGCAAAGTTGCAATTCTTACAGATAGCAATAGTGGCATTACACAGGCACAGGCCAAGGACTATGGAGTTTTTGTTATACCTATGCCTTTTTATATTGATGGTGAGTTATATTATGAGGATATCGATTTAACTCAGGAACAGTTCTATGAGAAGCTTACACAGGGCGGCGAGATTACTACTTCAATGCCTATCACAGGAAATCTTATGGATACATGGGATAAGCTTCTTAAAGAGTATGATGAAATAGTTTATATTCCTATGTCTAGTGGTTTATCTTCATCTTGCGCTACAGCAAAGATGCTGGCAGAGGATTACGATGGCAAGGTTGTAGTTGTAGATAACCAGCGTATCTCAGTTACACAGAAGCTCTCAGCACTTGAGGCTAAAAAGCTTGCCGATATGGGAAAGAGTGCACAGGAAATCTGTGATGCTCTTATGGAAATAAAGTCTTTATCTACTATCTACATTACTGTAGATACACTAGAATACCTTAAAAAGGGCGGAAGACTTACTCCAGCAGTTGCTGCAATCGGTTCACTGTTAAAGATTAAGCCTGTACTTTCAATCTACGGAGAGAAGCTTGATAAGTATTCAATGGCTCGTACAGTTAAGGCTGCAAAGCAGACTATGATTGAAGCATTAAAAAAGGATATGCAAAATGTCCTTCATACAGACAATCTTGATGATGTTGTGATTTCTATAGCTCACACACAGAATCAGGAAGCCGCAGAAAAATTTAAAGAAGAATTAGAAGCTGAATTCCCAGGCAAAGAAATCTGGATAGATCCGTTATCACTTTCAGTTTCATGTCACATTGGACCAGGCGCACTTGCTTGTACAGTGACTAAGAAATTGATTGATATAAATTAATTTAATTGTAATTTAGGAGGATTGTTATGGTTAAAGCAGTTGTAGGTGCCAATTGGGGCGATGAAGGCAAAGGAAAGATTACAGACATGATGGCAGCGAATGCTGATATCATTGTTCGTTTTCAGGGTGGTGCAAATGCAGGACACACTATCGTAAACAACTATGGTAAGTTCGCGCTTCACACATTACCTTCAGGTGTATTCTATAATCACACCACTAGCATCATTGGAAATGGCGTCGCATTGAATATTCCTATCCTTATCAAAGAGATTAACTCTATTGTAGAGAAAGGAGTACCAGCACCTCGCATTCTTGTGTCTGATAGAGCACAGATTGTTATGCCATATCACATCCTTTTTGATCAATACGAGGAAGAACGTCTTGGAAAGGCTTCTTTCGGTTCAACAAAGAGCGGTATAGCTCCTTTCTACTCAGATAAATACGCAAAAATCGGTTATCAGGTTCAGGAGCTTTTTGATGATGAGCTTTTGAAGGAAAAGGTTGTTCGTACATGTGATCAGAAGAATGTTCTTCTTGAGCATTTATATCACAAGCCACTCCTTAATCCAGAGGAGCTCCTTGAGACATTACACGAATACCGCGATATGATTGCTCCTTATGTTTGCGATACATCAGCATTCCTTTGGAACGCACTTAAAGAGAATAAGACTATCCTTCTTGAAGGCCAGCTTGGTACTTTGAAGGATCCAGACCATGGTATTTACCCAATGGTTACATCTTCATCAACACTTGCTCCATACGGTTGCATCGGCGCTGGTATTCCAGCACAGGAGCTCAAGCAAGTTGTTACAGTATGTAAGGCATACTCTTCAGCAGTAGGCGCAGGTGCATTTGTATCTGAAATCTTCGGTGATGAAGCTGATGAGCTTAGACGTCGTGGTGGTGATGGCGGTGAGTTCGGTGCTACTACAGGTCGTCCACGTCGTATGGGATGGTTCGACTGTGTTGCTTCAAAGTACGGCTGTAGAATGCAGGGTACAACAGATGTAGCATTTACAGTTGTTGATGTACTTGGATATCTTGATGAAATCCCTGTATGTGTTGGCTATGAAATCGATGGTGAGGTTACTACAGACTTCCCTGTTACTAGCAAGCTTGAAAAGGCTAAGCCAGTACTTAAGACGCTTCCAGGATGGAAGACAGATATTCGTGGAATTAAGAAATACGAAGATCTCCCAGAGAACTGCAGAAACTACATTGAGTTTATTGAGAAAGAAATTGGATTCCCAATCACAATGGTTTCAAATGGTCCTGGAAGAGACGATATCATCTACAGATAATTATTTCGAAGCTGGAGCTTATGGCTCCGGCTTCTTTGTTTGTTAATACTTTTTTGTTATACTAAATAAAGAATATTTTCTTGGAGGAAATGATGAAGAAGTTTATTTCAAAGAATTATAAAGGTATATTTCTTGCACTGGCAATTGTTTTGCTTATTGTGGTTTTGATTATTACTTTTAATTCTAAAAACCCAGCAAAAATGATACAAAACCTTGATGGCTCTGATGAACAAGCGGAAGTATTGGATGAAGCCAGCGAAATAGAAGATGAAGGCGATAATGTTATATTACTTGATAATGAAGAAGTTTATAGCTTCCAGATGACTGATAGCAATAACATTCTATTGACCTTTGAAAGAGATGGAGACGACTGGGTTTACACAGATGACCCTAGCATCGATATAAATGAAGATAGAATAGAAAAGCTGTTGAATTATATTACAGATGTTAGATTTGTAGACATAATCGCCAATGATGATGAAGATGGAAATGGCGATGAATACGGCCTGAATCAGGATTCACCTGTGTACATTATTAAGGATGCAAACGGCTATTCAACATTTATTTCGTTAGGTAAAACTGATGAAGAAACAGGACAGATTTATTTTGCGTTGAATTATGATTTTTCTACTGTTTATGTAAATAGTGGAAAATTAGCAGGTGTTAATAAATATGCAATCGAAGATTTAATACAATAACAGTTTAAAAAAGCCTATTTATACATAGTTTACATATTTTTATAGCTGTGTTATTATATATCGGTACTAAATTTACTGTAACTCAGGTTTTGGACACTCCGACCTTTTCCTTAGTTACGGCATATTAAAAGTTTTTAGGAGGTAGTTAAAATGATTACAAAAGAGAAGAAGCAGGCAATTATCAATGAGTATGCTAGAACAGCTGGTGACACAGGTTCTCCAGAGGTTCAGATCGCTGTTCTTACAGCTCGTATTTCTGAGCTCACAGAGCACCTTAAGGCTAACCCAGGTGACCATCATTCACGTCGTGGTATGATGAAGATGGTTGGTAAGAGAAGAAACCTTCTTGCATACCTTAAGAATACTGACATTGAGAGATATCGTTCAATCATTGAGCGTCTTGGCTTAAGAAAGTAATCTATAAGAGCGGAGTATTGCTTACTCCGCTCATTTTCTTATTTTTTTTCGATTTCAAGCAAGATCCGAAGCCACTGAATTAGGAGAGTATAACTCTTCGTTTTCAGTAGTTTCGGGTTGATGCTTAAATAATAAAATATTTGAAGGAGAAAACCATGAAGACATTTACAATGGATTTGGCTGGTAGAACACTTCGTGTTGATATCGGCAGAGTTGCTGCACAGGCTAATGGAGCAGCATTTATTCAGTATGGTGAGACTACAGTTCTTTCAACTGCAACTGCATCAGACAAGCCTAGGGATGGTATCGATTTCTTCCCACTCTCTGTTGAGTTTGAAGAAAAGACATATGCTGTTGGTAAAATCCCTGGTGGTTTCAATAAGAGAGAGGGTAAGGCATCTGAAAACTCAGTTCTTACATCTCGTGTTATCGATAGACCTATGCGTCCACTTTTCCCAAAGGACTATCGTAATGACGTAACACTTAACAACATGGTTATGGCAGTAGATCCACAGTGCCGTCCTGAGCTTGTTGCTATGCTCGGTGCAGCTATTGCTACATGTATTTCAGATATCCCATTTGATGGCCCTTGCGCTATGACACAGATGGGTATGATCGATGGAGAGTTTATCGTAAACCCTTCACAGGAGCAGTGGGATAAGGGCGACCTTAAGCTTACAGTTGCTTCTACAAGAGAAAAGGTTATCATGATCGAAGCTGGCGCAAACATCATCCCAGAGGACAAGATGATTGAAGCTATCTACAAGTGTCATGATGTTAACCAGACAGTTATCGCATTCATCGACGAGATGGTTAAGGAATGCGGTAAGCCAAAGCATGAGTATACATCATGCGCAATTCCTGAGGAGCTCTTCACAAAGATGAAGGAAATCGTTACTCCTGAGGAGATGGAAGGTGCTGTATTCACAGACGAGAAGCAGGTTCGTGAGGAGAATATCCGTCAGATTACTGAGCGTCTTGAAGAAGCATTTGCTGATAACGAAGAATGGCTTGCTGTTCTTGGTGAGGCAATTTACCAGTACGAGAAAAAGACAGTACGTAAGATGATTCTTAAGGATCACAAGCGTCCAGATGGTCGTGAGATCACACAGATTCGTCCACTTGCTGCAGAAGTAGATATTATTCCACGTGTTCATGGTTCATCTATGTTCACTCGTGGGCAAACACAGATTTGCGATGTTGTAACTCTTGCTCCTCTTTCAGAGGCTCAGAAGATCGACGGTCTTGATGCTTTCGTTACTGAGAAGAGATACATGCATCACTATAACTTCCCTGCATACTCAGTAGGTGAGACAAAGCCTTCTAGAGGACCAGGACGTAGAGAAATTGGACACGGTGCACTTGCAGAGAGAGCACTTCTTCCAGTACTTCCTACACCAGAAGAATTCCCATATGCAATCCGTGCTGTATCTGAGACATTCGAGTCAAATGGTTCTACATCAATGGCTTCAACATGTGCTTCATGTATGTCACTTATGGCAGCTGGTGTACCTATCAAGGCTATGGTTGCAGGTATTTCTTGTGGTCTTGTTACAGGCGATACAGATGACGATTTCGTTCTTCTTACAGATATCCAGGGTCTTGAAGATTTCTTCGGCGATATGGACTTCAAGGTTACAGGTACAAAAGAAGGTATCACAGCTATCCAGATGGATATCAAGATTCACGGTCTTACACGTCCAATCGTTGAGGGTGCTATCGCTCGTTGCCGTGAGGCTAGATTCTTCATCATGGACAACTGCATGAGCAAGGCAATCGCTGAGCCACGTAAGGAAGTTGGCGAGTATGCTCCAAAGATTATCCAGCTTTCAATTGATCCAGAGAAGATTGGTGATGTTGTTGGTCAGCGTGGAAAGACAATCAACGAAATCATTGCAAGATGCGATGTTAAGATTGATATTACAGATGACGGAAACGTTTCAATCTGTGGTACAGATGCTGCAAAGATGGACGAGGCTAAGAGAATGATCGAAATTATTACTACTGATTTCGAGCAGGGTCAGATCCTCACAGGTAAGGTTGTAAGCATCAAGGAATTCGGTGCATTTATCGAGTTCGCTCCAGGCAAGGAAGGAATGGTTCACATTTCTAAGATTGCTAAGGAAAGAATTGACAGAGTAGAGGATGTTCTTACTCTTGGTGATACTGTTAAGGTTGTATGCCTTGGCAAGGACAAGATGGGACGCATCAGCTTCTCTATTAAGGATGTTCAGTAAAATTAGATTTTATTTGGCGCCTGACATTAGTCAGGCGCATTTTTTAAGGAAAAACTATGTTACTTAATGTTTCGCATATTTTTAAATCATTTGGTGAAGATGGCATTATAAAAGATGCCACTTTTACAGTAGATGAGGGTTCTAAAGTAGCTATCGTTGGTAACAACGGAACAGGAAAATCTACCCTATTAAAAATAATAGTTGGAGATTTACCAGCGGACAGTGGTGAAGTTACTCTTAAAAAAGATGCTACTATGGGCTATTTAGCTCAGTATCAGGAAGATTCTTTCGGTAGTAGCATTTTAGATACAGTACTTAGTGCACGTGAAGATTTGCTTTCCATGGAAAAACGTCTTTCAGACATGGAAATGGAGATGTCAAACCTTGATAGTAAAGATGCTGCGACCTTTATGGAAAGTTATCATAAGTTACAGCATCAATTTGATTTATTAGGTGGATATACATTCCGTTCGGAAGCTGTAGGCATATTGAAAGGCCTTGGTTTTGAGGGGGATGATTTAAATAAAAGCATGAATGAGCTTTCTGGTGGTCAGAAGACGCGAGTTAGTTTGGGACGTCTTCTTGCATCATCGCCAGATTTGCTCTTATTAGACGAGCCTATAAACCATTTGGATTTGAATTCAATCGTGTGGTTGGAAGGATATTTATCTTCATATAAAGGCGCAGTTGTAATTGTTGCTCATGATCGATATTTCCTTGATAGAATTGTAGATCATGTTGTTGATTTATCCTACGGACGCACTAGTGTATATACAGGAAATTATACAGCTTTTTCTGAGCAAAAGGCTTTATATCAGCTCACATATGAGCGCAGCTATGAAAAGCAGCAAAAGGAAATAGAACACCAGAAAGCTGTTATAGAAAAGCTTCAATCCTTCAACAGGGAAAAATCCATAAAAAGAGCAGAAAGCAGAAAGAAAATGCTTGATAAGATTGATATTATGGATGCTCCTGATAAGGATATGCCTAGAATGAGACTTACCCTTGAGGTTGAAAAGGAAAGTGGCAAGGATGTTTTAGATTTTTCTCATGTGACAAAATCATATGATGATAAAAATATCTTTTCAGACTTATCCTTTGAGGTTCATAAAGGGGATAGAATTGCTATTTTAGGCGATAATGGTACAGGAAAGACTACAATCCTTAAGTGTATCAATGGTCTTACAGATTTTGAATCAGGAGAGATTCGCTTTGGGGCAAATGTCACTGTTGGATATTATGACCAGGAGCAGCAAGGGCTTACTGAGTCAAACACTATCTTCAGTGAGCTTCATGATGCTTACCCATATCTTACAGAGACTCAGGTTAGAAACACATTAGCTGCATTTATGTTTACAGAGGATGATGTTTTTAAACGCATTAGCGAGTTATCCGGTGGAGAGCGCGGACGTGTTTCTCTTGCAAAGCTTATGCTTTCTAAGTCTAATCTTTTAATCCTTGATGAGCCTACAAACCATCTTGATATGGATTCGAAAGAAATGCTTGAGGAAGCACTTAACGAATATGATGGAACTTTGCTTTATGTAAGTCACGATAGATATTTTGTTAACCGTACTGCAAATATGATTCTTGAACTTTCAGATGGTCATTTTACAAAGTACCTTGGCAATTACGATGATTATATTGCAAAGAAGGAACAACTTTCTGCAGCAAATGTTGTTTCAACCCAGGAATCTGTAGCTGATTCTAACGCTACAGCTGCAAAGCTTGATTTTAAAGAACAAAAGAGAATTGAGGCAGAAAAGAGAAAGCTTCAAAACAAAATCTCAAAAATCGAAGAAGAGATAGAAAAACTAGAAGAAAAAAAGGCAAAGATTCAAGACGAATTCTTAAAGCCAGAGAATATGACAAATTCTGCAAAGCTCAACGAATTAACTGCAGAACAGAATGAAATAGATTCAAAATTGGAAGATTTATATTCTCAGTGGGAGGAGTTAAGTTTATCTTAAGCATTTATTAAGTCTTTGTTAAAATCTTGACATAGTTTTTGTGTGATTTTATAATTAAGATTGAAAATTGTAATTAGGAGGTATATGGTTTGGATAAACAGATTTCACAAGCAGTCATCAGAAGACTTCCTAGGTACTACAGATATTTGGGCGAACTTTTAGACGATGGTGTTGAAAGAATTTCATCAAATGATTTAAGTAAGAGAATGCATGTTACAGCATCTCAGATTAGACAGGATCTTAACAACTTTGGTGGTTTTGGCCAGCAGGGTTATGGATATAATGTTGCATATTTACATGATGAAATCGGAAATATCTTGGGAGTTAACGAAACACATAATGTTATCGTTATTGGCGCTGGTAACTTAGGCCAGGCTATTGCAGGTTATGTTAAATTTGAGCGTGTAGGCTTCAAAATTATTGGATTATTCGATGTTAATCCTGAGCTTAAAGGAAAGTTGGTTAGAGACATTCCTGTTCAGATGCTTGATGAGCTTCCAGAATTCATTAAGCATAATGATGTTGAGATTGCAGCTTTGACATTGCCAAAGTCAAACGCCAGATCTACAGCTTTAAAGCTTGTTTCTCTTGGTGTTCATGCAATTTGGAACTTTGCTCACGTTGATTTAGATGATATTCCTGATGTTATTATAGAGAATGTTCATTTATCAGATAGTTTGATGCAACTTTCTTATAACATTACTCAACAGAAGTAGGTGAATGTATATGGCGGACAGGGATTTTACAACTGCCATTTCCAAAATCAAGGTCCCTATGCTTATTTTGGATCAGAAATGGCATAGACTTTTTGCTTTAGGTGGAAAGCCAGAACAGGTTAAAGAGCTTGAAAAGCAGGAAAATGACTTACTGAAACGTGAGGCTGAGCTTAAAAAGGAACTTAAGGATCTTAAGAAGGTCAAAGAAAACTTGATGGCTTCAGTCATGTCCAATATGGAAGGAACTTCAGATTTAGTTTCTAAGAAGTTGGATGATGATAAAAGACTTTTGGAAGAATGCAAAGAACGTATTCAGTCAAATGAAGACGAGCTTAGCGAGCTTCCACAGCAGACAGATGATGTTAATCGAGAATTGATGTTGGCTACTATGGATTATTGCTATGACAAACTTCGCACTAATTCTACAGAAGCCGAGGAAATCACTAACTGGATTAAGGATGTCAGGGTTCAGCTTAAGAAAAACGTTATTCGTAAGCATAATCGTGAGATTAACAATAAAGAGATTTATTCATATATGCATGATGTTTTTGGTATGGAAGTACTAAATCTGTTTGATATGCAGAATGGAGATTTCTATATCGGAACAATCGATGACAAGGGCAATCCTGTTAAAACACCTGCTGACAAGCAGGATGATAACGACAAAACAGATTTATCTGATATCCAGCTTGAAGAAGTTGATTTGGATGCCGTTTCCAAAGAATCTAAAGAAGATACAGAGGAAGCAGAGTCTTCCGCAGACGAATAGAATTCACTGTTTTTTAAAAGACTAAACACTATAATGTTTAGTCTTTTTCTTATATATATGGTATCATTATTAGTGTGATAATTTACGTATTTCGAGAAAGGAGTATTTATGGAAGACGGGTCCAATCCCTATTTAATTATTTTTTTATTGGCTATTGTTGTTATTGAAGCAATAGGGCTAATTATTTTGTACAGAAGGTCTAAGCAAGAAAATATTACCGAGGAAGATGTTATTTCTCTTGTAAATGAGGGGCACGAGGATGGCAATATTTTGGCCTCCGAAGCAGCTATGATACAGAATATCTTTGAGTTTTCTGATACCGATGCAAAGGATATCATGACTCATCGAAAAAGCATCGTTGCGGTGAACGGTGATAGTACCTTGCGAGAGGCTATAAATTTTATAAATGAGAATAATATGAGCCGTTATCCGGTTTATATTGAGGATTTAGACAATATCATTGGCATTTTACATATAAAGGATCTACTCACATACTATGATAAGGATATTGATAATGTGAAAGTTAAGGATTTACATGAACTTATGTCAGTGGCTGAGTTCGTTCCAGAAACACATGGAATCAATACTTTATTTGCTAAGATGCAGTCCAAAAAGCGCCATATGGTTATCGTAGTTGACGAATATGGACAGGTTTCCGGCTTACTTTCCATGGAGGATATTCTTGAGGAAATCGTTGGAAATATTGAGGATGAGCATGATGAGGAAGAAAACTCTATAGAGGTTAAGACAGAGGATTCTTTTGTGATGGATGGAGGAACTTCTCTTGAAGAGGTTGAAGAAATTCTTGGTACAAAGTTATCTGATGATTATGAAACTCTCAATGGATACTTAATTTCATTAAATGGCAAGATTCCAGAAGACGGTAGTTCCTTTACTTTGGAGGATGATAATTACGTTTTTTATATTAAAAATGTATCCGATAAAGTCATAGATAGCGTATATGTTAGACGCAAAAGGCACGTTGAATAAAAGGCCGTGATTTGTTATAATTTTTTGAGATTTAGAATAGAAAAGAGGTAAATAATTTTATGTCAGGACATTCAAAGTTCGCAAATATTAAGCACAAAAAAGAAAAGAATGATGCTGCAAAGGGTAAGATTTTTACAATAATTGGTCGTGAGATCGCTGTAGCAGTTAAGGAAGGCGGCCCAGACCCTAATAATAATTCTAAGCTTCGTGATGTTATCGCTAAGGCTAAGGCTAACAACGTACCAAATGCAACAATTGAAAATGGTATCAAGAAGGCTGCTGGTAACGCAGATGCTGTAAATTACGAGTCTGTTACATACGAAGGATATGGTCCTAACGGTACAGCTATTATCGTTGATTGCCTTACAGACAACCGTAACCGTACAGCTGCTAACGTTCGTTCAGCATTTACAAAGGGCGGCGGAAGCATCGGTACACCAGGTTGCGTATCTTTCATGTTTGATAATAAGGGTCAGATTATCGTTTCTAAAGAGGATTGCTCTATGGAAGCTGATGATCTTATGATGATTGCACTTGATGCAGGTGCAGAAGATTTCTCTGAGGAAGAGGATTGCTTCGAAATCTATACAGCTCCAGAGGATTTCTCAGCAGTTAGAGAAGCTCTTGAGGCTGAAAACATTCCTATGGCTGATGCTGAGGTTACAATGATTCCTCAGACATACGTTGATCTTACAGATGAGCAGGATCTCTACAAAATCAACAAGATTCTTGATCTTCTTGATGATGACGATGATGTTCAGAACGTATATCACAACTGGAATGAATAAATAAAAATTGAGGGGTTTATAATTATGAATAAGATACTTTTCGCTGCCAGCGAGTGCGTACCATTTGTCAAAACCGGCGGATTGGCAGATGTTTGTGGAGCACTTCCTAAGGAATTCTCAAAGGAGTACTTTGATGTAAGGGTGGTTTTGCCATACTACACATTTATTCCAGAGAAATATAAGAAGGACTTCAAGTTTTTAACTAGCTTCCAAATGAACATGGGACCACTTGTAGGTACTAGATATGTTGGCGTTTTTGAATATGAGTTAGATGGGGTTACTTACTACTTCATCGATAATCATGATTATTTCGATTGTTTCTATCCTTATTCTGAGGATAGATGGGATCTTGAAAAGTTTATATTCTTTGATAAGGCTGTTTTATCAATGCTTCCACTTATCGGATTCCAGCCAAATCTTATTCATTGTCATGATTGGCAGACTGGTTTTATTCCTGTTTATTTAAAGAATGATTTCCAGGGAGACCAGTTCTTCTGGGGAATGAAATCAGTCATGACTATTCACAATCTTAAGTTCCAGGGTATGTGGGACACTAAGACAGTAGCTGGTATTTCGGGCTTGTCTATGAATTTATTTACTCCAGATAAGCTTGAATACAAAAAATGCGGAAATATGCTTAAAGGTGGTCTTGTTTATGCAGACTATATCACAACAGTTTCTGCAACCTACTGTGACGAGATTCAGACTCCATACTATGGAGAGGGGCTAGATGGCTTGCTTCGTGCTCGCCATTACGACATGCAGGGCATTGTTAATGGTATTGATAACGATGTATATGATCCTGCTAAGGACTCTAAAATCTACAAAAACTTTGATGTTTCTACATTCCGTAAAAACAAAAAGGTTAATAAGGCAAAGCTTCAGGCTGATTTAGGTCTTGAGGTTGACCCTAAGAAATATATGATCGGCCTTATTTCTAGACTTACAGATCAAAAAGGCCTTGATCTTATCAATTATTGCATTGAAGGAATAGTTGATGATTTTACTCAGCTTGTTGTTATTGGAACAGGCGAGTCAAAGTACGAGAATATGTTCAGGCATTATGCATGGAAGTATCCAGAGAAGATTTCTGCTAACATTTGTTATGACGACAATCTTGCTCACAAGCTTTATGCGGCAGCGGACGCATTTTTGATGCCTTCAAGATTCGAGCCATGTGGCTTGACACAGCTTATTTCATTTAGATACGGAACAGTTCCAATTGTTCGTGAGACTGGTGGTCTTAGCGATACAGTTGAAGCTTTTGATGAGTACAAAAAGACAGGAGATGGCTTCTCATTTGCAAATTACAACGGTGATGAGCTTCTTAACACTGTAAATTACAGTAAGTTTGTATTTTTCGATAAAAAGACTCAGTGGAATAAAATGGTTGAGCGTGGCATGAACAAGAACTATTCTTGGGCTGTACAAAAAGAAAAATACGAAAATATTTACAACTATTTGATAGGTTAACAAATAGTAATTTACAAAAGAGAATAGCTTGACTATTCTCTTTTGATTGTAAGAGGTTATATATTGGCAACAAAAGGGACGAATAATTCTAAAAGAAAATCAAATAATTCCCGCAGAAACACTACTAAAAAAAGCAACAACAAATCTACTTCCACAAGAGCTAAAAAGGCTTCTATGGAGGTTGAATTTGAGGACCCATTTTTCGAGGATTCTTCAAAGGAAATTATCCTTTGGGGGTCTTTAGTGCTGTGCATTTTGCTTTGCATTAGCAATTTTGGGCTTGGCGGAGTTGTAGGTAATGCCATTGCCGATTTCTTATTTGGTATTTTTGGCATTATTCAGTTTATCTTGCCTTTTATGGTTGCTTTTTCTGCATTTTTCATTATTTCTAATTATGGTAATAAGGTGGCAGTGGCAAAAGTAATTGCTGGCTCTGTTCTCCTTATATTTATTAGCGTATTTGTGGAGCTTATCATCCATGGGCAGGATGTATTAGGGCCACTTTCTACATTTGAATATTCAAGGGATAACCACAATGGTGGTGGCCTTTTAGGTGGCGCCATCGTTTTTGGAATATATGATAGCTTCGGTTTGTTTGGAGCTTACTTAATAGACATTATTGCGATGGTTGTTTCTACAATCATCATTATTGAGCGTTTCGCTTTCGATAGAGTGCAGCAATCATCTAGATATCATGCTGATAGGGCAGCTGCTAAAAGACGTGCTAGAAGAGAACGTCAGCTTATGGAGCGTGAAGCAAATCAGACTAGATATAATTCTGACCGTCAGGCTATTATTGATAAAATTAACGAGGAAAAAGCTCTCGAGCTTGAGCAGATGAATCAAAAGGGTGGTTCAAGAAGAGAAAGAAAGCATTCCGGCGTTACTACAAACACAACACTTATGCCAGATTTCTCAGAAGCATCATTGTCTGCTGATGGTGTTAACGAAATCAAGATAAACATGGCTGAAGGAGAGTCTGATGTAGAAATTACAAATACAAGCAGGCATCGCCTTCGTTCCGGAGATAAAAAGTCTAAGAGTACACATTCTTTCAAGAATGTTACACCTCTTGTGGCTACAAACGAAACAGCTACATTTATTGAGCCTGAGCAGCCAGTAGTGGTTGAGCCAAAGGTTGCTGTTGCACCTAAGCCAGTGGAGCCTGTTATTAATACTCCAGCTCCTACACCTGCTCCAGAGCCTACACCAGAGCCAGAAGCAGTTGTGGAACCAGTGACTTCTACGAGAAAGCCTAAGCCATCGGCTTCTACTCAGGCAGAAATCGAAGATTCTTCAGAGTCTCTTAGAGCTTCTATTGAATCAGATAAAAAGAAACCTAAGAAGCCATTTAAGCTTCCACCAATTTCATTACTTAAGGACGCTAAAAAGGGTGCAGGAGATTCTAGAGAGTATCTTCAGGAGATGGCTGGAAAGCTACAGCGTACTCTTGGTAATTTTGGTGTTCAGGCTAATGTTACTGAGGTTACTTTGGGACCATCAGTCACTCGCTATGAGCTTGAAATCGCAGAGGGTACTAGAGTATCAAAGGTTGTAAACCTTTCTGATGATATTAAGCTTAATATGGCTGTTACCGACGTTCGTATAGAAGCCCCAATTCCTGGCAAATCTGCTATTGGTATTGAGGTTCCAAATAAAGAAAAGACAATGGTTTCTTTCAAAGAGCTTGTATCTTCGAAAGAATTCAAGAATGCTAAGTCAAAGATTTCCTTCTGCGTTGGAAAGGATATTTCAGGTAGCGTAGTTGTTGGAAATATTGAAAAGATGCCTCACCTTCTTATTGCAGGTGCTACAGGTTCTGGTAAATCAGTATGTATCAATACTATCATCATGAGTATTCTTTATCATGCCACACCTGATGAGGTTAAGATGATAATGGTTGATCCAAAGATGGTAGAGCTTTCTGTATACAATGGAATTCCTCACCTTCTTTTACCTGTTATTACTGACGCTAAAAAGGCGGCAGGAGCTCTTCATTGGGCTGTAAAGGAAATGACAGATAGATACGAGCTTTTGGCAGCGGCAGGAGTGCGTAATATCGAAGGATTCAATGAAAAAGTTGATTCTGATGCTTTGCCTGAGTCTATACCAGAGGAAAAGCGTGTGAGAATGTCACAGCTTGTTATTATTCTGGATGAGGTTGCGGACCTTATGATGGTTGCCGCAGCTGATGTAGAAGATTCAATTGTTAGATTGGCTCAGCTTGCCAGAGCAGCAGGTATTCACTTGATTATCGCTACACAGAAGCCTACTGTTAATGTTATTACTGGTCTTATCAAGGCCAATGTTCCTTCAAGAATTGCTTTCTCTGTTTCATCTGGAACAGATTCACGAGTTATTCTTGATATGAATGGTGCTGAGGATTTGCTTGGAAATGGTGATATGCTTTATGCTCCACAAAATCTTTCTAAGCCTATTCGTGTACAGGGTGCCTTTGTCAGTGATGATGAAGTTAGTGCAGTAGTGGATTTCCTTAAAAATAATAACGAAAATGCAGAATACGATTCGAATATAGAGGCTCAAATTCAAAACTCTGAGACTGGATCTGGTTCAGTGTCAATCTCTGGAGAACCTGACAATTCTAGAGATCAACTATTCAATGAAGCAGGTCGTCTTGTTATAGAAAATCAAAAGGGTTCTATTGGCTATCTTCAAAGAAACTTTAGGATAGGCTTTAATAGGGCGGCACGTATCATGGATCAGCTTGCGGAAGCAGGCGTTGTTGGTCCTGAAATGGGTACTAAACCTAGAGAAATACGCATGTCCATTTCAGAGTTTGAAGAACTAATAAAAGCAAATTAAAAGGGAGTCATTTCAAATGAAGTCAGACATTCAAATCGCTCAGGAAGCACAAATGGTCAATATCAAGGAGGTAGCAGCTTCACTTGATATTAGGGAGGATGATTTAGAGTTTTATGGAAAATATAAGGCTAAATTATCCGATGAATTGTTATCCGAAATTCAGGGTAATAAAGACGGCAAGCTTGTGCTTGTAACTGCAATCAATCCAACACCAGCTGGAGAAGGCAAAACAACAACTTCTGTTGGTTTAGGTGAGGCAATGGGAGTCCTTGGTAAGAAGGCATGTCTTGCCCTTAGAGAGCCTTCACTTGGACCTTGCTTTGGTATCAAAGGTGGTGCCGCAGGTGGTGGATATGCTCAGGTTGTTCCAATGGAAGACTTGAACCTTCACTTTACTGGTGATTTTCATGCTATAACATCTGCAAATAATTTGCTTGCAGCTATGCTTGATAATCACATTCAGCAGGGTAATTCACTAGGAATTGATCCTAGACAGATTGTATGGAAGCGATGTCTTGATATGAATGACAGAGCCCTTAGAAATATTGTCGTAGGTCTTGGAGCAAAGGCTGACGGAATGGTTCGAGAGGATCATTTTGTTATTACAGTAGCCTCTGAAATCATGGCTATTCTTTGCCTTGCAAACGACATGAAAGATTTGAAAGAGCGACTTGGAAGAATCATTGTTGCTTATAGTTTTGACGGAAAGCCTGTTACTGCTAATGATTTACAGGCTACAGGTGCTATGGCAGCTTTGCTTAAGGATGCCTTAAAGCCAAATATGATTCAGACACTTGAGCACACACCAGCTATAGTTCATGGTGGCCCATTTGCAAATATTGCACATGGATGCAACTCTGTTAGAGCTACTAAGGCTTCAATGAAGCTTGCGGATATCACAATTACAGAGGCTGGTTTCGGTGCTGATCTTGGTGCTGAAAAGTTCTTTGATATTAAATGTAGAATGGCAGGTTTGAAGCCTGATGCTGTTGTTTTAGTAGCAACTGTTCGTGCTTTAAAATATAATGGTGGTGTTCCTAAAACAGAGCTTACTACAGAAAACTTAGATGCTTTAAAGAAGGGTATTGTTAACCTTGAAAAGCATATTGAAAACCTTCAGAAATATAATGTACCAGTAGTAGTTACTCTTAACTCATTTATTACTGATACAGAAGCAGAAACTAACTTCGTTAGAGAATTTTGCGAGTCTCGTGGATGTGAATTTGCTCTTTCTGAGGTTTGGGAGAAAGGTGGACAAGGCGGCGTAGAGCTTGCAAAGAAGGTTCTTTATGTTCTAGAAAATAAAGAAAGCAATTTCAAGCCACTTTACGATGATTCACTTTCGCTTAAAGATAAAATTAAAACCGTTGCAACAGAGATTTACGGCGCAAAGGATGTGGCATACTCAGCTGCAGCTGAACGCGAATTAAAGAGAATAGAAGAACTTGGAATGGGAGATTTCCCAGTATGTATGGCAAAGACTCAGTATTCATTATCTGATGATGCTACTAAGCTTGGCCGTCCAACAGATTTCACTTTAAATGTTCGCGAAGTATATGCTTCAGCTGGCGCAGGTTTTGTAGTTGCTGTAACAGGAAGCATTATGACAATGCCAGGCCTTCCAAAGCAGCCAGCAGCCAACAATATCGATGTTACTGACGATGGAGTAATTACAGGATTGTTCTAAAATGAAATGTAAAAAATGTGGAGCTGAAATTGAAAATGGTCTTATGTACTGCCCATCATGTGGGGAGTCTATTCAGCTTGTGCCTGATTACAATGTTTTAGAAGAAGAATTACTTTCAAAAGTTGTAGAAGATAAAAATAAATCAAAGGATGAAAAGTTTGCTACAGGTGTTTATCAGATTCAAGAGGAAGCACCTGCTACAAACACACCATCAAAGCCTCAGCAGCAAGCAAAGTCGGAGCCGAAAGTTTTTACAAAAAAGATAAAGGCTTTTCTTTTGGTAGCGTGCTTGCTTGTTGCCATAATAGGTGTTTGTATGTTTATTCCTTACATGGGTACGCATACTTATGACAATATTATGAATCAAGCAGTGGATGCAGAATCTAATGAGCAATATGCAAAGGCTTTAGGTTACTATGAAGAGGCATATGAAATCGACCCTACATCATTCGAGGTTATTTATGGTTTGGGGCGTATGTATTACATGGTTAAGGATTATGATGACGCTATAGAGATGCTTTATCTTGCACTGGATAACGATCCTACCAATAAAAAGATATATACATATCTTCTCAATGCTTTATACGCAAATGGTGATATGGATGGAATTTCAGCTTTGCTGGAAACATCACCTAATGATGAAATTACAGAGATGATTAATTCATATTTTCTTTCAGCACCTACATTCAACTTAGCTGGAGGCAATTATGAAGAGGATCTTCTTATCCAGATTACCGTTAGCGGAGATTATAAAATCTTTTACACCTTGAATGGTAAAAGCCCAATTACAACAGGCAAACAATACACTAAACCAATACCTTTGACTGAAGGTACTACTGAGATAAAGGCTGTAGCACAAAATGATGCAGGCGAATACTCTGATATTGTTAGTGCTACATACACTATTACTTACCCAGAAGTTGAGGAACCAGAAGAAAGTACGGGAGAGGATGTGACAATTGATGTTACTAACTAATTTATGTTTAACAGAATGTTCACAAGATTTCCGAATTTTTTACATAATTAATTAGTATCATTACATCATCTCATTAAGAGATACATTTTTCATAACATTATTCTCCCTTTGAAAGACACGTCACCGCAGGCGTGTCTTTTATGTTGTCTAAATCATTCAAATGGGCTAAAATATAACCTATGAATGTTAAAATTCTATGCGTAGGTAAAATCAAAGAAAAATTCTTTAGAGATGCAATTTCAGAGTACTCAAAGAGGCTCTCGAAATACTGCAATTTAGAGATAATAGAGGTCTCTGATGAAAAGACATCAGAGAATGCATCTGATACTGAAATATCACTTGTAAAATCCAAAGAAGGCGAAAGAATTTTAAAGCACATTAAAGAAAAAGATTTTGTTATAGCTCTTGCAATACTTGGAAAGCAACTGGATTCTGTTGCTTTTTCTAAATATATAGAGAATCTTGGAATCTCTGGACACAGCAGTATAGCTTTCGTTATAGGTGGCTCTTTGGGGCTTTCTGATGAAGTTATGAAGCGTAGTGATTATCAAATTTCTTTTTCTGAGATGACTTTCCCTCACCAATTAATGCGCGTGGTTTTACTTGAGCAGATATATCGGGGAATGCGAATTATGAATAACGAGCCTTATCACAAATAGGCAATAAATATAAGGGGTTTTGTAACTATGAGAATGTACGACTTAATTGAAAAAAAGAAACTTGGAGAGGAGCTTTCTACCCAGGAGATTTATCATATTGTTAATGGATATACAAATGGTGAGATACCTGATTATCAGATTTCTGCACTTCTTATGGCTATCTATTTTAGAGGCATGAATGTTAGAGAACGCTATGATCTTACTATGGCTATGCGTGATTCTGGCGATATTCTTGATTTGTCTTCAATCGACGGTGTTAAAATTGATAAACACTCTACAGGTGGTGTTGGCGATAAGGTTACACTTGTCCTTGGCCCAATCATAGCATCTATTGGTGTGCCTGTTGCAAAGATGAGTGGTAGAGGCCTTGGCCATACTGGTGGCACAATCGATAAGCTTGAAGCTTTTCCTGGATTCAATGGAGCTCTTTCTGAGGAGGCCTTTATTAATCAGGTAAACAATATAAAAATAGCTGTTACTGGTCAGTCTAAAAATCTTGCTCCTGCAGATAAAAAGCTTTATGCGCTTAGAGATGTTACAGCCACAGTTGATGAGATTTCTCTTATCACAGGTTCTATCATGTCTAAAAAGCTTGCTGCCGGTACAGATGCTATCGTTCTTGATGTTACAGTTGGCGATGGCGCCTTCATGAAGACAAAGGAAAAGGCATTAGAGCTTGCAAAATCTATGGTTGATATTGGTAAGCGCGCAGACAAGAAAATCGCTGCAGTTCTTACAAATATGGATGAGCCACTTGGTTTTGCAGTAGGAAACAATCTCGAAGTTATTGAAGCAATCAATGCCTTAAAGGGAAATGGTCCAGAGGACTTAATGGAAGTTGTTTATGAGCTTGGTTCTCAGATGATTGTTTTCTCAGAAATTGAGACTGATAAAGCTAAAGCTAGAAAGCTTATGGAAAATGCAGTAGCAGATGGTAGTGCATTTAACAAATTTGTTGAGTTCATTCAGGCACAAGGTGGCGATTCAAGCTTTGCAACTGATATTAGTAAATTTGAGCCTGCTAAATATGTAGTGCCAGTTGAGGCTCAGTCTGATGGATATGTTCACGCATTGAAAGCAGAGGCATTTGGTCTTGCTTCTATGTCTCTTGGCGGAGGTCGCGAGACATTCGAAGATGTCATCGATATGGCTGTTGGTATTGTTCTCAACAAAAAGGTTGGGGATGAAATCAAAAAGGGCGAGCCTATCTGCTATATCCATGCAAATGATGAGAGCAAAATCAAAAATGCTATGGAGATGATTAACTCAGCTACAGTTATTGCTCCAGAAAAATGTAACCACATGGACTTGATTATCGATATTGTTGAATAAAATGAGCGATTTTTCTTTAAGTATTAGTATTCCGGCTGAGCACATCGACAATATTTTTGGCCAGTTTGATAAAAATATCAAAACCATAGAAAAGGGTATGGGAATTTCCTTTATTCTTAGGGATGATGTTATCAAAGTAGTAGGTGAAAAATCCCATGTTGAACATGGAATCGTTGTTGTGGATGAGCTTTTATCCCTTTCAAAAAAGGGCAGTATTATTACTACACAGGATGTTAATTATATTATGTCAATTGAGCAGGAAAAAATAGAAAATCATGATGTTTCAGAAGCTAGAGGCGAAATAATTTGCCATACAACCACAGGTAAGCCTGTAGCTCCTAAGACACTAGGACAAAAGAAATATGTAGATGCAATCACCAACAACATGATTGTATTTGGCGTGGGCCCAGCAGGTACTGGTAAAACATATCTTGCTATGGCAAAGGCTATTACAGCCTTTAAAAACGAGGAGGTTTCTAGAATCATTCTTACTCGTCCAGCTATTGAGGCGGGAGAGAAGCTAGGTTTCCTTCCAGGAGATTTACAAAGCAAGGTCGACCCTTATCTTAGACCATTATATGATGCTCTGTATCAGATAATGGGTGCTGAAGCATTTCAGCGCAACATGGAAAAGGGACTTATAGAAGTAGCTCCTCTTGCTTATATGAGAGGCCGTACTTTGGATAATGCCTTTATCATTTTGGATGAGGCACAAAATACTACGCCAGCCCAAATGAAAATGTTCCTTACAAGAATTGGTTTCGGTTCAAAGGCTGTAATCACAGGTGATAAGACTCAGAAGGATTTACCTACAGGGGTTAAATCAGGCCTTGATGATGCCATGGCAGTTTTAAAGAACATTGATGACATAAAGATTTGCAATCTTGATGCGAAGGACGTTGTTAGACATCCACTTGTTCAAAAGATTGTAAATGCGTATGAAGTACACGACAAAAAATTACAAAGCAAAAATAAAAAGGCGAAATAATGAAATGGACTAATCGTTTTTCCACTACAAGATTATTGTATGCAATAGGCATGGCGTTTGTTTTTATTATTGCCAACACTTTAATGTGTTCATTTGCCTCTGTACTTATGGACAAATATATTTGCTTAGTTGCAATTAATATTTGTTTCTTTTGCTTACAGTTTTTACTTATCATCAGAAGACGCTTAGAGCAAAAGCTTCCAGAAAAAAACTATATATCCTACGGAAAAATGACATTCGTAATTTTAGTAGAATGGGTTTTGGTTATTGCTATGTCGTTGTGGGCACCTGATTTTTTTGCTCCATTCATAGTGCTTCCGATTATTGCCAGTAGTGTTTTTGAGGATAGTCTTTCAAATGCGTTCAGTCTTTATTTGGTGGTGCTTACATCTCTTTGCTGGGATTACAATAGTTACACTATTCTTTGTTATATTACGCTGATTCTTTTTGGCGGTGTGCTATCCGCATTTCTTAGAAAAGGAGAGACACTTCAAAAGTTGTATGCGCTAATTATGGTTTTTGCAATTACAACACTAGTGTCTATAGTTTTTTATTACTTTAATTATCTTGAGTTATCATTTTCAGTGTTATTTTATGGCTTGATTGATGGCGTGGTGGCATGTTTAATTATAGCGGCTATCTTCCCTGTAATTAGCAGATTCGTGGATAGAGAACAGGTACTGATATACGACTCCTTCTTGGATCCGGATTACACTCTATGCAATGAAATCCGCAAGCTATCCTACATCGAATACCAGCATGCAATGAGACTTTCACGATTATCTAGAAAGTGTGCCGCAGCAATTAATGCCAACGAAAATCTTGCTGCTTGCGCAGGACTATATTATCGCCTTGGCAAAATCGAGGGTGAGCCAATGATTGATAACGCAATCAAAATTGCAAACAATCATTGTTTTCCAGCTGAGGTTATTCAAATCCTGGCTGAGTATGGCGGAATAGTTATTTTGCCTAGCTCAAAAGAATCAGCCATTGTTCATATGGTGGATTCAGTTGTTACAAAGGTAGAGCTTTTTGATTCTGATTCAATGAGCAGTAGTTGGAATCAAAATATGGTTATATATCAAACTATTAATGAGCTTTCACAAAAAGGCTTCTACGACAACTCAGGACTGACCATGAATCAGTTCTTGAAGATTCGTGAGATTTTAGCAAATGAGGATATTTTAGCATGACAATTTTAATGGAAAGCGAAACAGAAGTTGATTTCGACTTCGATTACGAGAAAGTTGCAAAAGATGTGGTGAATACTGCTTTGGATTATATGGAATTTCCTTTTGAAACCGAAGTAAGCATCACTCTTACAGACAACGAAGGTATACAGGTAATCAATAAAGAATTCAGAGGTATTGATTCACCTACCGATGTATTATCATTCCCAATGATTGAGTATGAAAATCCTGGTGATTTTTCAAAAATAGAAGAGAATGATGATTTATTTAACCCTGAGACAGGAGAAGTAATTCTTGGAGATATAGTTCTTAATATTCCTCGTATTCATGCGCAAGCAGAGGAATATCAACATTCAAATCTCAGAGAGTATGCTTTTCTTATAGCCCATAGTATGTTACATTTAATGGGGTTTGATCACATGACAGAGGATGAAGCTTCTGTTATGGAACAAAAACAAAGGGAGATATTAAACATACTAAATATTTCTCGAGATTAATGAAAAGGAGACACTAATCTATGAAAAAACAATTAGTATCCGCATTGCTTGTTTTGACTATGTGCACATCATTGATTGCCTGCGGCAAAGATGAAGCAGACGATACAGCGGCTGATGATGCAGCAAGCAATACAGCACAGGAGGTAGTTGAACCAGTTGATGATTCTGCAGCTTTTTGGGATCAGGTTTCAGAAGATGGCAAGGTTCGAAGCTACTTAACTGGAGATTGGGTTGATGCTGAGTATGGCAGACAGCGCCCAGTTGCAGTCATGATTGAGAACACAAAGGCATGTTTACCACAGTATGGTATTGGTAATGCTGGTGTTATCTATGAGTGTGTTGTTGAAGGTGGAATCACACGTATGATGGCTATCTTTGATGATTATTCAGGATTAGACCAGATTGGTAATATCCGTAGTTCACGTCCTTATTACGTATATTTTGCTAGTGAGTATGATGCTATTTACATGCATGCAGGTGGTAACCCAGCAGCATTTGAGCTTATCGATGACAAGAATCTTGTAGACAACATCAATGCTCTTACAGTAGAAGGTACAAAGGGTAAGGCAGCTGCTTTCAGAACAGGTAAGGGTGAGCACACTCTTTACACAAATTCTGATGGTATTGATATTGGTATTGAAAAGCTTGGATATGACACAGAGCTTCCAGCCAACTATGAGCCTCACTTCACATTTGCTGCTGATGGTAATGACCTTTCTAGCGGTGAAGATTGCCAGGCTATCCAGCTTTACTACTATACAAACAAGCCTTATTGGATTTACAACGAGGATGATGGTTTATATTACAGATACGAGTTCAATCAGAAGCAGGTTGATGCAATTACTGGTGAACAGCTTACAGCTAAGAACATTATTATCCAGAATGTAGAGTGGTGGACATATGAAGGATCTCAGTATCTTGGATACCTTCTTTCATACAACACAGGTACTGGTAAGTACATCTCTAATGGAAAGATGATTGATATTGTCTGGTCAAAAGATGGTGATACTGATATCACACATTATTATGACTTAAACTCAGGCGAAGAAATTCAGCTTAATGTTGGTGTAACTTGGATTCAGGCTTGCCAGCAGGATTACACAGATGAAACTGTATACTATGCAGATAAATCAGAATTTAGTAAGGCAAATTAATTAGTTTATGAATGCTAAAAAAAGGCGTAGCGATACCGGCTTTTTAATGCAGGGATCAATTCTTGCTATGGCTTCAATTATCAGTCGTATTGTGGGACTCATTTACAGAGTCCCACTTACGGCTACTATTGGAAAGACAGGAAATGATTACTACGGTACCGCTTATGAAATTTACAACATAATATTACTTATATCTTCTTATAGCATACCTCTCGCGGTATCAAAGCTAGTTTCAGCGAGAATAGCCAAAGGGCACATTAAGGACGCAACTAAGGTTTTACATGGCGCCCTTCTTTTTGCGTTTATAAGTGGTGGTATTGCATCCATAATTGTATTCTTTGGAGCAGAGTTCTTTACAGGTACTGTTTTAAAGACACCTCTTGCGGCTATTGCTTTAAAGGTTTTGGCGCCTACATTACTTGTAGTTGCTATTCTTGGTGTATTTAGAGGCTTTTTCCAGGGCCTTGGCACAATGATTCCAAGTGCTATTTCTCAGATAGGAGAGCAGTTGGTTAACGCTGTTGTTTCTGTAGTGGCAGCAACTATATTATTCAGCTACGGAAAAAAGGTTGGCGGTGTTTTAGGTAATGTTTCAGATTATGCAGCTGCTTTTGGTGCGGCTGGTGGAACACTTGGAACATCTACAGGTGCTTTGTTTGCTCTTTGTTTCATTATTTTCATTTTCTTTGCTTTCAAGAAGGTCCTTAAGAGAATGGTAAAGAAGGATAGACATAAGCATTTTGAAACCTTTGGGGATATTTTACCAGTTTTAATTATGACAATAATCCCTGTACTGCTTAGTACAACGGTTTACAATATAAGCTCTATAATAGATCAGGGTATTTTCAAAAATCTTGCTTTGTTGCAGGGCTATGATTCAAAGGTTACCAGTGAATCATGGGGTGTGTTCACTGGTCAGTATAAGGTTCTTATAAATGTACCTTTAGCAATTGCATCTTCAATGGCTGCATCTACAGTTCCTAGTTTGACTGCTGCATTTAATTCTAATGACAAAGATGTAGTTAAAAGACAGATTAACGCAGCTAATAGATTTGTTATGGTGATTGCTTTCCCATGTGCTGTAGGACTTATGGTACTTGCTTCGCCAATTATGCTTTTGTTATTCAATGATGCTGAAAGCTCATCAGCATTAATGCTTATTATTGGTGGATGCTCAGTTGTTTTCTATTCCCTTTCAACTCTTTCCAATGGAATTCTTCAGGGAATTGATAAAATGACTATTCCTGTAAAAAATGCGCTTATTGCACTTGTTGCTCATGTGGCACTTTTGTTTGTATTGATGGAAGTATTTAAATTACACATCTATGCTGTAATCATTGCTAATGCTTTTTATGCACTTATGATGTGCTTCCTTAATCAATCTGCAGTACTTAGATTCTCTGGAGCAAGGATTGATGTTAAAAAAGTTGTACTTGCGCCACTTGAAGCATCAGCTCTTATGGGACTAGTTGTTTATCTCGTTTATCATATGCTTGATGCCATTTTAGTTATTGGTATGTCAGAAAAGGTAGCAAACCTTTTTGCATGTGTTATTTCTATAGTTGTTGGAGCGGTAGTCTACTTTGTTGCTATGCTTCTCTTTAAAGGTATAGATGAGGAAACACTATTAAAATTCCCTGGTGGAACAAGACTTTGTCAGATAGCATATAATTTACATTTGTTGAGGTAGTTTTATGAATACAGATGAAAAGGTATATGATGTTTGTATAATAGGTGCCGGATTTTCAGGACTTGTTCTCGCAATCAAACTTGCGAGAGCAGGTCTTTTGGTCTGTTTAGTGGAATTAAATCGTATGGTTGGCAGAAGAATTTTATCTACTGGCAATGGCCGATGCAACTTCACAAACAGTAGAATGGGGGCTCAGTATTATTACAGCAATCACAGCCTTGATTTTATTTCAGATAATCATAATGATTTACGCCAATTTCTTAATGAATTAGGTGTATACGACAAGGATTTGGATGGATATTATTATCCAATTACAAATCAAGCTAAGACAGTTAGAGAAGCACTTGAAAATGAAATTGGTTTTCTTGGAATCGATGTTCTTCTTGATAATAGAGTTACAGAAGTTTCAAAAGCAGATTTATTTAAAGTTACTACCACTAGAACTATCGTAAATGCGAAGAAGGTTTGCGTTGCTTCAGGTGGACTTGCTGCTGCAACTCTTGGTTCTTCTAAAATCGGTTATAAAATAGCACAAAGCTTTAAAATGAAAACAACTAAGCTTTCGCCAGCCCTTGTTGGTGTTAAATCTTCAAGCCAGTGCTTAAAAGAATTAGCTGGAGTGAGAGCTACAGGTGTAGTTTCTTACAAGGATTACAGTTGTGAGGGTGAAATCCAATTCAATAAAGATAGCGTTTCAGGATACCCAATCATGTGCATTAGCCGTTTCATCGGCTTTGATGAACTGGATAAAAAGCTATCGGATATACGAATTGATTTTATTCCTTATCTTTCAGCAGAACAATTGAAGGATGAGCTAACTAAAAGATTTAATCGTAATCCAAAAGCTACAATTTTGACTGCGTTGGTTGGTCTTTGTAATGAAAAAGCTATTGAACAGGTGGTTAGTTATTCTCGAATTTATGGTGACACCACTGTTGATCGCTTAGACGAAGAGGATTTAGAGAATCTTGTTTACTTCTTCAAGAGTTTCACAATCTCTGTAGATGGAACAAAGGGATTCGACAGTGCTCAGGTCACTGCAGGAGGTGTTGATTTATCAGAAATCGATACTTCTTCAATGGAATCACTAAAGTGTAAAGGTTTGTATTTTACAGGTGAAGTGTTGGACGTAGATGGAATATGCGGAGGCTACAATCTCAACTGGGCATATACATCTGCTGATATTGCATCTAAATCGATTATAAAGGAATTACAATGATTAGAATTGATCAAGTTAAAGTAGAGGTATCAGGACAAGAAGCTGATTTAAAACAGATTGTTGCTAAGAAGTTAAAAGTCAGCGAAGGTGAAATCAAGTCTTTAGAGATTTTAAAGAAGTCTGTAGATGCCAGAAAAAAGCCAATTATTTACTTCGTATATTCGATAATTGTTGAATTATCAAATGATAATGAAAAGAGAATATTGGCTAAATTTAAAAAAGATAACAATATAAATAGCTATGTTCCTAAGGCTTACAATATGCCAAAAGCATCAGATTGGACTGGCGATAGACCTATTGTAATAGGTGCTGGACCTGCTGGATTATTTGCAGCATATATTCTTGCTTTAAACAACCTTAATCCTATAGTTTTTGAACGAGGAAAAAAGGTTGATGAAAGAACAGCTGATGTTGTTAAATTCTGGGAGACTGGAATTCTTGATACCACATCTAATGTACAGTTTGGCGAGGGCGGTGCCGGAACATTTTCAGACGGCAAGCTAAACACCCTTGTAAATGACAAATTGGGACGTAACAAATTCGTTCTGGATACATTTGTCAAGTTTGGAGCCAATAGCAATATTTTATATGATTACAAACCTCATATCGGCACTGATGTTTTAAAGAATGTTATTGCCAATATGAGAGAGGAAATCATTAGGCTTGGCGGTGAGTTTTACTTTGGTACAGCTGTTGATGAATTTATTATTGAAAATGAGAAAATCATTGGTGTAAAAGCTGGTGATAAAACATACAAATCAAGTCATGTGATTCTTGCAGTAGGACATAGTGCAAGAGATACATTCAAAATTCTTCATGAATCAGGCATTTATATGGAGGCAAAGGATTTTGCTGTTGGATTTAGAATCGAGCATCCTCAGGAGATGATTTCTCGCAGTATGTATGCAGATGGCTACAAAAACCTTGAGCCTGCACCATACAAGCTTGCTACTAATCTTGATAATGGCCGTGGCGTTTATTCATTCTGTATGTGTCCAGGTGGCTTTGTAGTTAATTCTTCATCTGAGGAAAACAGGCTTGTTGTTAATGGTATGAGCTATTCAAAGCGTGATAGCAAAAATGCCAACAGCGCCATTGTCGTATCAGTTGGTGGGCGAGAGTTTGATAAAACAAATCCTCTTGCAGGCGTAGAATATCAGCGCACCCTTGAAGAAAAAGCATTTAGCTTGTGCAATGGAAAAATTCCACAGCAGCTGCTTGGAGATTTTAAACTAAAGAAATTGTCTTCTAGCTTCGGTGATTTCTCTTCTGAAACAAAGGGGCAGACAGCATTTGGATTGCTATCTGATATATTTTCTCAGGAAATTTACCAGTCTGTTATTGACGGCATAGGTGTTTTTGGGACTAAAATAAAAGGGTTCGATAGAGATGATGCGATTTTCTCTGGTGTTGAAAGTAGAACTTCTTCTCCAGTAAGAATTAGTCGTGATGAATTCTATCAGGCTAACATAAAAGGTCTATATCCTTGCGGAGAGGGTGCAGGCTATGCAGGTGGTATAACATCTGCTGCAATGGACGGAATGAAAGTTGCAGAGGCTGTTATATCCAACATGAATTTATAAGAATAGGTGGGATAATAATTGGCTGAATACACTCCAATGATGCAGGAGTATCTTAAAACAAAAGCGGAATATGAAGATTGTATCTTGTTTTACCGTCTAGGTGATTTTTATGAGATGTTTTTCGAGGACGCAAAGACTGCATCTAGAGAACTTGAATTAACACTTACAGGAAAGTCTTGCGGAGCAGAAGAACGTGCACCTATGTGCGGCGTTCCTTTCCATGCTGCAGACACATATATTAATCGCTTGGTTGCAAAGGGCTATAAAGTTGCAATTTGTGAGCAGGTGGAGGACCCAAAGGAAGCAAAGGGGCTCGTTAAAAGAGAAGTAATTAGAGTAGTTACTCCTGGTACAAACATTGATCAGCTTGCACTAGAAGAAGGAAGCAACAATTACATCATGTCTTTGTATTATACAAAGGGTGTGATTGGTATTGCCTGCTGCGATGTTTCTACTGCAGATTTCTATTTAACTGAAGTTAATGAGACTAGAAAGCTTACAGATGAGCTTTACAGATTCACTCCAGCTGAAATAATCTACAGCAAATCAATCTATGAATCAGGAATCGATATTACTGATTATGCGGATAAATTAAATATTGCTCTTACTCAGCTTGACGAATCTTATTTTGATGATACTTTAAGCACACGTGAGCTTTTGAATCATTTTAAAGCTCATTCTTTAGAGGGCTTAGGTTTAATTGATTTTTCTGTTGGCAAGGTATCTGCTGGCTCATTATTACTTTACTTAAAAGAGACACAGAAATCAGAGCTTACACATTTAACACATATCACTCCATATACAGATGGTAAGTTTATGCTGATTGACAGCTCTACTCGCAGAAATCTTGAATTGACTGAGACAATGCGAGATAAACAAAAGCGTGGATCACTTCTATGGGTTTTGGATAAAACTAAAACTGCCATGGGTGCAAGACAGCTTAAGAGCTTTATTGAACAGCCACTTGTATCGGTAGATGAAATCATTAAAAGACAGGATGCTATCGAAGATATTAATGGTTCTTTAATTGACAGAGAAGAGCTCAGAGAATATCTTTCATCAGTTTATGATTTAGAGCGTCTTATTACTAAAATCACATATCAATCAGCAAATCCAAGAGATTTGATAGCATTTAAGCAATCTATCGGCATGCTTGCTCCAATCAAAACATTACTTGATGGCTTTCATTCACATCTAATCAGAGATTTAAATGCAAGTATCGATGATCTGAAGGATTTATATGTGCTCATTGATAATGCTATTGCGGAGGAGCCTCCAATCAGCTCACGTGATGGCGATATTATTAAGACTGGATACAACGAAGAAGTAGACAGACTTCGTTCTGCTAAGATAGATGGCAAACAGTGGCTTGCTGAGCTTGAAGCAAAAGAGCGTGATAAAACAGGTATTAAAAATCTAAAGATAAAGTTCAACAAGGTTTTTGGATTTTATCTTGAGGTTACAAATTCATATAAGGATTTGGTTCCTGATTATTACGTAAGAAAGCAGACTCTTACAAATGCTGAGCGTTACTATACTCCAGAGCTTAAAGAGCTGGAAGATAGCATTTTAGGAGCTGAGGATAGATTAAATACTATCGAGTATGAGTTCTTCAAAGCAGTCAGAGATACAATTGCTGGCGAGGTAGATAGAATTCAAATCAGCGCAAAGGCAATCGCAACACTTGATGCAATTATTTCACTTGCTGTTGTTGCTGAAAAGAATCACTATGTGAGACCGGTAATTAATAATCGTGGAGTATTAGATATCAAGGAAGGCCGTCATCCTGTTGTTGAACAGATGATTAATGCCGACCAGTTCATATCTAACGATTGTTATTTGGATCAGGATTCCAACACCATTGCAATTATTACAGGCCCTAATATGGCTGGTAAATCTACATACATGAGACAGGTTGCACTTATTGTGCTTATGGCTCAAATCGGTAGCTTCGTTCCAGCTACTAGCGCAACAATTGGTGTTGTAGATAGAATCTTTACCAGAGTAGGTGCATCAGATGATTTATCAACTGGTCAGTCTACATTCATGGTAGAGATGAATGAAGTGGCTAATATTTTGCATAATGCTACTAGCAAATCACTTTTGATTCTTGATGAGATAGGCCGTGGAACTTCCACATATGATGGACTTTCAATTGCATGGTCTGTTGTTGAACATGTGGCTTACAATATTGGTGCAAAAACTTTATTTGCAACACATTACCACGAGCTTACAGAATTGGAAGGTCAGATAAAAGGAGTACATAATTACTGCATCGCAGTACAGGAAATGGGAGAGGATATTATATTCCTTAGAAAAATCATTTCTGGCGGCGCAGATCAAAGTTACGGTATACAGGTAGCCAGACTGGCAGGCTTACCTGAGGAGGTGCTTTCAAGGGCACGTACAATCGTAGATTCTTTAAATGAAAATGATATTGCTGCAGTTTCGGATAAGATTGCTCTGCAGGAAAAATTCGAAGAAAAGCTCAAAGAAGCTACAGGATTAGAGATTTCTGAATCTGAGGCACAGATAATTACAGAGCTAAAGAATCTTGATGTTACAAAGATAACTCCCCTTGAAGCTATGAACATATTGTTTGAGTATCACAATAAGGTGAAAGAATAATGGGAAAAATTAATTTACTTAGCCAGGAAACTATTGACAAAATCGCAGCAGGAGAGGTTGTTGAAAGACCTGCTTCTGTTGCAAAAGAGCTTATTGAAAACAGTATTGATGCTGGAGCAACAGCTATTTCTGTTGAGATAAAGGGCGGAGGAATTGAATATCTTCGTATAACCGATAATGGTTCTGGAATTGATAAGGATCAAATTCAAATCGCTTTTTTACGTCACTCTACCAGCAAAATCGAAGATGCTGCTGATTTAGCTAATGTTAGATCATTGGGATTTAGAGGAGAGGCTTTATCCAGCATTTCTGCTGTAGCTAAAGTCGAGCTTATTACAAAAACTAAGGACTCTCTACTTGGTGCATCCTACATTATCGAAGGCGCAAAGGAAGTATCTCTTACAGATATTGGAGCCCCTAATGGCACTACATTTATTATCAGACAGCTGTTCTTTAACACACCAGCTAGAAAGAAGTTTTTGAAGTCTGAAAGCACTGAAGGAAGCTATGTATTTGATGTTGTTGAGCATTTGGCTTTATCCCATCCAGAGATTTCATTTAAGTTCTTGCTTAACGGCAAAGAAAAGCTTATGACTTCAGGTAATGGTGTGCTTTCAGATACCATATATCAGATTTATGGACGTCAGATAGCATCCAATGTTTTGGAGATAAATTACAAAGATGAGAGAGTTTCAATCAACGGCTTTATTGGAAAATCAGTTATTGCCAGAGGAAATCGAGCTTTCGAGCATTTCTTTGTAAATAATAGATATATCAAAAGCAATAATCTTTCCAGGGCTTGTGAGGAAGGTTATTACGGCTTTCTAATGGGACATCAGTATCCGTTCTTTGTTATTAATATTAATTTCGAAGATGGCGCTGTAGATGTTAATGTACATCCAACAAAGCAGGAAGTTCGATTTGAGGATGAAGCATTTATTCTTGAGATTCTAACTAAAGTTATAAATGACCGACTTAGAAAAAGAGAAGATGTCCTTGAAGCTCATATTGATGAGCCAAAAGCATCAGCTCCTGCGCCTGTAATTGAAACATATACAGAGTTTGTTTCTAAGCCAGCTGTAGAACAGGAATCAGATTCATCTTCATATGAAGTCTCTAATGATTCTGTGTCAGAAAAGGAGCCAGAGATTATCCCTCCTGTGAAGGTAAAGCTTCCTGAACCATTTGAAAGGGACAGACTTGAAAAGATAAAAGCTCAGGTTACAAGTCAAATTCGACAGGACACACCTTACGAAAAGAAATTTGCTGAGAACAATCTAGACAAAACAAAGTACGAGCAGATTAGCTTTCTTAAGCAGGAAGCTGTCAAAGAACACAAGATAATCGGCCAGGTATTTGATACATATTGGATTATTGAATATGATAAAAATATGTATATCATAGACCAGCATGCTGCTCATGAGAAAGTTCTTTTTGAAAAGACAATGGCTCGTCTCAAAAACAATGAAATGACATCTCAGATGGTTAGCCCACCAGTTATTATTTCATTGTCACCTCAGGATGTTCTTTTGTTTGAAAACTATCATGAGGCTTTTGAGAAGCTTGGATTTAGAGTGGAATCCTTTGGAGGAAATGAGCTTGCTATCAATGGAGTTCCAGGTAACCTATTAAATCTGGATCCAAAGACATTTTTCCTTGAGATTCTTTCAGATTGTGAAAGCTTCAAGGCATCAGATTCATTTGACATGATAGTTGAGAGAGTAGCATCAATGTCTTGTAAGGCTGCTGTAAAGGGAAATAACAGGCTTTCTATTCCGGAGATTAAAACCCTAATCGATGATTTATTAAAGCTTGATAATCCATATCATTGCCCTCATGGTAGACCTACAATGATTTCGTTTTCAGAATATGAATTAGCAAAGAAATTTAAAAGGATTGTTTAATGGATAAATTAGTAATCTTAACTGGACCAACTGCGGTCGGCAAAACTTCACTATCAATTAATCTCGCCAAGGCTATAAATGGCGAGATTATTTCTGCTGACAGCATGCAGGTTTATAGAAAAATGGATATAGGTACAGCGAAGGTTACACCTGAAGAAATGGACGGGGTTCCACATCATTTGATTGATGTGATTGAGCCTACTGAGGATTATCACGTTGTAAAGTTTCAGCAAATGGTAAAGGATGCCATGGCAGATATTTATTCCAGAGGCAAAATACCTATCATTTGCGGAGGAACTGGATTTTACATACAAGCGATTTTGTATGATATTGATTTTACAGAAAACGATATCGATAAATCCTACCGTCAGTCCCTAGAAGATTTTGCTGATAAGTATGGAAATGATGCTTTGCATGAAAAGCTTAAGGAAATTGATCCTGAGTCGGCAGAAACTATTCCTGCTGCAAACAGAAAAAGAGTGATTAGAGCTATTGAGTATTATGAGCAGACAGGTGAAAAGTTCTCTGTTCACAATGCTACTCAAAGAGAAAAAACTAGCCCTTATAACTTTGCTTATTTTGTATTAAATGACGATAGGGAATTGCTATATAATCGAATTAATAAAAGAGTTGATATAATGATGAAGGATGGCTTGTTATCCGAAATCGATAGCCTACTTGCTATGGGCGTCAAAAAGGGTATGACTTCCATGGATGGAATTGGTTACAAAGAATTATTGTCTTACAAGGATGGCGAGATATCTTTAGATGAGGCAGTAGAGCTTATCAAAAAGAACTCTAGAAACTACGCCAAGCGTCAACTCACTTGGTTTAGAAGAGAAAAAGAAGTCATTTGGCTTGATAAAACAGTTTATACGACAAGTGATGCTTTACTTGAAAAGATTTTAACTTGTTTGAAAGAGAAAGGAATTATAGAAAGTGTTTAGTATTTATAAGGATTTTGGTATTTCTAAAGAAGTTTATGATTACGGTGAGGAGATTCTAAAAGGTCTTAAAGACAGATTCGAGGAAATCGATAAAACAGCAGAGTTCAATCAGCTTAAGGTTCTTAAGGCTATGCAGGAACACAAGGTTGCAGCTGAGTGCTTTAACACATCAACTGGATACGGTTATGATGATGTTGGGCGTGATACATTGGAAAAGGTGTATGCATCAGTTTTTAAAACAGAGGATGCTCTTGTTCGTCCACAGATTACATGTGGTACACATGCCCTTGCACTTGCATTAATGAGTAATCTTAGACCAGGTGATGAACTACTTTCACCTGTTGGAAAGCCATACGATACACTTGAAGAGGTAATTGGAATTCGTCCTTCAAACGGTTCTTTAGCTGAGTATGGCATTACATATGCACAGGTTGATTTGCTTGAAGATGGCGGATTTGACTACGATGGAATCAAAGCAGCTATTAATGAAAATACAAAGCTTGTAACTATTCAGCGTTCTAAGGGATATGCAAATCGTCCTACATTATCAGTTTCACAAATCGGAGAGCTTATTTCATTCATCAAAGGTATTAAGCCAGATGTTGTCTGCATGGTAGATAATTGCTACGGAGAATTTGTTGAGAGAATCGAGCCAACAGAGGTTGGTGCTGATATGTGCGTAGGTTCTCTTATCAAGAATCCAGGCGGCGGACTTGCTCCTATTGGAGGATATATCGTAGGAACTAAGGAATGCGTTGAAAATGCTGCCCACAGATTAACTTCCCCAGGTCTTGGAAAGGAAGTTGGTGCCTCACTTGGAATTATGCAGTCATTCTATCAGGGATTCTTCCTTGCACCTACAGTTGTTGCTGGTGCTTTAAAGGGTGCTATTTTCGCAGCAAATGTATATGAGAAGCTTGGATTCCTTTGCGTTCCTAATTCTACAGAATCAAGACATGATATTATTCAGGCTGTTTCATTCCTTAAGCCGGAAGGACTTATTGCTTTCTGCGAGGGAATTCAGGCAGCTGCTCCTGTTGATTCATACGTTACTCCTGAGCCTTGGGATATGCCTGGTTACGATAGCAAAGTTATCATGGCAGCAGGTGCATTTGTTCAGGGGTCATCAATTGAATTATCAGCAGACGGCCCACTTCGTGACCCATATACAGCCTTCTTCCAGGGCGGCCTTACATGGAATCATGCTAAGCTTGGTATACTTAATTCACTCCAAAAACTAGTGGATGCTTGCCTTGTGATGAAGTCTCAACTGTGTTAAAATTTTTAGGATGTTTTATATAAAAATATATACGGAGGAAAACCATGGCCAATTCATTTGGTATTGATATAGGAACCCAGAATCTTAAGATTTTTAGCGGTTCTAATAATCAAATTACTGACATAAAAAATACTATAGCAATCGTTAACAAGAATCAGATGTATTCATATGGTGATGCAGCTTATTCTATGTACGAAAAAGCTCCAGACACAATCAATGTTTCATTCCCAATTGTTTCTGGTGTAATTGCTGATTTCGATAATATGCAAACTATGCTTTTCGAAGTTATCGAAAAGGACTTAAAGGGCAAGATTAAGGGTAGCGACATTGTTGTTGCTGTACCTACTGACATTACTGAGGTAGAAAAGAAGGCTTTCTCTGATTTATTTAGCAAAGCAAAGAACAAGCCACATTCTATTAGAGTTTGCGAGAAGCCTATTGCCAGCGCTATCGGTATGGGTCTTGATGTTTCAGAGCCTACAGGTGTTATGGTAGTAGATCTTGGTGCAGACACAACAGAGATTTCCGTTATTTCCCTTGGTGGTCTTGTTTTATCAGAGCTTCTTCCATTTGGTGGAAATCAAATCGACGAGTCAATCGTTACATACCTCAAGAGAAACTTTAATCTTGTTATTGGACAAAAAACTGCAAAGCAGCTTAAAGAAGAAATCGGTTCAGCTCAGGAAGGAAGAGGACAGAAGCTTACTGTTGTAGGACGTGATGTAGTTAGCGGTCTTCCTATCGAGATGGAAGTTGAGAGTGATACAATCTACAACGCTATCAAGAATGATCTAGAGAGCTTCTGCACAAATGTTAAGCTTATTCTTGAAAAGGTTCCACCAGAGCTTGCAAAGGATATTGTTCACTCTGGTATTTATCTTACAGGTGGCACATCTCAGCTTTATCAATTGACAGATTTATTCTCAGAGGTTACAAACATCAAGGTTAACGTGATGGATGAGCCACAGGAATCTTGTGTTAGAGGTTTAGGACAGGTTCTTTCAGATTCTAAATACAAAATTTATGGATATAGCATGAGGGCAAGGATTTTCAAATAATGAGACAAAGAAAAGCAAATGGCGGTATTCCAAGTAAATATTTGCTAATGATTTTATCTATTGTTTGTATAATGCTTTTGTTTTTCAGTTATTCAACTGGTTTTTCAGGTGGTCCATTAGAGACAATTGCCAATCACTTCTTCATTCCTATGCAAAAGGGTATAGATTACATTGGCAGCTCTATAGCCATTTCTTCAGCTGATACCAAGACTCGTGAGGAATTGGTTGCTGAAAACGAAGAGCTTCAGGCTCAGGTTGATGAGCTTAATTCTACCATCAACAACTACGAGCTTAAGCTAAAAGAATTAGATGAATTACAGGAATTATACGAGCTAGATCAAACTTACTACGACTATGAGACAACTGGCGCCAGAATCATCGGCAAAGGCACATCTAATTGGTTCAATACATTTACTATTGATAAAGGTACCAAGGATGGAATAGAAGTAGATATGAACGTTATCGCAGATGGCGGTCTTGTTGGTATTGTTACTTCTGTTGGAGATTCTTATGCAGTTGTTCGTGCAATCATTGATGACACATCGAATGTTAGCGCAACTATATCATCTACCGAAGATAACTGTATTGTTTCAGGTTCTCTTGAGAACATGACAGCCAGCAATCTTATCTTGTTTTCAGATTTGGATGATGACGATGATGAGGTAGCTATTGGCGATGTTATCGTTACATCTAACATTTCTGACAAATATCTTCCAGGATTGATGATTGGATATGTTTCATCTGTTTCTTTGGATGAAAATGAACTTACAAAATCTGGAACAGTCACACCAATTGTAGATTTTAAACATTTATCAAATGTCCTTGTTATTAAGCAGTTAAAGGAGTCATACGAAAGTGAGTGATTTTAAGCAATATTTAAAGAAAATATTGATTATAGCCCTTGTCATCTATGTATGCTTCTTACTGCAGACAAGTGTTTTTTCTAGATATAGACTTGCAGGTGTTACACCTAATGTCTTGATTTGTGTTGTATCTACTTACGGCTTCATGAAAGGCCGCAAATACGGTATCTTAATTGGATTTTTTGTAGGTATTCTTTTGGATATTTTTTCAGGCGGACTTTTTGGAATGTACGCTCTGATTTATATGTATATAGGTCTTTTAAATGGCCTCTTTAAAAAGCAGTTCTTTGGTGACGATTTACGTCTTCCAATGATTCTTATTGGGACAAGTGATTTAATCTATGGCGTTGCCACTTATCTCACTTTGTTTGCAATTAGATCTCAGTATGATTTTTCTTATTATCTTTTGAATATCATTTTACCTGAGGTTGTTTACACTTTACTTGTATCCATTTTTGTTTATTATGCAATTCTTCACATAAACAATTGGGTCGAAAAACTAGAAAAGAAAGGTTCTGATAGAATTGGATATTATTAAGGACTTTTTTGAAAATGCATTTTCTTCACGTATTCGCGTGGTTATAGTAGCAATGATTGCCTTTGCTGCTATTCTTATTTCACGTCTTTTTTATTTGCAAATATTAAATGGTAGTGAATATCAGGATAATTACAATTTAAAACTTGAAAAGACTGAATCAATTGCAGCTACAAGAGGAAATATATACGATAGAAACGGCAATTTGCTGGCTTATAATGAGCTGGTATACGCCGTTACTATTCAAGATACTGGAACTTATTCTTCTACAACAGAGAGAAGCCAATCGTTAAATACAGAAATTGCTGAAATCATTTCTAAGCTTGAAAGCAATGGGGATACCATTGATAACGATTTTGGAATTTATATTGACTCATCAGGTTCATTCCAGTTTTTAAGTTCCGGCTCTGCGTTACAGCGTTTTAGAGCTGATATATTTGGCAAGAATAGCGTTGATGATTTGGAATATAACGAAAAGCTTGGAATCGACGAAGCAACCGCAACAGCTGATCAGATTGTTGAATATCTTGAAGGCGAAAAAGTTTATAACATCTCTGATGAATATTCTAAAAAGCTTCGCTATGAGATTATGGTTGTTCGTTATAATATGGGCCAGAATTCATATCAGAAATATATCTCTACAGTTATTGCATCAGATGTTTCCGATGAATCAGTTGCATTCATCAAGGAAAATATTAACGAGCTTACTGGTGTAGATGTAGAGCAAAAGTCCCTTCGTCGTTACGTAGACAGCGAATACTTTGCTCATATTATTGGATATACTGGTCAGATTTCCACTTCAGAATATAAAGAGCTTTCTGCCACAGATAGTACCGTTGAAACAACAGATATAGTTGGTAAATCAGGTATTGAAAAATATATGAATGATTATCTTTCTGGTACAAAGGGCTTTGAAACTTTGTACGTTGATAGTGTAGGTAATACTATCGCAGAGGGAGATTACCAGGCGGCTGTTTCCGGAAATGACGTTTATCTGTCTATTGATATGGATTTACAAAAGGCAGCTTATATTCTTTTGGAGCAGGAGATAGCAGGTATTCTATATTCAAAGATTCAAAACATCAAAGAATACAGCACAACATCTTCAAGTGATGTAGTTGTACCAATCTACGATGTTTATTATTCTTTGATAAAAAATGGAATCATCGATATTAATGCATTCTCTGATCCTAATGCCTCACAGACTGAAAAGGATGTTTTGAGTGCATATGAGGTTAAAGAAAAAGAGGTTTTGGCCACTTTAAAGAGCCAGTTAAAGGCCTCTAATGAGACAGTTTACAATCAGCTTCCAGATGAGTATCAGGCATATTCTACTTATATCGTTACTACACTTAAGAGCCTTGGTATTTTTGACGCTAGCGCTATTGATACTTCTTCAGATGTACAGACAAGCTGGACATCAGAGGAGATGGCTGTAAACAAATACCTTATCTATGCAATCGAGCAGAACTGGATTGATATTACAAAGTACGAATCAGAAGCAAAGTACGCTGATACAGATGAGCTTTACGCTGATTTAGTTGATTATATAATCGATTACCTTTCAACTGATACTTCATTCCAAAAGCTAGTTTATAAGTACCTTCTTTTGGATGATAATATTTCTGGAAGCCAGCTTTGTTTGATTTTATATGAGCAGGGTGTCCTTTCTAAGGAAGATGATGAGGATTACACCAAGCTTGCAGGTGGCCAAATTACAGCATATGAATTTATGCTTTCAAAGATTAAGTCTTTGGAGATTACACCAGGTCAGCTTGCACTTGATCCTTGTTCAGGTTCAACTGTTCTTATCGATGTAAAAACAGGTGAAGTTCTAGCGATGGTTACTTATCCTGGCTATGACAATAACAAGCTTGCTAATTCTGTAGATGCAGATTATTATTCGTACCTTACAAATAGTGCGGCAAATCCTTTGTATAACTATGCTACTCAGCAGAGAACAGCCCCTGGTTCTACATTTAAGATTGTCAGCTCTACAGCAGGTTTGGCAGAAAATGTTATTACTACAACTTCTGAAATTGTCGATTTAGGACAATATACAAAGGTATCAAATAATCCTAAGTGTTGGATTTATCCAAGTAATCATGGAAGCATCAATGTTTCAGAAGCTATCAGAGATTCATGTAACTACTTCTTCTATGAAGTTGGTTGGAGATTAGCTGGTGGTGATGGCGCTTATGATGACGCCACAGGTATTGATAAGATTACAGAATATGCATCGCTTTACGGATTAGATGAGACTACTGGAATTGAAATAGAAGAAAACTCACCTCATATTGCTACAGAGTATCCTGTCATGGCTGCTATCGGTCAGTCTGATAACAACTATACAACTATTGGTTTAGCAAGATATGCTGCAGCTATTGCAAGCGAGGGAACAGTATACAACCTTACACTTCTTGATAGTGTAAGAGACGCTGATGGAAATGTTATTGAAAGATATAGTCCTTCAGTTAGAAATCAGATAGATGTACTTAATTCATCAGAATGGGATGCTATACATTATGGTATGAGAATGGTGTGCGAGTCGCTTTCATCATTTAACGGATTTTCTGTTGAAGTTGCGGGTAAGACTGGTACTGCTCAGCAGGTTGCATCTCGTCCTAACCACGCTTTATTTATTGGCTTTGCACCATATAGTGATCCAGAGATTTCTATCGCTACACGTATTGCTTATGGTTATACATCACATAATGCTGCCGAGGTTTCAAAGGATATTTTGGCTTATTACTTTGGTGTATCTGCAACAGAAGACTTACTTAGTGGTGAGGCTAGCACTGTTTCAAATTCTGAAAATGAATTTACAGATTAAAATACTTTTTAACAATAAAGGGAGATAATATTATGAGTAATGACCCAGTCATTTTAAAAAGTAATAAATATGGATTAACTCTTCAATTGGATGCGACTATTCCATTCGAAGACCTTGTAAGAGCTGTTTGCAAAAAGTTTGCTCAGTCTGCCGATTTCTTCGGTGAGACTGAGATGATTTTGGAGACTCAAGGTCGAGAGCTTACTGCAGAAGAGGGAATGGTTATTATTCAAGCAATCGAGCTTAATTCTAAAATCAAAATCATCCTTATTCATGAGAATAATGAGCTCAAGGATACAAGAATGCTTGGTCAGATTGATAAATTCTATTCTGACGAGATTTTTGAAAATGCCAAAATCATTAGAGGCTCTGTTATGAAGAATGATTCTATTACTTCAGATTCAAGCCTTGTTATTCTTGGAGACGTAAAGTCTAAGGCATCAGTTCAGGCTAAGGGTAATATTATTGTCTTAGGTTCTTTGGAAGGCGCAGCTTATGCCGGATATCCAGATAATACTGGATGCTATATAGCAACTGGCCTTTTAGATAGCAACAACATTCAGATTGGTACTGTTAATGGCGCTATAAGAATTCAGGAGAAATGGTCTTTTAGAGTTCATAAGAAAGAGATAGAGCCTATGGGCGTATCTGTATGGAATAGAGAGCTCTTAGCTGAGCCTCTTAGCAGTGGATTACTTAGAAGGATTAAAAATTAATGTTTCACAATTATAAGTTTAAAAATCTCGATGTAAAGTTAATAATTGCTGTTATTACTCTTACCATTATTGGTATTTTCGTTATTGGTAGTGCAAATGAAGCAAATCAGCAAAAACAGATTTTAGGAATGATTTTGGGAATCTTTGTAATGGCTGGTATGGCGCTGTTAGACTATGATTTCCTGTTACATTTTCATTGGGTATATTATTTTCTTGTATTAGGCCTTTTGGCATCTGTTTTGCTTTTTGGTGAAAAATCAGGTGGTGCAACACGATGGATTGATGTTGGTATCAGATTCCAACCTTCTGAGTTGGCTAAGATTTTGCTTATTCTGTTTTTTGCATGGTTCTTTATGATGCATGAAGAAGATATTAATAAGCCAAAAACTTTAGCTATAACAATTGTATTATCAATGTTTCCACTACTTTTGATTGAAAAAGAACCAGATTTATCAACCACAATTGTCACAATGATGATTATTTGTGTTATGATATTTGTAACGGGAGTTAGTTACAAGTTAGTAGGAGCAATCTTAGGTGTTACTGTACCTGGTATTGCATTATTACTGTTTCTTGTAACAAGAGAAGGTCAGACGATTCTCGATGAATATCAGGGTCTTAGAATCCTTGCATGGCTCAAGCCTGATGAATATCCTGCAAGCTCATATCAGCAGCAGAATTCTATCATGGCCATTGGTTCAGGCCAGCTATTGGGAAAAGGTCTTGGAAATCAGGCGTTTGACTCGGTTAAAAACGGAAATTATATTTCTGAACCTCATACAGATTTTATTTTTGCCGTAGCGGGAGAAGAGTTAGGTTTTGTTGGTTCGGCACTTATAATAATACTTATATTTTTTATAACTATCGAAATACTAATGATAGCCAAGAACGCAAAGGACATTGCTGGCAAGCTTATCTGCATAGGTATGGCTGCTCTTATTGGATTCCAGAGCTTTGTTAATATTTGCGTTGTTACAGGCTTGATGCCAAATACAGGTTTGCCATTGCCATTTGTTAGTTATGGTTTGACCTCACTTGTGACGATTTATTTTGGTATAGGTATTGTTTTAAATGTAGGGCTTCAGTCCAAAAATAACAACGGGAGGCTTTTTTAAATGAATATTGGTTTGGTAGCACACGACTCTAAGAAGAAGCTTATGCAAAATTTCTGTATTGCTTACAGAGGTATCCTTAGTAAGAACGAAATTTTTGCAACAGGTACTACTGGAAGACTTGTAGAGGAAGTTACTAATCTTAGTGTACATAAATACTTAGCTGGACATTTAGGTGGCACACAGCAATTAGGTGCTCAGATTGAGCAGAATGAGATTGATTTGGTTATTTTCCTTAGAGATCCACTTACTGTTAAGTCTCATGAGCCTGATGTTAATAACATTGTTCGTATATGCGATGCTAATAACATCCCTCTTGCTACAAATTTAGCAACAGCTGAGTTACTTATTAAATCACTTGATAGAGGAGATCTTGAGTGGCGTGAGATGTATAAATAAATTATTAAGCTTTATACTGATTATTTGTATATCTTTACCATTTGTTGCATGTGGCAACACCACAGAATCGGTTACATCCTATCAGATGTATGATACTTCCTTTACATACGGTATCACACATAATGGTTCTACATCTAATGTTCAGTTATTTGCTAAGAATCTGTGTGTTGCCGGTACGGATGATTTAGGGACTTCAGCAGTAGATTCACAGGTGGCTGGTGCTGCAGGTGCTTTCAATACTACAGAGCAATCAGTTGTATATGCACAGTCATTACATGAAAAAATGTATCCTGCATCTACTACCAAGATTTTAACGGCTTATATAGCTTGTTTATATGGTAATTTAGATGATTATTATACGGTAAGCGCAAATGCAGTTGATCAAGCTAGCGATTCATCAGTTATCAATCTTAAAGAAGGGGATGTAATTTCCCTGAGAGATTTGCTATATGGTTTGATGCTTAGGTCTGGAAATGATGCTGCAGTTGCTATTGCAGAAGGAATCAGCGGCGATGTAGATACATTTGCGGCTCTTATGAATAGCACAGCCAAATCTCTTGGCGCAACAAATTCAAATTTTGTTACTCCTAATGGTTTGCATGATGAAAACCATTACACAACTGTTTATGATATGTATTTAATATTAAATGCAGCTATGTCTAATGAACAGTTCTATACTATTTTTACAGCAAGCACATACACGGCTAGCTATACAAGTGGTGGAGAAGCAAAGACTCAGGAGTGGAAGACCACAAATCAATACATTACTGGAAATGTAAATACACCTTCAGGCTTCACTATTTTAGGTGGTAAAACTGGTACAACAGGAGCTGCAGGCTATTGTTTGGTTCTTCTTTCAGAAAATGAAGACCACGACAAAATAATATCGATTGTTTTTAACGCAGATTGTCGTTCTAATTTATATCTGCTCATGAATGAAATACTTAGTAACTATTGCCTATAATTTGGCATTTAGTATTTAGGTTTTAACAGCATTATGTTAAAATTGATATAACTAAAAATTTAAGGGAGGTATTTTGACATGGTGGAAATTATTTCAGGCGAAAAGGGTAAAGGCAAGACAAAGTATTTACTTGACAAGGTTAACAGTGATGTCAAAAAGGTTGACGGATCTGTTGTTTACATTGACAAGAATACGAAGCACATGTACGAACTTGATTCGAAGATTCGATTGATAAACATGGGGGATTATCCAGTTGAATCTACAGATGAGTTTTTAGGTTTCCTTAGTGGAGTTTTATCTCAGAATGCGGATATTCAAGAAGTATTTCTTGATAGTTTTCTTACTGTTTCCTACGTTGATTCATCAGACGGTCTTAATGTAGCCCTTAATAAGCTTGATAAGATTTGCAACATGTATGATGTTAAATTCGTTTTATCAGTTAGTAAAAATGAAAAGGATTTGCCAGAAAATGCGAAAGGCAAAATCATTATCTCTTTATAATTTAATGAGTATATTAGGGCACGGTTTGCGTGCCCTATAATTATGTTAGACAATATATGAAAAGAAAAAAGAAAAATGATAACAAAATAATTAAATACCCAAAGCAATACCATTTTTCTATTGGTTTTATCGTCATAGGCGTAATGTTTATCTATATGATGTATCATTTATTTACTTATGTCACTGCAGATAACATTACTGTTTATGAGGTGTCACAGGGTTCTATATCTTCAAATCTTGAATATAATGCCCTTGCTATCAGACAAGAGCAGATTGTGTATGCGGATAATTCTGGAGATATTTTGTACCTTGCTGAAAATTTTGGTAAAGTTGGCTCAAAATCCCAGGTGTACGCGTTAGACACCACAGGTGAAATCTTATCCTCACTAGAGGATTCTGGTGATGATTCAGAGATTGTTTTAGATGAAGAAGATTATTCTAAGATTCAATCTACAGTTTCTAATTATTTAATTGATTATGACGGTATTAATTTTACTAAAACATATTCATTTAAAAATGACTTAGAATCTCAGGTTGAACAATTATATACAGTTTCGGCTATGGAATCTATGGGGGATTCACTAGACTCTGCTATAGCTTCTGGTTCCTTTAATATCTATAACAGTGCCACACCAGGCCTGGTGGTATATTCAATTGATGGAATGGAAGATTTAACAACTGATACATTTACTGCAGATTCTTTTGATACTTCAGAATATTCTACTGAAAATCTTAAAGCACAAGAATCTGTTGTTGTAGGTCAGCCTGTATATAAGCTTATTACATCGGATCATTGGAATTTAGTATTGGAAGTAGATGAGGATTTATATGATTCTCTTCAAGGAGAATCTTATTTAAAGATAAGGTTCCTAGAGGATGATACTGAAACCTGGACAAATCTTGAATTCCAGGAGAAAGCCGGAAAATATTATCTTGTTTTAACTTTGGATGATTCCATGGATCGCTTCGCGGATTCTCGTTATGTACATGTGAAGATTATTAATAACAATATTTCAGGCTTAAAGATTCCTAATTCGTCAATCGTTGAAAAAGAGTTCTATACAATACCAAAGGACTATATGATGCAGGGGAACAATACCGATGATGCTGGCTTCCTTCTTCAATCTGGCTCAGAAAATATGTATATTACTCCAACAATATATTATGAATCTGATGAGTATTACTATATAGATGATGAAATTGTTACTAGAGGCGATAAGTTAATTAAGCCTAATTCTAATGAGCAGTATGTAGTTGGTTCTACCACTGATAAATTGGAAGGCGTATATAATGTCAATAAAGGCTATGCAGTATTTAAGCAGATAGAAATACTTTATCAGAATGATGATTATTCAATAATTAAAACCGGTACAAACTATGGTATATCCATGTATGATCATATTGTATTACAGGGCGATGAAGTAGAAGAAAATTCAATCATAAATTAACAAATACAATCTTGATTTAATTAAGGAGCTTTTGAATGAAAGAACAAGAATTAAAAGAGAATTTAACAAACGTAGAGGAAAGGGTTGCGGCTGCTTGCAAGAGAGCTGGTAGAGCAAGAGAGGAAGTTACTCTTATTGCAGTTAGTAAGACAAAGCCAGTAGAGGATTTGCAGGTGATTTATGACGAAGGTATTCGCAGCTTTGGTGAGAACAAAGTTCAGGAACTTACAGGAAAGATTCCTGAGATGCCAAATGATATTGATTGGCATTTAATCGGTCACCTCCAGCGTAATAAAGTTAAATATATCGTAGATAAGGTTAAGCTTATTCATTCTATAGATAGTTACAGATTAGCTGAAGAGATTAATATTCAGGCTAAAAAACATGGAATAGTTGTACCAATTCTTATCGAAGTAAATGCAGCTAACGAAGCTACAAAGTTTGGTGTTAAGCTTGAAGAGACTTTGCAGCTTTGTGAAGAAATCTCTCATTTGGAGAATGTTCACATCGAAGGATTAATGACTATAGCACCAAATGTAGTGGTTTCTGAAGAAAATCGACCAATTTTTAACAAAATAAAGGCTTTATCGGTTGACATAGCAAGTAAAAACCTTGATAATGTAGATATGAGAATTTTATCTATGGGAATGACAAATGATTTTGAAGTTGCCATAGAAGAAGGTGCTACTCATGTACGTGTAGGTACAGCAATCTTCGGTGAGAGAAACTATAATATTTAAATAAAGAGGAGTATGTTATGTTTGAAAGAATGCTTGACGCGATGCATCTTAGTGACGACTACGACGATTATGATGATGATGAATTATATGATGAGGAAGAGGATAAATCCTTCTTCAACAAATTCGGAAAGAATTCAGACGAAGAAAGACGTCCAGTTTTGAACAAGCCTTCTGAAAAAGAGACTAGAGCTGCTAAACCAGCTCCAAAGATTACACCTATGAGAAATAAAGGGAAAGGAACTGTTATGGAGGTTTGTGTTATTAAGCCATCTTCATTCGAGGATGCCAGAGAGATTTCTGAGACACTTTTAGCTGATAGAACCGTTTTACTTAATATGAAAGGTTTGGATTTAGGAGTTGCTCAGCGTATCATTGATTTCACATGCGGTACATGTTATGCAATCGATGGTAACCTTCAGAGAATCGAAGATTACATCTTCATTATCACACCTGCAGGAGTTGAGCTATCTGGTGATTTAGCAGGAATCGTTGATGCCTTTGACTTTACAGGAATTCAAACAGGCTTTTAAATTTTAAGCACCAGATTATCTGGTGCTTTTTTCTTTTGACTTATGTTGACTTGCTTTTGATCATTACGGGAGAATAAAATGCTTCAAGAATTACTAATCAATTACGAGAACAAGCCATGTTATAAAATTGTATTTAGACCAGATTTTTCTGATTTAATAAATGTATTTAACTCAGAAGTAAACCATCAATACGATAAGATTTGTATTGTTACAGATTCCAATGTAGCTAAGCTATATTTATCTGAAATTATATCAGGATTTAAGAATACTGGTTCAGAAGTATACTCATTTAGCTTTGATGCAGGAGAAGAATCTAAGAATCTTAGTATTGTTAATTTGTTATATCAGCATTTAATAAATTATAAATTTACCAGAAACTCCCTGCTTGTTGCTTTGGGTGGCGGTGTTGTTGGTGATTTAACTGGCTTTGCTGCGGCTACTTTTTTAAGAGGCATTGATTTTATTCAAGTTCCTACTACATTGCTTTCCCAGGTTGATAGTTCTGTAGGCGGCAAAACAGGAGTTGACTTCAACCAATATAAAAACATGGTTGGTGCGTTCTATATGCCCAAGCTTGTTTATATGAATATTGGTTCTTTAAATACACTGGATGATAATAACTTTATTTGTGGTATGGGTGAAGTTGTTAAGAGTGCTCTTATTGCTGATCAGGATTTCTATAATTGGCTTAAGGCTAATTCTACTTTGTTAAAAGAGCGCAATTATGATGCCTTGGCATATGCTGTTAGGAAGTGCTGTGGAATAAAAGGCCATGTTGTTGAAATTGATCCAAAGGAAAAAGGTATCAGAGCGTACCTAAATTTTGGTCACACCATTGGCCATGCTATTGAGAAGCTTAAGAATTTTACATTGGGACACGGACAGTGTGTTGGACTTGGAATGGTCTCAGCAATTTATTTATCTAACAAATTATCTCACATATCGGATGATGAGGTTTCTGATATTATTGAGACTTTGAAGGAGTTTGATATTCCTGTTAGTGTAGATGGTTTGAATCCGACAGAAGTTCTTGCAGCTACCAAGTCAGATAAAAAAATGACTGGGAACAAGATTAAATTTACTATATTAAAGGCGGTAGGTCAGGCCGATTCATATTTGGATTTTTCCGATGAAGATTTGCTTTGGGCTATAGATAAGGTGCTAGTTTAATGTTTTACAAATATAAAAAATCAGTTTCATTGCTTTATAGTTTAATACTTACAGTTTTACTTATTGCTCTTGATCAGTTTACTAAAGTTTTGGCTGTGAGACATCTTATGAATAAAGCAGATATAATTCTTATTCCAAATGTATTGCAGCTACATTATTTGGAGAATACAGGTGCGGCTTTTTCTATTTTAGAGGGAAAGCAGATTGTATTTGCAATTATTACACCGATTCTTCTTGTGGCTCTTTGCTATATTTTGGTAAAGATGCCTCAGACTAAGAAATACCAGGCTTTAGATTATATTATTGTGTTTTTGATTGCAGGTGCTATAGGCAATTATATCGATAGAATCATGAATAATTATGTTGTTGATTTTATTTATTTTTCCCTTATCAATTTTCCTGTATTTAATGTTGCAGATTGCTACGTTACAGTTTCTGTTATTTTACTGTTAATTCTTATTATGTGGTATTATACAGATGAAGATTTAGATGATATTAAAAAAGGATTAAAGATTACAAAGAATGGATGAATTTACTTTATCAATTGAGGATTCTGCAGATTGTGGAGTCAGAATAGATAAATATTTAGCTCAAGCATTACCTGAGAAATCACGAAGCTACTATCAAAAAGCTATTGATAGTGGCTTTGTTTTAGTTAATGGAAAACAGGTAAAATCTAAATATCAGACCAAACTTGGTGACGATATTGTTGTAAGTATAGAGCCGGTAAAAGAGATTGATATTGTGCCAGAGGATATACCTATTGAAATCCTTTACGAGGATCAGGATGTAATTGTTGTTAATAAGCCTAAGGGAATGGTTGTGCATCCAGCTCCAGGTCATTATTCTGGTACACTTGTCAATGCGCTTATGTATCATTGCAAAGATTCATTATCTGGAATTAATGGAGAAATCCGTCCAGGAATTGTACATAGAATAGATATGAATACTACAGGGTCTCTTTTAGTATGCAAAAACGATAAAGCTCATAATGATATTGCTGCTCAAATTAAAGTGCATTCAGTTAATCGTATATATAAGGGAATCGTTATTGGGAATTTTAAAGAGGACGAAGGCACTGTAAATGCTAGAATTGGCCGAAATCCAAAAGATAGAAAGAAAATGGCTGTAGTAAGCGATGGTCGAAAGGCAATCACTCATTTCAAGGTTTTAGAGCAATATAAAGGCTATTCTTATGTACAGTTTAAGCTGGAAACTGGAAGGACTCATCAGATTCGTGTTCACATGGCTCATATAGGCCATCCTTTGCTTGGGGATGATGTTTATGGAAAGCCAGTTAAGAATCTTCAGGGGCAAACTCTTCATGCACAGACAATTGGCTTCATACAGCCTACTACTGGAGAATATGTTGAAGTAGATGCTCCGTTGCCTGCTTATTTTGAAGATTTACTTAATAAATATAGAAAAATGGTATAGGAAATTCCTATACCTTTTTTTATGTATCTTTTCTTCGGAAATCTACTGCGTTACGGGCCTGTCGTTTGTGCTCATCTTCAATAGCAGCATAGTAGTCGATAGTTGTATTAATATTTTCGTGGCCTAGTACATCAGCTACAAGCCTGATATCGCCGGTTTCACGATAGAGGGCAGTGCCATAGGTGCTTCGTAGCTTATGAGGCGTGATTTTTTTGTTTGGAACCACTATTTTGGCGTATTTCTTAACAAGATTTTCAATTGCATCTACACTAATTCTTTTTCCTTGAAGGGAATAGAAGAGAGCAGTTTCATGGCCTTCTACAGGATTTATATATTGGCGTTCGCCATTTATATAGTCTTTTAGAACGTCTGCAACCTCCTGATTGAAGTAGATAACGTCCTGTCCGCCTCCCTTTCGAACGATTGTTAAAGAATTAACATGGAAATCTACATCATTTAAATCCAGGCCATTACATTCACTGACACGGATTCCTGTATTTAGCATCAAAGTAAGGATTGCAAGGTCGCGGCCACGTGTTTTTTGATTATACATGCGTTGACGCTCAGATGTATAGGCGGTTCCGTTATCAATGGCGTCTAGAATTGCTTGAACCTCATAATTGTTCATTCTAATGATGTTTTTGTCTTTTTTGAGCTTTGGCAATTCAACTGTAGCCGTTGGATCATCGTCAATATTGTGTCTGGTATAGTGATACTTGAACATACCACGTAATGGGGACATTTTACGAGCGATTGCTTTTTTATCATTTTCGTGTTGTTCACCTACAACATTTAATTCTAAGTAACGTTGGTACTCAATAATATCATCAGCTGTAATTTTATTTAAAACGCCGTAATCAATTTTTTTGAGGTTTGAACCATCAATTGTAGGGTTGGAGGCTCCTAAAAATCGAAAAAAAGTTAATAGATCATAGGAATATGAAATTAAGGTGCTAGGCTGAGTTGTATGTTCCTTAGAATAAATATAATCAGCAGCACACTTAGGAAGCTGTGAGATTAACTCACGTAATTTGATTTTTTGATTCTTTGTTTTGTCTTTATAGAACTGTGAATCTTTACCCATATTGTAAATCCTCCCAAAAATTTGAAAAAACAGGGGATAGATAGAAAGGCCGTGTTTTCGGGCTTTTTCAATACTATCTATCGGATAAACAGATATTTAACCGATAGATACATTTTACTCTCTTCTGCGATTTTTATCAAGTGGTATCGTTAAATGATAAGTAACTTTTTAATGTAAATGCAAATTTCTTAAACTTAATGCAACATTATAGAGGTAAAAGCAAAACATACATTACTGTTACATTTAGTTCTGGAAATAATATGCATAAATAAAGGAGCTAAACCAGCTCCTTATAGTATGTTTATTTAGTTAGACAAACTTGAATTTGTGCGATTAACTTCCGGTTTTTCTTCCATTAAGGATTATGTATTACATTTCTCTTTCCACTATTGGAAGTTCCTCTTACTTCTTCGTGGTAAAAGTAATCTACGATTGTTGGATGTCCTTTCTCTACTCTCTCATACGGAGTTTCATTATCAACAAACCTGCAATCATACTTTTTAGCCAGCTCTTCTGCTTCCTTTTCCAGTGCTTCAAAATAGCTGCGGTTCTTTTTGTTATAAATTTCGTCATACAGCGGCACCAAATCCGGATGTTTATCGGAAATGTATTTCATGATATCTGCCTTAAAACCTCCGCGAAGATTCAGATTCTCAAGCCATACAAGGTCACACTGATCTTTTGTCCTGTCTATGATTGCTTCTATATCGGTAATCCCTGGGAACACGGGTGAAATGAAGCAAATTGTACGAATGCCTGCCGCATATACCTCTTTCATTGCAGCAAGCCTTCTTTCTATGCTTACTGCCGCATCCATATCATCTTTAAACTCTTCATCGAGAGTATTGATTGACCATGATACTGTAAGTCTGCTATTTTCATTGATCTCTTTTAGCAGATCCAGATCTCTTAGTACAAGGTCTGACTTTGTGCAGATAAGTATGTCCGCACCACTGTCCTTTAGTTCCTCCAGAAGTCTTCTTGTATTTTTATATGTTTCCTCTAGCGGATTATAACCATCCGTAACTGTTCCAATAATCACCTTCTGGCCGGCATACTTCTTTGGATTCTTTATTTTAGGCCAGTCTTTCACATCCATGAAGGTTCCCCATTCCTCCGTATGCCCTGTAAAGCGTTTCATAAAAGATGCGTAGCAGTATTTACAGGCATGGGGACACCCCACATAGGGATTCACCGAATATCCTCCAATAGGAGTATTCGATTTTGTCATTACACTTTTTGTTTCTATATGATTTACTTTGATTTCTGTTTGTTCCATATTCTCTGTTCCTCCAGCACTTTGTTAAAAGCATCCGGCATTTCCTGTATCATTTCTTCTCCCATAATCGGAACAAGATCTTCTTTCCAGAATACAGGAATGTTCAGTTCATGAGCCTGTTCTGTCAATGAATAAACCCACCCGGAATCTGTTTTAACAGTCCTGCTCTTTGCACCTGTCATGGTTCCCACCACAATCCAGTCAATGCCTGTAAGATTAACCCTACCCGGATCATCGAACAAGGGCTCAAAGGTAACATGATATTTTTTTGCCTTCACATTGCTCCGAAGTGCATCAATACGCCATAACTCAGACTTTCTCGTAACAGTAACGCCAAACCACGCATTATCAAGATCTGTTTCAAAAGACAGAAGATCCGGTCGTTTGGTAAGAAAAATAAACTGGTGCTGAGGATTCTCTGCTATCTTTTTAAAGACTTCCTCTCTCCATTCCTCATGCCAGCCCGAGAGATCGCTCATGCCTGTCAGCAGAAAATTCTGCGGTTTTTTCTTTTCCATCATACGAAGCTTGCCTTGAAAAAACTGTGGCTTTTCAAAATCATCTATGATGTGATAACGCCTCGTATTGTTTCTGGCATAGCAGTACGGACATCCAACAGTGCACCCTATGACAAGATTCATGTTCTGAATCTGATCTTTAATACAAATACTCATAGCTCTCCACATAAAAAGTTATGGACATCTGCTTGCAGAAATGCCCACAACTTTAAAACTCATACTTACTCGATTACTGCATCGTCGGCGGTATACGCTTCAAGAGAACCTGCCTTCACCTGGATACAGGCATAGCTGATCTCAGAATCATCTGCCGCGAAGAACTGTCTTTTTCCATCCGGCGCAATACGCACGATATCACCGGCAGAAAGCTCTATATCCTCACCGTCAACTACCGCTTTTCCCTTGCCGGAAAGAATGATGTAAATCTCTTCATTGGTCTTATGATAATGAACAAAAGGAACACTCGCACCTGCCGGAAGATGGTTGATGCTGATCTCAGCCCCTGTAAGTCCCAGCTGATCATGAAGTTCAGTTCTCGGATCGTTTGCAACACTTACCTTACTATAGTTAGACATTTCTGATACCTCCATTTGTTGTGATATTGATTGATACAACGGAAGTGTACCACTGCCACGTTGTGATGTCAAGTGTTACAACAAAACTTTTTAAGATTCTATCAGCTTGTTCGCATCCGCCATTACATCAGCTATGGTTATTCGCCGCATTTTATCTTCCATGGCATTCTGTATTTCTTCAAGCCTGTGATCCATGATCCTGTGAATGTTCCGTCCCACAGGGCATAACTCATTCGGATTCTCATGGAAATGAAACAACTGTCCATTTTCGACAGGCTCCACGGCATTGTAAACATCCAGAAGCGTTATCTCCGTCAAGGATTTCTCTATATCGGCACCGCCGCTTCCCCGCTTCACTGTTACAATCTCCGCCTTCTTCAGCTGCTGCAAGAGTCTTCTGATTACCGTCGGATTTACATTTGCGCTGGACGCAAGAAATTCACTGGTGATTTTATGGTCATTCTTAAATGTTTCAATTGCTATAAGCACATGAACCGCTATTGTAAATCTGCTTGAAATCTGCATTCTGACACCTCCATCGACTCTATCTTAAATCATTTTCGTTGTAGTTACAATAGTCACAACAAGATACTATTTTTCCGTTCCTGTCAACTAAAAAAGGCTACCACATTTTTTGCAGTAACCTTTGTAAAATCATGGTATATCTGTAAGCATTGTGTCACTCCTACAAACAACGATTTTTCAATGTTTTTATATTTGATTATATTAAGCCCTATAATACTATTCTCATAGATACCGTTCCATTTTCACAGCCTAATTCCTCAAACTCCATACGCTTATATAATTCATAGGCTGTTTTCATTACTTCTGGTTTAGTAGTAAATGTCAGTTGGTCATACCCAAGCATTCGCGACTTTTCTATCATGGAATTAAGTAGAACTCTTGCATACCCTTTCCCACGATACTCTGGTTTAATAAACAATCGTTTTCCTTCGCAGGTTGTGACATCTACTTTTTTTATAGCTATACAGCCTACAGGTTTACCATTTTCATAACCAATGAGAATTGCTCCACCCTTGTAAAAATTATTTAAATCGGCCAATTCTTTATCAAAAGAAACAAAGCATCCTTCGGCACCTTTTATCTGAGAATACTCAATGAATAATGCTTTTGCCACCTCAATATCATTACATTCTTTTACATCAAAAGTTCCCAATTCTTGTTATCTCCTTCTAATTAATTTTCTGCATAATAACTTCCACTTAATTTAATCTACATATTATGATAATATCTCTCCTTCTTATGAAGCTCTATACTCCATCAGGGTTGTATTCTGCCATTCTCCAAATCTGTCCTTCGCGATTCTTTCTCTATATCCTATTTCTCTAAAACCACACTTCTTATGTAATGCTATGCTAGCCCTGTTAATAGAGATTATTGCCGAATATATACTCCAATATCCTGCTTTTTCTGACCCCTTAATCAACTCATTTACAAGAGCAGTTCCAACGCCGTGACCCCTGTACTTTTGATCCACATAAATGCTCATTTCAACGCAGCCCTTATAAACGCTTCTGCTTGATGTTGGACTGATTGCAACCCAACCGATTACCTTTCCTTCGTCCTCATAAACAAATCTGCAATCCCTAATATGTCCCTTATCCCATTCTTCGAAACTAGGACACTCTGTATTAAAGGTTGCTGTACCGCCTTCCATTCCCTGCTTGTAAATCTCTGATACTCTTTCCCAGTCACTATCCATCATCTGTCTAATCACAACATTTGTCCTCCACTTTATTGCATGCTTCATTATATAGTTTTAAAGCCTCAAGAACCTGATCTTGCTTATCCTTCGGGATTTTTGAGAACACATCTTTAAACTTCTCATACATGTCATTCTCAATCTTATTAAAACGAGCCTCTCCCTCTTTTGTCAGAGTAAGCACAACACATCTACGATCTGTTTTAGAAGGTTCTCGAATGACAAAACCTTTTTGTACAAGTTCCTCAACAGACCTACTTACCGCACTTTTATCAAGTTTCAGTATCCTCGCCAATTCTTTTACGCAAATACCCGGGCTACGTCCAATCTCAACTACAAGAAAGCACTGAGAAGTAGTAACTGAGCATTGGCAACAATCCGTAGTGTTCAAATTATCAAGATTACGCTCCAGATCTCTGGTATATTCTCGAAAAACTTTTACTTTATCCATAGTCGAACCTCCTTTTAAATATGAATGATAATCGCATTAGTTGCATATGTCAACTAAATCTTTATATAAATTTAGACTAGTACTATCTTTTTTAGTAAAAACACAGAGGTGGAAATTCACTTTTTAGCGAATTTCCACCTCTGCTTTATATATGAGAATTATGAAGAGTGAAAATGACTATATTTTTGGTTACAGCATCAAATCCCATTTAGTAATATCCATATATGCTTCAGATGTCGCCTGGAATGTAATATCTGTTGCTTGAATAGGTGTATAAAAGGTACTTGTAAGCACACGTTCACCTTCATTGAGGAAGATTTCTGAACTGTAACGGTCTAATAGAATCCGTAGCTTCAATTTATAAGGGGTTGTTTCAACATCTCTTACATTGAGAATGTCGCAGTCAAATCCACAGTTATTTCTATCAAATCGTAATAATCCACTGTGTGGAAAATACTGTATTATAGTCTCATTTTCATGGTCTTTTGCAAAGGCAATTGTAACCACATCATTGGTTGTTGCCTCTGGCATTTGTAAGCAAATATCCATATCAAGAATTCGCCCATTAATACCGTCCAATTGCATAGGCTCCTTGAATGTCACACCTTGATAAGATACTCGATTATCACGATACTTTTCTAATTCCTTAACAGGCTTCTGCAAAAGCCTTCCATCTTTAATAGATAACTCTCTTGGTATTGACATAGTTCCAAAGAACTTATTGTCATGGGGTTGATTTCTACTTGATTCCCAAGATTGCATCCAGCCTATAAGTATTCTTCTGCCATCAGGTGTCTCCACCGTTTGAGGAGCATAAAAATCAAGCCCCTGATCAACGCTTTGAACGCTCTCACGTTCAAATTTGTGTTTCTTTTTATTGTAACCACCTAAAAGACATATAGAATTATTTCCATTATGAAATTCTAATTTCTGAGCTCGCATTTCCTGAGGTGAAACTAACAAAACCTGTGTATCATCCAACGAAAAGAAATCTGGGCATTCCCACATTTTTCCATATTTATTATCACTACGATCCAAGGTTGTTACATATTCCCATTGCTTCACATCATGACTTTGAAATAATAAGATGGCTCCGCTGCCATCCTCGGTTCTATTTCCCACGACCAAATAATATAATTGATCGTCCTTGTCGTACCAGATTCTAGGATCTCTAAAATCCGCTCTGCTACCACCCTCTGGGAGCAACGAACCATCTATAACAGGATTCTTTTCAAGCTTTATATAGTCAATACCATCTCCCACAGCTAAGCACTGTGTCTGGGTAAATTCTTTTGTTTGAGGATCCTCAACTACGCCTGTGTACATCAATGCATGAGTTCCGTCATCTAACTCTACAGCACTACCAGACCAACAACCAAAATCGTCATACTCTTGATCTGGCGCCAATGCGGCTGGCAAATATTCCCATTTAATAAAGTCTTCTGTGCATGCATGCCCCCAATGCATTGGTCCCCAGCTAGTATCATATGGATAATACTGATAAAATAAATGGTACTTTCCCTTATAATAGGAGAATCCATTAGGATCATTCATCCATCCGACTCTAGGAGTAAGGTGAAAGGCTGCTCTGTCACTTACATTGACTTTAGCCTCCTCATGTAGTTCATACTCTCGTGCCTTAATTAATGATTTACTATTCATAAAAACTCCATTATCGTTTTTATAAATTTGCCTAAATCAGATTAGTTAATAGCTGTTGATTGATCACGATGTAAACTAACAGATAAATGTACATCACTACTGTCAATAGTTTTACCGTTTATTAAATCCATCATAATATTCACTGATTGCTTGGCCAAATCATCAATAGGCTGACATACAGTAGTCAATCCAGGGCTAGCCAATCTACTAATTTTTGTTCCATCGTAACCTACTACTTTTAGCCTTCCTGGAATATCAATTCCCAGCTCATGAGCTCTTTTCATAGCAGACATCACCGTTAAATCCGTTCCAAATATGCCATCTACATCAGGATATTTTTCGAAGAATTCATATGCATTTCTTTCTGCTGTTGCTTCAGATAAATCATTCATATCTGTAATAATTTCCTGATAACCAAGTCCGTGTTCACGGATTATTTTTTCGAATACGTCGTGTCTTAATGACGCTGGTGAATCCATGTTTGAGGAGCCACGAAACTGTAGTACATTTTTACAGCCAGCCTGTATTAATTCCATGGCAGCAAGGCGTCCACCTTCCTTATGATCTACTGACACGCATGGTATACCGCGACCAAATGTATGATCTAAAGCAACAATAGGACGATTGATATTAAAATATTCTTCATTAGTAACAGAGTGAGTACCGCAGATTATACCATCAACCATATTGCGTTTTAACATATCAAAGTACTGTAGCTCATAGCTTTCCTCTGACCATGTATTGCAAATCATAGCTTTATAATCATGTGCGAGCAGCTCTACTACCAGTTTATCAACAAATTCTGCAAAAAAAGGATGAGAAATCTGAGGGATGATAACTGCAACTATACCTGTTCTTTTATAATATAAATTTCTAGCAATTTCATTTGGGGTGTAATTAAGTTCACGGATAGCCTCCATAACCTTTTGCTTTGTTTCCTCTTTTACATACCCATTTTCACTAAGTACACGAGATACAGTTGCTACACCTACTCCAGCTTTTTGCGCAACATCTCTAATTGTCGCCATAATTTCTTACCCTTTCATTTGGATATTTTAGTTTAAGATATCTGTTTTTGGGCAAATTTTCAAGTTAATTTATTGCTTTTATTATATTTATTTTTTATCCTTTTATACCCGAAGATGCTATACCTTCAACGTAGTATTTCTGCATAAATATGAACATAACTATCATAGGAATTGCAGATAATACCAGTGATGCCATGATAGCACTATAATGTACAGGCTGTGTTCCAAAAAATGACTGAACTGCAAGCTGTATAGTGCGATTTTCCTTACCTGTCATTATTAAGAATGGCCACATGAAATCATTCCAATGAGCCACAAAATCCAAAATAAATACTGTAGCATATACCGTTTTTGATATAGGCATTACAATGCTAAAGAAAGTTCTGATTGGTGAACTACCGTCAATTGAAGCTGCTTCCAATAAATCATCAGGAATATCCTTGAAAAAGTTGTAAAACATATATATTGAAAAGCATTTTGCAATTGATGGAACTACCAATGCTGGCATTGAATTTACCCAACCTAGCTGTGACATTTCAATGTACATTGGAAGCAAAATTGCCTCCATTGGCATTACCATTAATGCAACTACAAAGCTAAGAATTAGCTTTCTTCCTTTGAAACGAAATTTTGCCAATGCATATCCGCATATTGAATTGATTAATAAATCAAATACTAAAATAAGCAAAATATATGTGATAGTGTTCTCAAACACGTTCATCAAATCAACTCGTCTAAAAACCTCAATAAAGTTATCAAAGCTTGCATCTTCAGGAACAAAAGTCTGTATTGAATTCATGTTAGCAAATATTTTTGCTTCTGGTTTTAACGATGCTGAAATCATCCAAATCAAAGGAGAAACAAAGATAATTCCAATTATTGTATTACCAGCATAGAATAGAATTTTCTGAAGTGCCTTCTGTGCTTTTAAAGATTTCATAAGCTACTCCTTTCATTCTTCTGATGTTATTTTTTGCAAAATTAATGACATTGCCACAACAATCACAAAGAATACAGCTGCAACTGAACAGGCATATCCAAAATTTCCTTTTTGAAATCCCTGGGTGTAGATATAATACACCATGGTTTTGGTGGAATTTCTTGGACCTCCCTGTGTCATTACATATGGCTGTGTGAATAGCTTCATCGCCTGAATCATAGTAATCATAATGACATACTTAATTGTTCCTTTAAGATTTGGTATTGTGACAAACCAAAACTGTTGCCAAGGTGTTGCACCATCAACTGAGGCAGCTTCGTATTGATCTCTTGGAATGCCCTGCAATCCTGCAAGAAAGATCATCATCTGGTAGCCTGCTCCTTGCCATGCAGACATAAAGATGATTGAATTCATCGCTGTTCTCTCATTGGTCAAAAAGTTAATTGGTTCAAGACCAAGATTTAATAATAACGCATTAATTAATCCAGTATTAGGATTAGAGTTGTATAAAACAGTCCAAAGAACAGCAATTACAACCATAGATGTCAACTGTGGACTGAAATACATAGTTCTAAATATTGCTACACCTTTAAATTTTTTAGATACTAGCATTGCCAATATCAATGCTAATGCACATTGGACTGGCACAACTACAATAGTGAAATAAAAAGTATTTTTTAATGAAATCCAGAAGTCAGAATCAGTAATCAATTTATGATAGTTTTCAAAACCAATGAATGTTATATCGTTTGGTCTCATAACTTGATACTGGAATACTGAATAGTACACCGTATATATAATCGGTACAACCAAAAACGCTATCAGTAATGCTACTGCAGGCAATGAAAAAACATATCCAGCAATTCGTTCATCCCGTTTTCTTCCAGACATTTGCTCTGTTTTTGCCATCGGTATTGCTCCTATTTTTCGAATTCCTTTACTGCTAAGCCACTAACTATGCTATATAAAAGTCGCACCATAATTGATGCGACTTTTAATATAGTATCATCAAGCCTTACTAATTAATTTGCGTAGTAAGTGTTATAATCTTCAGCAAAACTGTCTGCTACAGAATCTAACTGTTCTTTAATGTATGATTCATCAACAGCTTTTGTCGAAGCAGCCTCTGAGAAGATATTTGACATTGCTTCTGCATAATCTGTTGAGAAAGTTGCATATGATGGAGTTCTTGGACGAGGAGCAGCTGAATTCTGAAGCTGTTCTACGAATAAAGCTCTTGGTCCTTCTGCATAAGAAGCCATACATTCCTCATCATAAGCTGATGCTCTAGTTGCAGGCTTAGCAATTGCATCTGCATATGAAGCAACATTTTCTGTATTCATTAACCATTTAAGAAACTCACCTGTAGCCTCTACATTCTCGCAATCCTTTGAAATAGCTGCTGACCAGTCTCCACATGGAGAAACAGCCTTATGAGTATCATCAGCAACTGGATAATATGTTACGCCCCAATCGAAAGTTGCATTAGCCTCAAGTGTAGCTACATCCCATGAACCACCTAACTCAGTAGCGCATGCGCCATTTAAGAATTCATCTGTAATAGGATCTACATTTGCATAACCCTTTGCAATTAGGTCTGCAAGAAATGCTGTTGTCTTTACAGATTCGTCACTATTTACATAGCCATCTGCTGTAGTTCCATCATCTGAAATATAGTCCTTACCTTCTGAAATATACATTGGCTCAAGAGCATAAGGAATACCCTCGCCGTGGTCCATAATAATATGTGTTCCTACATAATTATCTGTTGTACATTTCTCAGCAATTTCTGCCATTTCTGACCATGTTATTGGATTATCTATAGTTCTTGAATCCAAATCATCAGTATCAACACCACATTCCTTTAACAAATCCTTGTTGTAGTAGAATGCTACACCAGACTGTGTTGCTGATATTGCATATAATTCTCCATCATATGTACATTGAGCCTGTGTTGCAGGATCAAAATCATCAATACTATCACTAAAATAATCGGTGATTGGAACAATAAGTCCATTAGCTGCATAGTATGAAACCTGTGGTCCGTCTACAAAGAATATTGAAGGAAGGCTATTTGATGTTACAGCTGTTGCGATTTTATTATCATATGCATATGAATCTGAACGATCAATCGCCTCACGAGCTGCCTTCATGTCTGGATGAGCTGTGTTCCATTCGTCAATCTTTTCTGCCCACCAATTCTCAATAGATTCTTTATCACTTGGTGACCAAATAGTAATTACGGCATCTTCCATATCACCTTGTGTTGCGCCTTCAGTACCTGTGCTTGCATCTCCACCTGTAGATTGTGAAGACCCACACGCCATAAGAGATGAAGCCATCATAATGGCAAGACCTGAGCAAAGAATTTTTCTTTTCATTTTTTCTCCTCCTAGTGTAAAAACATATATGGAACCCGTTCCATATCCCCTCAATAAAAAACGCAGCCCGGTCCTGCGTCATTATATTATTATATGGAACCCGTTCCATATTTTCTATGCTTATAAATTACACCAACCATTATGGTATGTCAATTAAGGTTTGCTCAAATACTACACAAAAAAATACTCCCCATTTTATGCATTATTCTCTCATAAATGGGGAGTACCAATATTCTACTCGTTTAATTCAAGAGAAAGCTCCTGATATAAAAGTGGTATTTTTTCAGAACGCTTTTGCCCTTCACTATCAAGTAGTGATGCAGGCTGTTCACCATATTTGGCGACATATAAGAAAGGGGTAGGGCCACCATCATCTATAGTGGCATAATAGTGGGCATTGCATACAGGACAATTAAAAGGTCCTAGATTTCCATATCTTCCTTCATTAGTTTTTATGAGAATCTCATTATTACATTCTTTGCATGTATATAGATAGGCATAGAACTCTTGGTTTATTGTTACAGATGGCCTATTTTTTACTGACTCTTTTATTTTTTCAAGCTCTGATTTTTTTGTTTCATATTCGGCACTCTTTTGTATTTCCTTTTCTTCGTTGAGTTTTTTTATAAAAGCAACAAGCATATCGCCTTGCTTATAGTCATAATTTGTTAGAGGATCTATAAGTACTAAAGTAGCCTCAAATTCTTTAATTCCAATACATTCTTTAAGCTTTTCAAATGCTTTTTCTGCACCAGCACCACTTTGGCAGGCAAAGGCTGCTATTTTTTTACTAGCTAAACTAGGTGTATTTTTAATAAATGTTCTAAGCGGTGGTGCAAAGTTACTTGCCCATACTGGAAAACCAAAGACTATACGTTCATAATCGTCTATATTTATAGAGTAAGGCTCAAGTTCAGGAGTTTCAGCCATGACAGCACTTTTACCGCCCCAAAAGAATTTTTTAAATCCTTTATTGGGATATTCTTTTTTAGGAACTAACTCTAGTACGTCAGCGCCAATACCTACACGAAGTTCTTCAGCGACATATCTAGTATTGCCCTCCAGCGAAAAATAAACTATTAGTGTTTTGCACATATTAATTATTCCCCCGTTAAAAGTATTTTAATATTCAGGCCATATATCACCTGTTTTTAATCCCTTATTTGTTAGCCATGAATCTCTTCTACTGTTAAATAGGATTCATTATTTTCATTTAAAACCTCATTCCGCATTTAGGGCAAAAATCAAAGTCTTCAGCTGTCTCGTAACCACAGTTATTGCAGTGTTTGAAGAAGCCTCTACCATTGCCTACTTTAGTGAGATCTTGAGGATTGATTTGTAGGTCTTCTCCTGAAGCTATTCGCTTACCCATTTCAGGATTAAGTTCATATACACTGCCACAGCAGCTCATCTGAACATAATATCTTTTATTCCATTTAAAAGTTGGGATAAAGAAAAGAGATAGAACTGTATAGAGCATGAAAACCTGATATCTTCCATATTTCCCACAATTATCGCATATGACAGTCTGGCTAAAGTCAAAGTCTTTGCGACCATCAGTAATTCCCATAATAAAAAACATAACTATTCTTCCTTTAATATATCTTTTCAATTTCTTCTGTGATGCCGTAAATCTTTTTAAATGATGCTAGGTCTTCTTGATTCTTTATAAGCATTACTTCTTCAAAAGCACCGGTGGAAAGATCCCTAAATCCAGCTACCTGCTCACCTGTGCATATGCTAGCTTTAATAATAGGTTTCTTTGTGGTTTTATCATATCTAACGAAATCTTTATATCTAAAATATTTTATTAGTAATGAAATATCTATTGTCCATAGAGATAAAATAAAAATAATAATATCCAAAATGAGAAATAATATGCCTTTGCTATCATTCAAGTATTTATAATACCCAAGAGTTAGAAAAAACATAATTGGTATAAAAGGAATCAAAAATAAAAGATTTAAAGGGTTCCAGAATATTTCAGCTGGATTGTAATCACTATATACTACTATTGTTTTTCCAAATTTATTACATATATATTTTTCAGATCCTTTGTATTTTTTCTTTCTAGGACCTTTTTTTTGAGGCATTTTTTTCCAGTTAGCCCCTTCTTTAGCCATTGAGATTATTTTGTCTGCTTGATTTAATCCTTGAATTGACACTTTTTTCTCCTTGTTGAACGATAGTCATATTTTCTTTTTCGTCAGGACAATGAGACCTATAAGTAAAAAAACAAGTCCCAAAATGATGTACAGCCCAGGAAAAATAAGCTGCGCAAGAGCTATGCCCCCAACATCAGTAGAAAATTGGGCCCTGTAATTTATAAACTTTAGCTCCACCCACGCATAAAAGACAGTCACTGCAACCGTGCAAAGAGAGTAGATCCATCTCTTACGCAAAAGGACCATCACAACAAAAGCACCAACAATAGGTGTCTCAGAATCCGAACTTATCTAATCAATGTCGTTTGCACTTTCTTTTAACCAATCCATTGATGCTAGATATTCGTAGAAATTATCATATTCAGGAAATTCCCAGTATCCTTCCACGTAACTTATCAATTGTGAGTCAGGATCATAGTCATTGTTTTGGCATTTACCATAAATATTTAAACTCTGAATATTTGTACCAGCCCAATAATCTCCAGTTTCAACATCAAAGACTAGCGTTATGTAATCATTGTTAATATTTGGCAAACAAGGACCTTCTGCATCCATAACAATGAAATGATAGTGTTCTACTCTATTTTCCATCAATTCATCAAGAGTATAGTTTACCTGCTCTATTTCATAATATTCACTATATCCTAAAATATTTTCATAAGAGCGAAAAACTGCTTCATAATAATCGTTTCTTTTGTAGCAATCATTTAATGTATATTTCATCTTGTGAGTGGACGAATATGGAATTATTTGAGAAGAATCATTTCCGCCGCTATTTCCATAAAAAGAGCAACTATTAATGATTGGAATACTATCTGAAAAATCTTCCTTTTTTCCATCACATGCAGTGAACAATGAAACGGATAACATGGTTATAAGTAATATCTTTAATTGTTGCTTCATTATTTAGTGTCCTCTTATATAAATGATAAATCGTTTAATTTCAGTTACAATAAGCATGGATAGTATAAATTTACAAACTTGAATTTATTTCATAATCTTCTTTCTTTGAATTTTTGATTCGGCGGACTAGCTCAAATACATTTCTTGAACCAATGACAATCCAGCATATAGTGCAGATTGTATTATTTTCAAAATAATACCTTGCAGCGACAAAAAATGATAAACAAATTAATACAAAGCAACCTACTATCTTTAATAGTTCTTTCTTTTTCATCCTATTATCTCCATATATAACTTTAATTAGCAATATCACAATTATGCCGTAACACTATAAATAAAAAGTTAAAGAACTCGACAAATGTCGATTTATACGACTGTCATCTCTCCTCTACTCTTTCCCTTTGTTCCTCCGAATCAAGAACACAATACACGCGCCAATTGCTACACCGATTGTGTTCAAAATCAAGTCATCGATATCAGTATGTCGTCCAATGCAAACCAGTTGAGTCAACTCGATGAACAGTGTAAAGCCCGCACCAGCGAATATAGTTTTTCGAATCGTATCGAGTTGCTTAAAACAAATCGGCCACACGATTCCAACCGGTATGAACATCGTGATATTACCGATGACATTCATCTTCCAGCCATCATATCGATCTACAAGGAAGTAGAATGGAATGATACTGATCATATCATGGATATCATCTCTAAAGCCTAACTTTAACGTTGGTATCTTTCCATTCTCAATATGAAATCCAAAATACACGAATCGAAATATAACAACGATGCAAACGTAAACCAATAACAGTTGGAGTTCTCGCTTAATCGAAAATGCTTTTGTTTTAGCAGCTACAACTAAACGAGTGATAATCCATATAATCGTTATTAGTAAAAAGAGTTGTAAGTACGTAATTTCAATCATTATCTCAATCTCCATCGTGCATTATCCTGAAATATAATTATCGCAACAAATCTCGATTTGTTAATGTCTTTATTTTAGTTGATTAGAAAGCTAAATAAAAGTTTTAATTACCATATTTCCAATATTTGTTTATTAGATTTATACTAATACTGTTCTGCATATGTCTTGCAGCGGTTGCGATGATGACTACTGTAACAGCAAAAAGGAGCTGGGATATTTAATACCTCCAACTCCTTTGTTATCTTACATGTATTTAATTGTGGCAGCTTCCATGACCGTGTCCATGACAACTATGACCTTCACCATGTTCTTCGTCGTGATGCGAACAGTTTGCTTCACCTGAAGCTGCAAGTGTACCTGCTAAGAATGCATTTACCACTTCATCAGTATTTCCGCTTGCACCAGCGTATAACTGAATGCCTGCCTCCTGAAGTGCCATTACAGCACCACCGCCGATACCACCACAGATAAGAACATCTACTTCTGCAAGATTTAAAACACCTGCAAGAGCGCCACAGCCCTCACCATTAGTGCCTACTACCTCAGAGTTAACGACCTTACCATCCTCGATATCGTAAACTTTGAACTGTTCTGTTCTTCCAAAGTGTCCAAACACATTTCCATTATCATAAGTTACCGCTACTCTCATTATATTTACTCCTTTTGATTTCAATTTATTATCAAAAAAAGCTTGGTTTCTATTCAACTCTACATTACCACCGGATATACGAATGCGCTTTCCTTCTATAAGTGCAGTAGCTATTTTTTTTCTGGCACTCTCATACATAGCTGTAACAGTTGTTCTGGCTACCCCCATACTGTCTGCACAATCTTCTTGATTCAAACCTTCAGCATCTAAAAGTTTCAAAGTCTCATACTCATCTAGAGTAAGGGTGATTGTCTCCAACTCAGGTTTCTCCGAATTTTCTGGAACAAAGCTATAGTAATCTGGAAAAACACGTATCTTTCTACATTTTGGTAATCTAGGCACAATAGAATCCTCCTGCCTTTATTGACATATGTCAAATATAATATATCGCTATTACTGACATATGTCAAATTAATTCTATATTACAAACATCTTCATGAGGATTAACTTTTGCTAATCCAATGCGAACAATTTGTGCTTCAATATTCTTAAAATCACACATAGCTTTAACAGCTTCATTCATTTGATCGATAGTTAATGTCTTGGCTAGTGTAATATGTGGTAGCCAAGACAAAGGCCTGTAGTATTTGCTTATTGTTGTTTCCGGAATATCAGCAAAAGCTTCGCATATATCCTGCTGAAGATTAAACAAGTACTGGTTTAAATATGGCGCAGCATATATTACCTTCGGTATAAACTGGCCTACAGATATTATTGATATATCACCGCCATGTAATTTGTTATTAAGATTTTCAAAAGTAGGCACCAGTACTTCTACGTTTCTGGCTTCTATTGCGGTTAACGTCATATGGGGAGGCACGTTATTATCTAGCATAAAACTATTGCCTGATGCCTCTACTATTTTGCAAATATATTCCTGAAGCTTTTCAGTTGTATTTTTATCAAAATATGCTGATATTAAATACATTTACACCTCTTCTATAGATTGTCTTATTTATGACTATCAATTTGCTTTAGAGATTATCCTATTTCTCGTCTTCTAATGTTTGCGCTGACACTATTGTATATTCTTTGCCATCCATCTCCACATCAACAATATGTTCGGCTTTCCAATCCGTCCATTCTACAGTAAAGCATGTATTACTAGTCCATTCAATGTCGTAATCGGTCCCATATGTACTATGAATACCATCAAGTTCTATTGCTTTTTTGGCTGGCTTTTTCTCTTCTACTGAATATTTTTTTACATCTTCAGCAAATTCGATGCATAGGAAATTCTCACCGGAATCCATTGCTCCGGCAGAGTTATTGATACTCTCAACTTGATACGACCCGTCAGGTGATACAAAAACTTCATTAACTCTTCTTGTGTCGCCTTGTAAAAATGTGAGCATGAATATAAAACATATAAATAATAATGGTATAGTGAGAATAATCGCAATTATTATACCGATTATACTCAATACGTTGTTGAGAATATTTTTAGTCATCATATACCTCATTTGTCATTAATTGTCTTTATTTTAGTTGTTTTTAGTAATATTTTAAAGCGTAAATTACCATATTTTTGAGAGATGTATATAAAAAACACTTATGATTGAAAATTTCTAATCAACCATAAGTGTTTTGATTTGTTCTGTTTATTAATAAATTTATTGCACTACTACAGCAGTACCTGATGCAGTAACCATCAGCATACCATTATCAGCTCCAAGTACTTCGTAATCAATGTCGACACCTACAACTGCGTTTGCACCCATCTGAGCAGCTCGTTGTTCCATTTCCGCTAATGCCTGTTGTCTAGCTTGAATTATCTCCTCTTCATATGTGCCAGAACGTCCTCCAAAAAAATTTGATAATCCTGCTGCGAAATCTTTAATAAAATTAACTCCGGCTACTACTTCTCCAAATACAATTCCTTTGTATTCAACAATTGTGTGTCCTTCTACACTTGGTGTTGTTGTTGAAATCATAATAATACCTCCTTATCACATTATATATTGTTTTTTTATTATATTAAAACAAGGCACCTTGAAATCTCAAGGTGCCCAAAATATTTTAAATTATTATACGTGATGCATCATCTTGAAATGAGAAACTGTATCATGTTGCTTTAATGTAGCTCTTATAAATAATCCAAGGAAAACAGCGGCTGCAATTATTCCTATTGGATAAGCTATTTTTGTAGATAGATGTAAGCACTCTGGCGCACAGAAGAAATATGTGACAGAAACTGCTGACATAAATGTTGCAGGAACCGCTGTGAACCAGTAATTCTTTGCATTTTTATATAGATACATTGATGCGGTCCAAAGAGCTATCATTGCAAGTGTCTGATTTGACCAGCTGAAATATCTCCAGATTACACCATAGTTTAATTGGCTAATCAGTGCACCGGCTGCAAGAAGTGGAACGCAAATATACAGACGGCTAAGGTATGGCTTCTGGTCAATCTTGAACCAGTCAGCGATTACAAGTCGTGCAGATCTGAAAGCTGTATCACCAGATGTAATAGGACATGCTATAACACCTAGCATTGCTAATACGATACCGAAACCACCCATTGTTTTTGTACAAATATCGTATACACATGTAGCCTGACCATTTGCAAGCATTGCTGTTAAACCAGTTGTAAGACCTCCTGTCGTTGCATAAATCGCACTACCTGCTGCTGCCCAGATAAGAGCGATGATACCTTCACTAACCATAGCACCGTAGAATACCATATGGCTTTCTTTTTCTGAAGAACAGCAACGAGCCATTAGTGGTGATTGAGTTGCATGGAAACCTGAAATTGCACCACAAGCAACTGATACAAACATCATTGGCCATATTGGTGTGTTATCTGGATGTAAGTTGGCTAACTGAATCTCTGGAATGGTATAACCGTGTGTAAAAATACCTATGGCTACACCAAAAGCCATAACGATAAGGCATATTCCAAATACTGGATAAAACTTTCCTATGATTTTATCGATTGGAATAAATGTGGCAATGAAATAATAAATTAAGATGATTGCCAACCAGAAATATGTGTTTGTTAGAAGACCTGTACCACCCTGATTTCCAATTAATAGGGAAATAAGACCGGCAGGACCAACAGCAAATACTGTACCAACCATTACAAGAAGTACGACGCTGAATATGCGCATAACAGTCTTCATTATATTTCCAAGGTATAAGCCTGTAAGCTCTGATACGCTGGCTCCATCGTGGCGCATGCTCATAAATCCTACAGAAAAATCATGAACTCCTCCAGCTAAAATGGTACCTAGTGTGATCCAAAGAAATACTGAAGTACCCCACTGCGCTCCTGCTAATGCACCATAAATTGGACCAAGTCCTGCAATATTTAGAAGCTGGATTAAGAATAGCTTCCATTTTGGCATTACAACGAAATCGACGCCGTCATTGATTCTCACGGCTGGCGTTTGTCTATCATCTGGTCCGTAGAGTTTTTCTATTACCCTTCCGTAGACAAAGTACCCTCCTATAAGTACTGCCAGACAAATAATAAAACTAATCATATACATTCACCCCCGTTACATTTATTTTGTCCTATAAGGACATCTCTTAACTTGGAGTATAGTATCTAATTTTATCTACAACAACGGGTTCGGACTGAAATGCTAAAAACAGGTACTGATTTACATGCTATAATAATCCTTTATTTCATGGATTATTTTTCTGCTGATTGGAATAATAGTATGATTATCATCTTTCATACAAAGTGCATATCCGTTATTGGCATCTGGTTGTAAGGAATCACCTTTTGTAAGATTTGCAATATAGCTTCTATGAATTCTTACAAATGAGTTGTCGTCAGATTCTAGTTTCTTCTCCCATTCAATTAGTGGCTCATTGCTATAATAAGCCTGGTTTTTACAATATACTTTAGCGCCTTTATGAATCGCTTCTATGTAGTATATATTATCAGCTTCAACTAGTTCTGTGTGATCTCCTGCTTGTAGACCAAAAGGGCCAATCTTTTGCTTGGCTTTTGTCTTTTCAAGTAAATCGTTGTTTATTGTTTCAAGCCTTTCATTATCTGCTTGAAGCATTTGTCTCATATATACATCTTTAAAAATTGAAAAGAATAAAAGCATACCTATGGAATTAATTATTACCATTGGTATTGTTAACGTCTTTACGATTTCTATTGCTATGGAAAATGGTTTCACGAATATTAAAAGATTTATCATATGAAAACCTTCCGCAGCAGCTGTAATTACAAGTAGCGTGGTCCATTTTAATGTATAATTCTTCTTTTTAAGAATCTGATATATGACAGCTGACAGTATTCCCTCTAAAAATGTAGAAAATGCGCAAGCAAATGTAGTTAATCCATGTGGGTCAAATAGAAAACGATGAATTGCGCCTATCGTTCCTGCTGTAATGCCAACTATTGGTCCACAAAGTAGCCCGCCAGCTAAAACCCCCAATACTCTTGTATTTGGGATGGCACCTTGGACGACACCTCCAGTGCAGGTTGAAAATATGCAAAATCCACCAAAAATTCCGCCAAGCACAAACCGTCCTAGCTTGGCGTGACCGCTATCCTGACATAAAATATGGTCAATATATGGAATTTTTGTCAAAGCTAGAGCAATTAACGCCAGTAGCCCTATATTTATTACCATGTCATAACATAATTCCATAAGCCGTCTCCTTTTACATATTTTATTTTACGTCCCAGCGCCACAAGTTGCAATAGGTGTGAAAAAAGGACCTATTCTATGAATAGGTCCCTTAACGTATTATCTTGGTGGTATAGGATGTGCAGCTCTTTGGCCTCCCTTGCAATTAAATCATAAACCCTTTACAAATTCCTTTACAGCTTCAACAGCTTGATCAAGATGGTAATCATAGCAATGAGTATCACCAGGTATAAGCTTCAATGTGCAGTTAGCGAATTTCTTTGAGGCTTCTATTCCATATTCTACAGGAACAGCTTCATCTGCATCGCCATGTACAATTAGAACTGGGCCAGAATATTTCTTTATGGCTGCATCTAAATCAATGGATTGAGCAACTCTTATATAATTGCCACTAAGCTCTCTTCCATCCCATGACTGAAGCATATCTGGGATGTTTTCAGGATCGAAAGGCTGCCCCAACAATTCCCCTTGTTTTGCTCCTTCTATTATAACATAAGCTGGAGAAAGTGGAATTAAAGCCTTAATTACATCTCTTTCCATTGCTGCAGCAAGTGTAACTGCAAGACCTCCCTGTGAGTGGCCGCACATATACATTTCTGTAACAAAATCAAGAGTTTTAGCGTAATCTACAACTGTAAGAATGTTGTTAAGCCATTTATAGAGATTGTGATTCTTGAATTCACCGTCGCTGTTGCCGTGGCCGTATAAATCTACTCTTAAAGTGGCAACTCCAACTTCATTTAATCCTTTTGATACTGCAAGGATGTGGTCCTCCTCGATGTGTCCTGTGAATCCATGAAATACTAAACATAGTGGACATTTAGTAGTCCCATTTGTAGGCATATCAAGCTTTGCATTTAGCTTAATGCCGTCATCAGTAATAAACATTATTGTCCCCCTTTATATTTTAACTAAAAAACTCCGAAACCATTTTAAATGATTACGGAGCATTTTTACAGCATTTTATGAAAGTATTTGAGATATTGCTTCCTGGTATTCTTCCTCTTCCTTTTTAACAATATCTTGATAGCTAAGCGCTTTCTCGTGACTGAGAATTTCTGAACTAACCCATTTCAGATGAGCTGCTGCTTTTGGCGTCTTTAAAACTATTTGATAGTAACATCCTCCCTGAAGAAGTAGCTCAAGAGCTTCTTTTTTGGAAAGAAAGCCACTAGTTATAATGCCAAAGGTATTGTACAAAGTATCGTTTGCAATGGGGCCTTTTATAACGTCGTATTCAGATAAATAGTCATCTTTAGCGGCGCGATTGTTGAAAATATAGTCGGCCCACTCTGAGCTACGACTGAATTCCTTAATATGCAGTCCATCTAATTCCAGTTCGTATTTATTAATTATGATGTCATATCCTGCCTTTTCACGGGCCCAACGTCCTGCAAAGTCTAAATCATCAGATGTATAGAAACCCTGACCAAAATCGGCGTTTTTGCGTCCGTAATGAATGTCCGGATTTTTGATTTCTTCGTAGGATGTATGGAAAAGTTGTAACTTCATATCATATACCTGTATTTCAAATGCAGATTAATACTCAGGATCCTTTTCTGGATTATTTACATATACTCCAAATTCTTCCATGGTAGAAATAATTGTATTTCTAACGATATCTGCAACCTCATGGGTTTTCATATCTTTGTAGGTTTCGTAATAAATAGGCTCACCAAATATTACTTTTGTGGTAACTGGACCAGGCTTAAAGCTATTAAAAGCAAGGTAAGAATCAATAAGTGTAACAGGAATGATAGGCACCTGAGCCTTCATTGCACATTTGAAACTGCCTGGCTTGAAACGCTGGACAATATTACCATTGCTGGCGTATCCACCTTCGGAGAAGAGAATGAAGCGCTTTCCTTCCTTTACTTCCTCTTCTATCTGAGCCATGATACGAACGTTTTGACGTACGTCATCCAATGCTAGGCGCTTGGCACCAAGTAAATCAACCATTTCGCGAACAAGGAAACCGTATGATTTGGCCTTGTCCATAACGAATGTACATGGATTGTGATGTGCATACATGATTCCAAGAGCGTCATATTTGCCCTGATGGTTTGGATACATGATGTATCCGCCCTCCTCGGGAAGGTTTTCTGTGCCATATACCTCTGTGGTAATTCTGGCTGATTTCTTAAGATAACGTATAAGTCGGAGTGCATATGCGTATCTTGTTTTTTCTGGGTATTTTTCTTTATGTTTTATCATTTTACGCATAGTAGGAACTATTTCAGGTCCTCGTTTTGCGTTAAATAGAATTGCTATTAAAAAACGAATCATAATAACTCCCTATCCATATTCTCTATATATGATAGTACCATAAATGGGGGAGCCCTGTGAATACCTACTACAATATATCGTATGAAGAGTATTCGATAACGAGATAATTCCCAGCTGTAATATCATCGTCCAGAAGATGATTCATGGATTTAATATTACTGATGAAATCCTGTTTGTCGGTATAATCCGGGCCCATGAACTGATCTGCTATAGACCACAAAGTATCACCAGGCTGGATTTCGTAGCTGGTGTAATAAGTGTAAACTTGACGATTTGTTTCAGCTGCTGCTCTATTTGAAAAGAAGATAAAACCAAATAATAAAGAAGCTATGATAGCTGCTAATAACATGATTTTTCTATTTCTAACGATACGTTCTGATTTGTTATATACCTTCATAATATCAAACCCTCCAAAATAAATGTTCGGAACCTTTGTTCTGGTATCAATATAAATCCGAACGTTCGTTTTGTCAATACTTTTTTCGAACAAAATTTCGGAAAATGTGTTTGCAAAAGTATGTTCTTTGTGCTATTGTAAAATTAATAAAAAAGAAAGGAGCCTTTCCTATGGCATACGGAAAAATTTCTGCAAAACAGCGCGAAATCCTTGAAGTTATTAAAAAAGAAATTTTAAATAAAGGTTATCCTCCTACTGTTAGAGAACTTTGTGATGCATGTAATCTTAAATCTACATCATCTGTTCACTCTCATTTGGAGACTCTTGAAAAGAACGGATATATCAAGCGTGACCCATCAAAGCCACGTGCTATTGAAATCGTTGATGATAATTTTAATATTGTTCGTCGTGAGGTAGTCAATGTTCCTGTAGTTGGAAATGTTGCTGCTGGTCAGCCACTTCTTGCAGTTCAGAACATCGATGAATACTTCCCTATTCCAGCTGAGCACATGCCTAATCAGCAGGCTTTCATGCTTCGTGTCAAGGGTGAGTCAATGATTAATGCTGGTATTCTTGATGGAGACACTATTATTGTTATGCAGCAAGACACTGCTAAAAATGGTGATATGGTAGTTGCTCTCGTAGATGACAGCGCCACTGTTAAGACATTCTATAAAGAGGATGGACACATTCGTTTACAGCCTGAAAATGACACTATGGATCCTATTATTGTTCCAGACTGTCAAATCCTTGGTAAAGTATTCGGTGTTTTCCGTTTCTTCTAATTTTAGCCATGAAAAAAGCCAATCCTTTCGGATTGGCTTTTATTAATTCTATAAGTCTGCAGCATCAATAAGGATGCCATCTTTCCAAATTCTTTCTAAATCGTAGAATAATCTATCTTCTTCAGAGAATAAGTGAACAATTACATCTTCGTAGTCCATAAGTACCCATGTGCTCTGTCTGTTACCCTCGATAGATTTAGCGTGAATTCCGTTTTCGTAAAGAATTCTATCTACTTCGTCCTGCATTGCATTCATCTGACTCTGGTTTGATGCAGAAGCAACGATGAAATAATCAGCCATGATACTTACATTTGAAATATCGATAGCTTTAACATCGATAGCTTTCTTATCGTCAAGTGCTTTGCAAACGAGTTTTGCCATTTCTCTTGAATCCATATTGTACCTCTCTTCTATTTATTAAGTAATTTACGATAATAATTAAACGTATCTATTGTTGTTGGATCTACCATATCAGGATTGCTATTAAGATAGTTTACTGAATCCTCAAGAATCATATATACACATAAATCTAAATCACTATATGCTACTGAGCGAATTATATCTAACCTTGGCTGCTTGTCACGGCATGGTTCAATATAATCTGCTACAAATATGATTTTATCTAATAAACTCATATTTGGACATCCAGTAGTATGAACTTCAATCGCATGAGCGATTTGCTTGTCCTTTACGTCATACTTTTCTTTAGCGTAATAGGCTCCAACTTTGCCGTGAAGTAAGTGAGGATATTTATACTCTATATCAGTTATAGGAATATTGTTTTTCTCACATACGCTGATACGTTTTTCATCTGAGATGCATTTTGCGCAGTCGTGAAGCATGCCTGCAACCATAGCGTTTATAGCAGGATAATTCCATCTTATTGCTAAGCTGTATGCTGTTTGAGCCACGCCTATGGTGTGAACATATCTACTTACTTTTAACTCCTTTTTCATTTCATCATCAAGACGCATAACGTCTTCCATGGTGTATGAATCAGGGGCATAAAGATTATGTTCAATTATGTAATTAAAGACTGCTTCAGGCATCTGGTTTTTAATATCTGGATTTATTCTGATTTTGTTTCTTATTGATGAGGATGCAATATCGTTTGCAATATAATCAATTAAGAAAAAATCACCATCAAAGATATTTTTGCATTCATGGATAGATTGCTCTATTTTATCCATATCATCCCCGGCTCTAGGCGCTGCAAGCACATTACAATACTGGGAAATGATTTCAGGCTTAACCCAATTTTTGAAATTGATAAGGCTGTCGCTACCCATAATAAAGAATAATTCATCATCAGGGTGCTCTTGATGTAATTCTGTAAATGTAATGTAAGAATAACTCTTTCCAGCTCTATATATTTCTCTGTCGTCTATTTCTAGCCCGTCGATGCCTTCGATAGCAAGGCGCACCATATCGTATCTGCATAAATCAGCAACTGTCTCACTAGTATCCTTGTGAGGCGGTGTGCCTGAAATAAGGAAATAGACAATATCTAAGTCAAACTGCCTTTTAGCAGCCTGCGCAATTTCTATATGAGTGTTATGAATCGGATTAAATGTACCACCATAAATGCCAATTCTCATGATGTCTCCTTTACTGTGGAAGCTTAATAACAGGCTTTTTAGCAGCTCTGTAAAGCACGATCTTGCGACCGATAACACGAACAACTTCTGCACGTGTACGCTCAGCTAATACTTGAGCGATTTCCTTAGGATCATCAAAACAATTCTTTAATACATTTATCTTTATAAGCTCTCTAGCCTCTAAAGCTTCATCAACAGCATTTGTATATTCTGGTGTAAGTGAAGCCTTGCCGATTTGTAAAATAGGGCTCATATCGGCTGCTAAAGATGATAAATAAGCTCTCTGTTTATTTGTCATTTCTATACCTCTTTATTTGTAGTAATCAAATACTAGACCATACATACGAACTGTATCGCCTTCCTGAATACCCTTTTCCTCAAGCTCCTTCAAGATGCCTTGCTCTTTGAGGAAGTTCTGGAAGAATAAGAATCCCTTCTCAGACTCAAGGTTAGTGTATCCAAGCATTTTTTCAATACGTGGTCCTTCAACAACGTAATCGCCTTCATCGTTAATTTCTACTGTGTAAGGCTCATCATTGAATGCTCTTATTGTAGGATCAAACTCCTGCTCATAAACGATTGGAGCATCATCACATGTATCAAGAAGTCGTACAACCTCGTATAAAAGCTCTTTAATGCCCTGACCGCTAACAGCAGAAATAGCAAATACTTTGATGCCTTTAGGCTCAAATTCTGCTTTTAATTCTTCAAGAACCTGATTAGATTCCTCTCCGATTACATCCATTTTGTTGGCTGCGATAACCTGTGGCTTTTTAAGAAGCGCTGAATCATATGCTTCGAGCTCAGCTGAGATAGTTTTAATATCCTCAACAGGATTACGGCCTTCTACAGAAGCGCCATCAACCATATGAATGATAACCTTTGTTCGTTCGATGTGGCGAAGGAATTCATGACCTAGTCCGATTCCCTCAGATGCACCTTCGATAAGGCCTGGAATATCAGCAATAACGAAACCATTTATATCATCAACATCTACAACACCAAGATTTGGGCTAAGTGTTGTAAAATGATAATTTCCAATTTTAGGGTCTGCATTTGTTACACGTGATAAAAATGTTGATTTACCAACGTTTGGATAACCTACAAGACCTACATCAGCTATAACCTTGAGCTCAAGGATAACCTCTAATTCAATTGCATCTACACCTGGCTTTGCATACTTAGGTGCCTGCATTGTAGAAGTTGCAAAATGCTGATTTCCAAGTCCGCCTTTACCACCAGGAAGAACGATTTGACGCTTATTATCGCCAGACATATCTGCAATAACCTTTCCTGATTCGGCATCTTTGATAACTGTTCCTTCTGGAACCTTTAGGATTAAATCCTCTCCATTTTTGCCATGACAATTGTCTTTGCCACCCTCCTGACCTGGAGCTGCAGCAAATTTTCTACGATGTCTATAATCTGTAAGTGTGTTAAGGCCTGGATCTACTTCGAAAATTACATCGCCACCTTTACCACCGTCGCCGCCATTTGGACCACCGTTTGGTACATATTTTTCGCGACGGAAACTAACGTGACCATCGCCACCCTTACCTGATTTTATAATAATCTTTGCTCTATCAGCAAATGCCATAAAAATCTCCTTATACTGAAATGAAAAACGACCCGACTTTACGTAACACGTATAGTCGGGTCAAATAATTACTGCTCTACAGGATAGACAGAAGCCTGCTTCTTGTCTCTTCCCTTTCTCTCGAAACGAAGTACTCCATCAACTAAAGCAAAAAGTGTATCGTCTCCACCGAGACCTACATTATTGCCTGGAAGAATCTTTGTACCGCGCTGTCTATAAAGAATGTTGCCAGCCTTAACGAACTGACCATCTGCTCTTTTAGCACCTAATCTCTTAGACTCAGAATCTCTACCGTTCTTTGTAGAGCCTACACCCTTTTTATGAGCGAAGAACTGAAGGTTCATCTGTAGCATGTCTTACACCTCCTTAATTTCTAGTGAAATATACTCATCACCGTATTGTTTTTGAATCTCGCCCAAACCAAGCAACATAGAGTCAATCAAAAGCTGAGCTCTATCAGATAGCTTTTCTGAAAAAGACATAACTAAATGTCCTCCATCTTCAGCAGCCTCAACACTAAAAGCATCATCAGTAAAACGCTCAATGCTGTTAAATGTGTTAATAGCTAATACTGAAACTGCAGCACAAACAATGTTTTGTCCTGCTTCCTCGGAACCGGCATGGCCGTCCAAAGAAATCTGTTTAATATCTGCTGCTTGCTTGGAAATAATCACGGAAACCATAATTAACCGTTAATCTTTTCAATCTTAACCTGTGTGAAAGCCTGTCTGTGGCCATTCTTCTTGTGGTAACCTGTTTTTCTCTTGTACTTGTAAACGATTACCTTCTTACCTCTGCCTTCTTTAACAACAGAAGCCTCTACTGTTGCGCCCTTAACTGTAGGGTCACCAACCTTGAGATCCTTGTCGCTAACAGCAAGAACCTGATCAAAAGTAACCTTCTCACCAGCTTCAACGCCAAGCTTTTCAATGGTAATGATATCGCCTTCAGAAACTTTGTACTGCTTACCACCTGTTGCAATAATTGCGTACATGGTTGCTCCTCCTTTTTATCATTACTCGCCAGTTTCGGTGGTGCTTCGGAATGAAACACACTTCAAAAACCACACTGAGCGGCATACTCAAGTATAATAGCACAGCAATTGGCTATCGTCAATAATTTAATTAAAGATTACTCTACTGTATGTACATCTCCAAGATGTTTCTTAAGATATTGATCTAAAGATGAAAGATTATGACCATTACTTTCTCTTATTTTTCTAGCTTCATCTTCAAGACAATGCCTACAAGCTCTGTGCAAATCATCCTGCTCCGTAGTTTCAAACCATTTATCGAATTGCTCTTCTAGGTCAGTGTCTGATTTAAATCTAAACTTGCTCAATTGCAAAGTAAGCTGTGAAATTGCACGCTGTTTAACAGCAATTCTAGCATCGTCAGTTAAGTTTACCTCAGGAAAATCTTTGTTATATTTTACAATCTCCTGGTCTGCAATCTGTTCAGCCTTTTTCTCTACTACAGGAATTATTTCGTTTAGTTCCATAATAGATGCCTATCCTATGATAAGGATTATTCCTTTCTGAATCAATGTTTTGCACCAAATCATATGAATTATATCATCATATTATGTTTAATCTGTTATAGAACCAGATTTGTAATTATTCCTAATTTCAAAAGTAATTTATTGTTGAAAAAGCTGAGGCTGACGTTATTTACATTGCATGCAATTAAAATTATAATAAAATATATAATTTATACAACACCGGGGTATAAAAGATGCCTATTAAAAAGCTTAATGAATGGATAAAAAAAGCGCCAGCTTATAGTGAAGATTCCAGTAGTATGATATCTCTTGTTAGATATCTTCTTTGTGCGTGGATTCCTTATTATTGTGCTATTCTGATTTATACCATTATAAGAGGCTACTTTTTATATTCAGTAGTTTTATCGATAGCTGTCGTGATATATGCTATTGCATTAAATCTTTCCTATAAAATTAGAGTTCGCGCATGCGCTTTCATAGTTATTCTTACAACAATAGCATCTACTTATGTTCTTACATATGGATTTGGATGGCGATGTTCTTTTCAAAATATGATATATATTGCTTTCCTAGTTCTCTGGTATGATGCTATGAGTTCATTAAAAGTAAAAATAAGTCTGAGCTTGATAATAACAGCTATATTTCTTTCACTATCAACTTTAACTCCTTTTGGAGGTACAATCCTAAATCCTGATTCATTAGAATTTAGATTATTAGTCTGGGTAAATATAATAGAATTTTCTATTTGTCTTTCTCTCACAGCATACTTCTACTGCACCTTATATGTAGATGTTGAAAGAACACTTCGTATTAATAATAAGCAGCTTAAGTTGATGTCTGAAACAGATACACTGACAGGTCTTATGAATCGACGTTTTGCTCAGAATGAATTGAAAGATATTGAAAAAGCAAAAGACATTTCATTTATATCTATAGCTATTGGCGATATAGATTTCTTTAAAAACATTAATGATACCTATGGCCATGATTGCGGTGATTATGTTCTTTCGGAGCTGGCTGAGCTTTTCAAGTCTTCCATGACTCTTCCAAATTTTGTGGCACGTTGGGGCGGAGAAGAATTTTTATTTGTGTTTGTAAATAAAAATGGGGATGAAGCTCTTTTGCTATTGGAAGATTTAAGAAATAAGGTTAGAAATTTTGATTTTAAATATAAAGATAAAACCTTTAATGTGACAATGACCTTTGGCTTGGAAGAATATTCAAGAACCATCGGAACGGTATCAACCATTGAAGCGGCTGATAAAAAATTATATTTTGGAAAACAAGCAGGAAGAAATAGAGTCGTTTTTTAGGCTCTATTTCTTTTATATTGTAAAGGTTGAAAAGATTTTACTGCGGGTAACCTCAAGTAGGCCCAGATTTGAAAAGCCGTGGATGGTAATTCTAGAAATATCCTCGTCAATCAAGCTGTTTGCTACTTCAATCAATTTCTCTTCTGCTGCTTTTGAAACTTTAAGTAGGTCTATAAGGATTATTCCAGATATAGAACGTAATCTGATTTCCCTGAAAGCTGCTTCCAGTGCCTCTACATTAACCTCAAATGGATTTTGTTTTCCGTAGTTTTTGCCGGAATTGACATCGATTACAGTCAAAGCTTCTGTTGGTTCAATTACGATGTTCCCGCCAGATTTCAAATGACAGATTCTAGAACAAATATTATCTAATAGTTTAGTTAATCCATAGAGATTCCATAATGATAAGGAATCATCGATGTAATATCTAAATGATGGATTAGCTTCATGGATGTCAGGCATATCGGTAATAACTTCGGTGTCAGAATCACAATATTTACCTAAATAATAGTTTATGAATGTAGGATTCTCAGTATAGTCTTCCTGCTTTATGAAGTTACAAGAATATGGCTTTGTGCCTTTTCTATCCTGATATATCTGTACATAGAATTGATCTTCCTGGCAAACTTTTTTCTTGTCGGAATGCCTTGTGACATAAGAATCTGGAATAAGCTTTTTATTCTCGATATATCCTTTTGTGTTTGAATCAAGCTTTAGGATACAACCGTCTACATCGTTAAGCACTTTTTCTACTGTAGCAAGGTATACCTCGCCGATTTTGGTGACATCCAGATTGATTAAATCTACTGGCTTATCATTTTCATCAAAAGAAACAAGGAGCCGAAGCTCCTTATCTAAATATATTCCTGTTGTAATTACAACTTTTTTAATGTTCATCTCCTATTTCTCCTAGAGAAACAAAGCTGTCTGGTTCCCCTGTGTACATATCTACACGCTGAATATCTAAGGAAAGCTCATCAAATTCAGGCAAACCTAAATACTCGTGAAATGCCTTAATAACAAGCTCTGGCTTGATATTGTCAGTGCTTCCGCTTGAAAGAAGCAAGTCGTATACAGGAACGTTATCCTTTACTTCAAGGTTGAAGCGATAAATTAATGGCTTTAAATCAAGCTCTCTTTCGCCCTTTTTGGTTTTCTTAACAATGTTTATAGAAGCAGCTTCATCAAAAAACTTTTCTTTTAAATCGATGATGTTTTCGATGTAACAAGCATCATCCTTAGGATTTTTATAGGTAACAATATAGCTTGCTGCAGTCACAGCGCTCATGCATTTTTCAGCATTATCTGGAAGATATTTAAAGCCTGTAATTGTAAGGCCTTCTACCATATTTTGATTAAGGCTTTCAAGGCCTTCTTTGGAAGATACTTCTTGTTTTAAATCGATATCCATATATTCGCCTGTAGATGTAAGTCCTACACCAAGAGGTGCTGCAAAGGACATTATCTGATGAGGATTGAAACCTTCTGAATATCTTATTGGGAGATTTGCTCTTTTTACAGCCTTCTGGAAAAATCTCATTAAATCCAAATGGCCAACATATCTCATTATTCCTGTTTTTTCAAATTTAACTCTAACGCGCATTGTGACATACCCCCGAACCTATAGATTTTGCGCCACATCCACTGCAGCCCATCTTACAATTTGGAGTAACCTTGCCAGCCATGGCGTTATTCCATTCTCTCTTTAAGAAATCTTTTGTTACATGGCAATCGATGAAATCCCATGGGAAGATTTCGTCTAAATCACGCTGTCTGTATGCATAAAAATCAATTGAAATATTGTTTTTCTCAAATGCAGCAAGCCATTTATCAAAATCGAAGTATTCACCCCAAGCATCAAAGAAGCATCCACTATTGTATGCATCTAAAATAGCTGGGCAAAGACGTCTATCACCGCGAGCAAATACACCCTCAAGTACAGTAACATCAGAATGATGCCAATTGTATTTAAGCGACTTTTGATTAAGCTGTGCCTTCATTTCGTCATTTACAACCTTAGCGCGACGGAGATATTCTCCTGCTTCGTACATAGGAGCCCACTGGAATGGTGTAAATGGCTTTGGAACAAAGAAAGATGTAGATATAGTAATCTGACATCTGCCCTGACGCTGTTCCTTTGGAACTGTATCATAGTATGCAGCAGCAACTTCATTTGCAAGTTGAGGAATGGCTTTCATGTCCTCGTCTGTTTCACCAGGCAAACCTAACATAAAGTAGAATTTAACCTTGTTCCAGCCGCCCTTAAATGCAAGTGTAGCACCGCCGATAATGTCTTCTACTGTAAGTCCTTTATTAATGACATTACGCATTCTTTGAGAGCCTGCCTCTGGAGCAAATGTAATACTTGATTTACGAACATCCTGAACCTTGCTCATTACATCCAAAGAAAATGCATCAATACGCAAGGATGGTAACGATACATTTACACCCTCTGATAAACAATCATCAATGAGGAAATCCATAAGCTCACCAAGTGCATGGTAATCACTAGATGAAAGGGAGCTAAGGCTGATTTCTTCATGGCCGGTAGATGCTAATAATTCTTTGGCCTGGGCCTTCAAAACATCAACGGATTTTTCACGATTTGGACGATAAATCATTCCTGCCTGACAGAAACGACATCCACGGATACAACCACGCTGTATCTCAAGCACAACTCTGTCCTGGATGGCACGAACAAATGGAATAAGCATCTTTGTAGGATAGCTAGATGAATCCATATCTTTTACAACCTGTCTTTCAACAGTTGCAGGAACGTCATCGTAGATAGGCTTGAAATATGCTATTGTTCCATCTTCCTTGTATGATACTTCATAAAGTGATGGTACATAGATGCCAGGAATATGGCTGGCTTCTCTGAGGAATGTTTTTCTATCAAAACCATTTTTCTTGTGTTCTTTGTAAAGCTCGAGAAGTGTTGGATAGCTAGTTTCGCCCTCGCCAACGTATACCAAATCAACAAAATCGGCGATTGGCTCTGGATTTGTGGCGCAAGGACCACCAACAATAACGACAGGATCGTCGTTTTCTCTTTCGCTGCTTAATAATGCAACTCCAGCTAAATCAAGAATCTGCAAAATGTTTGTATAACACATTTCGTACTGAAGTGTCATACCGATAAAATCAAAGCCCTTGATAGGGTCCTGTGATTCTAACGCAAAAAGAGGTATATTACGCTCTTTCATCAGATTATGTAAATCTGGCCATGGCGAATATACCCTTTCACAATATGTATCCTGACGCTTGTTAAGCATATCGTAAAGGATGGCAATTCCTAAATGAGACATGCCAACTTCATAGACATCAGGAAAGCACATGGCAAATCTGATGTCTACGTCAGCAGGATTTTTGATTACGCTATTAAATTCATTGCCGATATAACGTGCAGGCTTATCAATCTGCATCAGAATATCGTCTGGTAATGCTAATTTCTTCATAAATAAATTATCTTTGAGCTAACTCCGATGTGATGTCTTCCCATGTGACGCCTTTTTCAGCCATGAGAACCATCATATGATAAAGGAAATCAGATATTTCGTATTTAGTCTCCTCAGGGTCAGGATTCTTAGCTGCAATAACGATTTCTGTAGCTTCCTCTCCCACCTTTTTAAGGATTTTATCAAGTCCTTTATCGAATAAATAATTTGTGTATGAGCCTTCCTTTGGATTCTTTTTTCTATCCATAATGACGGCATAAACATCTTCGAAAACCTTAAGTGGATTTCGCTCAACATACTCCTTTTTAACTATTTCGTTGAAGAAGCAGCTTGGTGCGCCAGTATGACATGCTACTCCAACTTGAGAAACTTTCGCCAAAATAGTATCAAAATCACAATCAGCAGTCAATGACTTGACGTACTGTGTATGGCCACTTGTTTCTCCTTTAACCCAAAGAGCTTTTCTTGAACGAGAATAATAAGTCATCTTGCCAGTACGTATTGTAGAGTTCAATGATTCTTCGTTCATGTAGGCAAGCATGAGAACTTCGCCTGTCTGAAAATCCTGAACTACAACAGGTACAAGGCCATCTGAGTTTGGTTTTAAATCTGACCAGCTAAGCTTTGGCTCAAAATTGTCCATTTTGATGCCAGAATCTGAAAGCTCGCTCTTTAACTGCATGATATCTGTATCGGTATCATTGATAAAGGCACCAGAGATTCCCCTGATTTGATCTGATTTAAGTAATTTCTCTACATATGCAAAATCATTGTTATCAACCTGGACTATGTATGGAATGCTTGTGATATTTTCAAGACCCTCTAAAAGAGTGGTGTTCATGATTAAAAGCTCGTGAACATTATCCTGAAGGAAATCTTTTGTTTTGAAAAGGAAATCTACAGTTGAAAGTGAAACAAGCATTTTGTTAGCACCAAATCTTGCAGATGCTTCTTTTATTAAGTCGATTGTCTCAGGCTTTGAACCATTTAAAATGACTTCGATACAGCCAGCATACAAAAGCTTTTTAACGTCCTCAAGACGCTTAATATTTCCACCGCCTGCTGTCTTAACCTGAACGTTTCGATTAATCTCTCGGATTGCTAAAATGTTTTTCTCGTGCTCTTCATCTGTAGACGATAAATCGTAGCAAATGATTTTATCGATTCCGCTATCATCATAAACAGATGCAAGCTCTAATACGTCCTTTTTATTTTCAAGCTCTGTTGGACTTTTAACTGCCATTCCATCTTTGATGTAGATGGTGGCAACTATATTTTTGTGCTCCATTGTAAATACCGCTCCTTTAATACTAGATTGAACCCTTTGTTGTCATTGTATCTGCAATTCTAGGATCAATAGTGGTTGCCTGGTCTAAGGCTTTTGCAAAAGCTTTAAAAATCGCTTCACACATATGATGAGAATTGCCTGGTGTTAAAACTTTGATGTGAAGGTTCATAGCTGCAGAATATGAAATCGCATAGAAAAATTCTTTTACCATTTCTGTGTCCATATATCCTATTTTTTCTGTAGGAAAATCTGCTTCAAAGGATAAATATGGGCGATTGCATAAATCTACTGCAACAAGAACTAAAGTCTCATCCATAGGAAGAATGCAACTACCGTATCGCTTCATGCTCTTTTTGCTACCGCATGCTTTTTTGATAGCATTGCCTAAAACTATACCTGTATCTTCGATGGTATGATGGCAATCTACCTGCAAATCCCCTCTGATTTCTGCAGTCATATCAAATAAGCCATGTCTTGTAAATGCATCAAGCATATGATCAAAAAATCCAATGCCTGAATTTACCTGACAGTTACCTGAACCATCTATTTTAAAATCGATGGTAATGTCTGTTTCTTTTGTTTTTCTAGCAACACGTGCTCTACGTTCTTCCGACATAACACCGCCCCAAATAATTATTTTTACAACCTTTTTTATTATACCTAAATATTACAAAATATTAAAGTAACTATATTACTCAAAACGCACTTTAATTGAGTTGGCATGAGCTGTGAGTTGCTCGTTGTTTGCAAACTTAACAATGTCAGGATAAACCTTTTCTAATGCTTCCTTTGAGTATGAAATAATGCTTGATTTCTTGATGAAATCGTCTACTGATAGAGGTGAGAAAAATCTCGCTGTACCATTTGTTGGAAGCACATGATTAGGTCCTGCAAAGTAATCACCTAATGGCTCAGATGAATACTGACCAAGGAAAATTGCTCCCGCATTTTTTATATAAGTCATATCTTCAAATGGATTTGCGGTTACGATTTCTAAGTGCTCTGATGCAATAGCATTTACGCATTCTATGGCGTCTTTTTTGTTCTCTGCAATCAATAGATATCCGAAGTTATCCAAAGACTTTTGAATGATATCTTTTCTAGATAGTATTTTTACAAAACGCTCTATCTCGCTCTCAACCTGGTTTGCAAGCTCTGCAGATGTTGTAACTAAAATGGCAGATGCCAATTCATCATGCTCAGCCTGTGAAAGTAGGTCTGCAGCTACATAGGTTGGATTAGCTGTTTCGTCTGCAAGTACCAGTATCTCAGAAGGACCAGCAATAGAATCGATTGAAACATATCCAAATACAGCCTTCTTAGCAAGAGCTACAAATATATTGCCAGGGCCAACAATCTTATCTACTTTTGCAATAGATTCAGTTCCAAAGGCAAGAGCTGCTATAGCCTGTGCACCACCACACTTGTAAATTACATCAACCCCGGCTTCATTAGCGGCTACTAGTGTACTTGGGTTGACTTTTCCTTCTTTGTTACAAGGTGTTGTCATGTATATTTCAGGAACTCCAGCAACCTTTGCTGGCATAACATTCATTAGAACCGATGATGGATATACAGCCTTTCCTCCAGGTACGTAAACACCAACTCTTGCAAGAGGAGATACTTTCTGGCCAAGGATAATACCTTCCTCAGATGTAAACCAGCTGTTCTGCTTTTGTTTTGCGTGATAGCTTTCGATGTTTACAAGGGCTTTTCTTATTACCTCGACAAGCTCTTCTGGAACAAGACTGTAAGCCTCTTCTATTTCTTCTTTTGTTACAACAATATTAGTAGAGTTAATATCTGCTCCGTCGAACTGCTTCGTATATGCGAATACTGCTTCGTCTCCCTTTTCACGAACCGTATTTACGATATCATTAACAGTGCTTTCATACTCAGTGTATTGACTAGGACTACGCTTAAGTAGTGATTCTAGTATGTTGTTAATTGTGTCTTTAGTGAGCTTAAGCTTTCTCATTTTCTAATGCTCCCTTCAGCTTTTCAATAAGGTCAGTAATTCTTTCGTTTTCCATTTTCATCGATACCTGGTTTACTACCATTCTGGCTGATAATGGACAAACCTCTTCCAGAACCACAAGACCATTTTCCCTAAGTGTTGATCCGGTTTCTACAATATCTACAATCACCTCAGATAGACCAACAATAGGTGCTAGTTCGATAGAACCGTTTAGCTTTATTATTTCTACTGTTTGATTTTTGATATTATAAAAATAGTCCTTTGCGATTCTAGGATATTTACTTGCTACACGAATAAGCTCATGATGCTTTAACAGCTCTGCTGCTTCTGCTGGTCCACAGACGCACATGCGACATTTTCCAAAGCCAAGATCCAATACTTCATAAATATTTCTATTCTCTTCTAGGATTGTATCTTCACCTACTACTCCAATATCAGCTGCACCGTATTCCACATATGTTGGTACATCAGGACCTTTTGCCAAGAAAAACTTAAGCTTTAAATCTTCATTAACAAAGATAAGCTTTCTTGTATCAGGATCTTTCATTTCTTCACAAGTAATACCAATAGTTTCAAAGAGCTCTAAGGTCTTTTTTGCTAAACGTCCTTTTCCAAGGGCAAATGTTAAATATCTATCTTCACTCATGACTGTCTCCTAAGTGCTAACATTAATTGATCAACTGTAATTGCAAAACCAATGGCTGGAGCTTCCTTTCCAAAGTGGCTTAGGAGGGAATCATATCTACCTCCTTTTACCAAAGGCTCTCCAACGCCATAGGAATATCCTGTAAATATGATGCCTGTATAGTATTTGTATTCAGAAATCATTCCAAGCTCAAATGAGATGTAATCCATCACCTTATTTTTGTTTAAAAGCTCGTAAAGCTTTGTAAGGTATTCCAAGGCATCATATACTTTTTTATATTTCTTTGCCTTCTCCAAATAAGGCGCCCATTCTTTAGGGGAATTCATGATTTTGCCTGTAATATCAAACAAATCTATTAAACCCTTGCTTACTTCTGCTTGCTGCAATAGCTCCTTTGCTCCAAAGAAATTCTTATTTGAGATAAGATTGATAAGCTTTTCTTCCTGGTCATCAGAAAGGTTTGCTGCTTCAATTAATCCTCTAACAACATCGATATGGCCCACGCCAATTTCGAATTCTTTTAAGCCTAGCTTCTTTAACGCATTTACGGTAATTGTAAGAATCTCTGCATCAGCATCTACAGAGCTATCTCCGATAAATTCGCAACCAGCTTGAGTGCTTTCTTTCAATCGACCCTGCAGACTATGATAATTAATAAAAACATTTCCTTCATAGGAAAGCTTCACTGCCTCATCTGTATCCGAAAAATACATTGCAGCAGCTCTAGCTACTGAAGGTGTAATGTCAGGTCTGAGAACAAGTGTATTGCCGTCTCTGTCAAAGAATTTGAACATCTCGTTAGATTTGCAGCTTCCTACTTCTTTTGAAAAAGTGTCAAAATATTCAAATGTAGGTGTAGATATTGGAGAATATCCAGCCTCCTTAAAACACTTTCTAAGATTATAAAGTGCATCCAATCGTTGCTCATATTCGCTGTTATAAATGTCTCGAACTCCTTCTGGAGTGTGTAATGTAAGATTTTTCATTTCGCACCTCTTGTACAAAACTATACTTTAGCGTGATAAAGAACTAAAGTTATTATACTTTAATAAAGCCCCGAAGTCAACATGACCTCGGGGCACTCTATTTCTTAGATTGTAATGCTTTATGTTCTTGAAGACAAATCAATATTTATCATATCAAGATAAGGTACTAGCAGATTAGGCTTTGTGGTAAAGAAATATTTTTCATCAAGCTCTTCTATTCTAAAGCTTTTTCTGCCGCCTTCTTGCATTCTATCCCAGAATTCATTTAGCTTTTCAAAGGTCAGGTAATAATATACATCTCTCTCGCTAAAGAATATCAGAATAAATGCCAGGCCATCTTGTGCCTCCCAATTTCCCATGAAATTTACCTGGTGCTCATGTATGTTTTGGAGAGGGAATGTGTCTTTATTGCACTCTTTTGCATCAAAACACACAGGAATACCTTGGATGGCACCTACATAATCGACAGTGGACTTTTGATCAAAGTAAGCAAGTGTTATATGACCCTTATTATCCATATCAATAGGTGTGATTGGTGTTGGAATCTTTTGAATGAGGGCCAAACCGTTTTCGGCGTACACCTCATTTGTTTTATTAATAAATTCTTCGAATGTGGAACCGCGAAGTCCACGTGATTTATATGTAGCCATTAAACTCCCTTGGTAAATCACAGACAAACTTTCTACCATCTTCAAACTCTATTGAGTACGCATGTAAAAGCTGTCCTCTAACATTTTCTTTTTTATTAATTGATGTGTTTCCGTATTTGTTATCACCTAATATAGGATGACCAATTGAAGCAAGGTGTGCTCTTATCTGGTGGGTTCTTCCTGTGATTAAGTGAATCTCCAGCAAGGTAAATTTATCATCGACATGGGATATAGGTCTATAAGCTGTTTTAATAGGCTTAGAATCCTTTGTTTCGTATTGTGTTATAGAAACCTTATTAGTTGCTTCATCCTTTGATAAAAAGCCTTCTATCTGCTGCTCATTGTCGATGTCGCCGAGTACAACTGCACGATATAATTTCTTACAGCTACGCTCCTTCAAAGCTTCCCCTAGTTCCTGGGCAGCCTTTAATGTCTTAGCAAATAAAACGATGCCTGAAGTATTTCTATCCAGCCTGTTGCATATGCTAGGGTGAAAGTGCTTGAAGCTTTCTTCTGTAAGGCCTTTTTCGTTTATCAAATAAGATATAGCCATCTCATTAATCGAGACATCTGATGGTGTATCTTTTTGAGACTTAATACCAGCAGGCTTGTTGATGATAATCATTTCATCATCTTCGTAAATCACATTGATATTATGGTCTACTTCTTTAAGAGAATAATACAATTCATCTCTTTCTCCAGCTCCAGTCATTTTTGCATATGTTTCATCCGAAAACCAAATCTTTACAATATCGCCAGTATTTAGTTTTTCTGTGCCATCAGCTTTTTTATCGTTAAGTGTGATGTTCTTTTTACGAAGCATTTTGTATATAAAGCTGGAGCTTGCTTCGCTAAGAACACGTTTCAGATATTTGTCAAAACGCTGATTACTATCGTTTACGTCTATTTTTAGTTCTTTCATTTGTCTTACTTTGTTTTCCAGAAGTCTGTTTTCTAGTATTTTTATTATTCTTTTTGAATTCCTTGCCTTTAATCTTTCTAGGTGGAATCAAGCATTCTTCTCCAAATCCAATCAAATCCTCTCTTCCAGCTTTGATAAGAGCTTCTTTTACGAGATCATAGTTTTCAGGTCTCTTGTACTGTATAAGAGCTCTTTGCATTGCTTTTTCATGAGGATTCTTGCATATATAAACGGGCTTCATATCCCTTGGGTCAATCTCTGTATAGTACATTGTTGTAGAGATTGTGCTAGGTGTTGGATAGAAATCCTGTACCTGTTCTGGTGATAAATGATGGTCGCGAAGATACTCTGCCAAGGCGATTGCATCATCTAATGTGCTTCCCGGATGAGAACTCATCAAATATGGCACCAAATACTGCTTTAAACCAAGCTCTTTATTAATCTTGGCATATTTATCGCAGAAACTATTGTAAACGGAAATATCAGGCTTTCCTAAGTAGCTGAGTACATTGTTTGAAATATGTTCTGGAGCCACCTTCAGCTGGCCACTAACATGATACTTACACAGGTCACGGAGGAAGGTGTCGTCTTTGTCATACATTACATAATCGAATCTGACTCCGGAACGTACAAATACTTTTTTTACCTTTGGAAGCTTGCGAAGCTTTGTAAGAAGGCTTACATAATCCTTGTGATCTACTTCTAGATTAGGACATTTTGTAGGGAATAGACACTGTCTATGCATACATACGCCCTTTTCCATCTGCTTTTTACAAGAAGGATTCCTGAAGTTGGCTGTTGGTCCACCAACATCATGGATATAACCCTTAAATTCTGGATCCTGAGTTATAAGCTTTGCTTCATTTATAATAGATTCATGGCTGCGTGATTGAATAATTCTACCCTGATGGAATGTTAAGGCACAGAAATTACATCCTCCGAAGCAGCCGCGATTACTAATCAATGAAAACTTAACTTCTTTGATAGCTGGGATACCACCATCTTTTTCATAGATAGGATGATATGTGCGCATATATTCTATAGCATATACATCATCCATCTCCTGTCTTGTTAAAGGCTTCTGAGGTGGATTTTGAATTACATACATTGCGCCATCGTAAGTCTCAACCAGTTTTTTGGCTGTGAACGCATCCGTATTTACGTACTGAGTATAGAAGCTTTTAGCGTATGTTGCCTTATCAGATTTAATATCCTCATATGATGGTAATATAATTGCATCCTCGGTAAAAGATTTGTCACGAGTTTTGAATACAGTGCCATCGATATATGTAATATCCTTTACATCCATTCCAGATGCAAGACAATCAGCTATTTCTACCACAGAACGCTCCCCCATTCCATAAGAAATCAAGTCCGCACCAGAATCTAAAAGTATAGAACGACGAACCTTATTTGACCAATAGTCGTAATGAGCAAGTCTTCTAAGGGATGCTTCTATTCCACCTATAATAATTGGTTTCTTTTTGTATGTGTGTCTAATTAAATTACAGTAAACAACGGTAGCATAATCTGGCCTAAGACCAATTTTGCCGCCTGGAGAATAGTTGTCGTAATCTCTACGGTGCTTTGAAACACTATAATGATTTACCATTGAATCCATGTTTCCTGCACTAACAAAAAAGCCGAGTCTTGGCTCGCCAAGTATATTGATAGAATTATCGTCCTTCCAGTCTGGCTGAGCAATAATTCCCACTGTATATCCATGTAATTCAAGTATACGGCAGATAATTGCAGCACCAAAGGATGGGTGGTCTACATAAGCATCTCCACAGACGTAGACAAAATCTAGCTGTTCAATGCCTCTATCTTTCATATCTTGCTTACTAATTGGTAGAAATTGTGCCATATAAACCTCTTAAATAAAATAAGCCAACTGTATGTAATACAAGTTGGCTGTAAAATCTAAACTTATGATTATTCCTTGTTAAAGAACTGCTCAGGAATATCAAGTGCTGGTAAATCCTCATCAGCATCATTACCGTTTGAAGTGACATCTGCCTGCTGTTGTGGAGCTGGCTCATTCACAGCTGCATCACCTGTAGAATCTAAACTCTGAGCTGGATCAGAATCGCCGTCATTTAATGAATCAGGAACAAGCGCTGCTCTGTTTCCATTAACTGTATCTAAGTAAACCTGCATTGTGCCAAGGAATGCCTCGTCACGTGCTCTTGTTGTGTCAATTGCATTTGCAAGTATAGTTTGGATATTTGCTAATAGCTCATCTGTATAAGCGATAGCACCCATTCTGATGTTGTTAGCATCTTCTGTAGCTCTATCGATTTTCTCTTGAGCGTTTTTCTGCGCAATAAGAATAACTTCATTAGCCTGAGCATATGCTTGCTGCATAATTTGATGTTCAGAAACAAGTTCGTTTGTCTGAATCTGTGCCTGACTAATTATTTCATCAGCCTTTGCTTTTGCATCTGCAAGAATCTGTTCTCTGTTTGCAATCATTCGCTGATATTTTCTGATTTCATCAGGAGTCTTTGTTCTAAGTTCCTGTAAAAGTGATTCAAGCTCGTCCTTGTTAACTACGATTTTGTTTGTAGAAAAAGCAGATGGCTTACAATCATCAATATAAGCTTCGATTTCGTCAATGATATCTTCAATTTTGCTTGTACTTGCCATGGTAATTACTTCTCCTTGTCTTTAATTTTGGCTTCTATGAGAGGTATAACCTGAGGTGGAACAAATAGGCTGATATCTCCTCCATAAGACGCAAATTCCTTTGCGACTGTAGAACTCAAATAAGAATATTTTAAAGATGTAGGCATAAATAAAGTCTCTAAATCAGGATATTGAACTTTATTAGATTGAGCTATTTGAATTTCGATTTCAAAATCAGTAACAGCTCTAAGCCCTCTAATTATTACCTGTGCATCCTTTGCCTTTGCAAAGTCTACGGTAAGTCCTTCGAAAGAATCGACCTTAACATTGTCTAAATTTTCAGTCAATTCTCTTATCATGTTAACACGTTCATCAATGGAAAACAACGGATTTTTTTGCTTGTTATTTAAAACGCCAACAACAAGTTCATCACAAAGCTTGCTAGCCCTTTTAATAATGTCAAGATGCCCATAAGTGATTGGGTCAAAGCTTCCTGGATAAATTGCTCGTCTCATTTTACGCCTTCTTTAAAAATATATGCTTATTAGTCTTGTATAGTTTTTCTTTGGTAATTGTATAGCCTAATTCTGAAACATAGTCTATATCTGTATCAAGACTGGCTTCTACTATAATGGTGGTTTCGTTAGAAATATAGCTTTTGTTTGCCAATACTTCTAAAACCTGTTTTTCTATAAGTTTGTTATATGGAGGATCCATAAAAACAAAATCAAATTCTTCATTTCCATTTAGCTTGTTCAAAGCTGAAAATACGTCCTCTTTGTAAAGTGTTGCTTCATCTGTGAACTTTGCTTTGGATAAATTATTTTCGATGCATGAGATGGCTGTTTTATCTTTTTCTACAAAAACAGCTTCACTTGCTCCTCTACTAAGAGCTTCGATACCCATTTGACCGCTACCTGAAAACAAATCTAAGAATCTGCAACCAGGTATATCAAAAGAAATCATATTAAATAATGTTTCTTTGATTCTATCAGAAGTAGGTCTGGTGCCGAGGCCTTCGGGAGTCTGTAAATTCATCCCACGTTTACTTCCGGAAATTATTCTCAAAACTATTACCTCATTATATGTTAAGTTCTCTCATGCATTCATCTAGAAGCTGGAATGCGAGATTTGTAGCCTGCGCTCTAACCTCTGTTCTGCTTCCAGTCAAATGCAATTCTTTAACCTTTACGTTGGACTCACCATATGAACATCCAATATAAACTAGGCCTACTGGCTTAGTTGGAGAACCACCTCCTGGACCAGCTATACCGGTTGAGGATAAACCGAAATCAGCCTTTGCCTTTTTCTTGACTCCGATAGCCATTTCTTTTGCAGTCTGTTCACTAACAGCACCGTAAGCCATAAGTGTTTCATCTTTTACGCCTAAATTCTTGATTTTGGCCTCGTTGGAATATGTAACATATCCTTCATTGAAACAATTTGAAGCTCCTGGAAAATCTACAATAGAGCTTGCAATCATACCACCTGTACAAGATTCAGAAGTTGACACTGTAAGCTTGTTAGCTATCAATCTTTCAAGAATATTGGAAATTTCCATAATTAGTTTTGCTCCTTGAGAACTTCACTATTCTGGTAAATGTATATTACAAGTGAAAGAACTGTAAGTACAAGTGATACCCAAATTAACACCTGTCCTAATACCTGCAACCAACCAAATGGAAGGTTTGCAACAAGGATGATAATCATAATCATCTGTGAAACAGTCTTAAGCTTTCCGAAAATGTTTGCAGCTATAACAACACCATTCTCAGCAGCTATAAGTCTAAAGCCGGAAATAATAAACTCTCTTGCTACGATAATAATAACAATCCAAGCATATAACTGGCCTGTAGAAATAAGACAAATCATTGCTGAGCAAACTAAAAGCTTATCTGCCAATGGGTCCATAAACTTTCCAAAATTTGTAACAAGATTGTATTTACGTGCAATCTTTCCATCTAACATATCTGTTAGAGACGCTACAATAAAGATTAAATCAGCAATAATACGAAGTGCTTGATTTTCAGGGTTGATAAGTAAAAATAAAACAAAAAAAGGAATAAGTACAACTCTGAATAATGTAAGTTTGTTAGGTAAATTCATTTCCTTTAAATTCATAACTTTACATCTCCTATTAAATCATATTCGTCAAAACCTGTAACTTCAACATCTACGAACTGTCCGCTGGTAAGTTCAGTATCGCTATTTACAAAAATAAAACCATCTACTGAAGGTGTGTCGCGATATGTTCTACCTATAAAGACTCCATCTTCTGGAAGCTTTCCTTCGATGAAAACTCTCAGTGTTCTTCCGATGTATTTTTTATTGTTAGATAAAGATATATCTTTTTGGCAAAGCATAACCTCATCTAACCATTTTTTCTTTAAATCTTCATCTACTTGATTGTCCCAAGTAGCAGCTACAGTACCTTCTTCTTTTGAGTAGGCAAAAGCGCCAAGTCTATCAAAAGACATATCCTTGATAAACTGTAAAAGCTCTTCATGCATCTCTTCTGTTTCACCTGGGAAGCCACAAATCAAAGTGGTTCTAAGGGAAATATCTGGCATAGCCTTGCGCAATCTGTCTGCTATATTCATAATGTCAGCTTTATTTGTTTTTCTAGCCATATTATGGAGAAGCTGATCATTACAATGCTGTATAGGCATATCGATATAGTGGCAAATCTTTGGCTCAGATGCCATGCATTCTATAAGCTCATCAGTGATTTCCTCAGGGTAAGCATAAAGAATACGAATCCATTCAATTCCATCGATTTCACAAAGCTTGTGAAGAAGATCTGTGAGTGATTTCTTGCCATAAATATCCATACCGTAGACTGTTGTTTCCTGTGCAACAAGAATGAGTTCCTTTACTCCATCTGCAGCCAACTGTTTTGCTTCTGCCAAAAGCTTTTCCATAGGTACAGAGCGATAATCGCCGCGTAAGAATGGAATTATACAGTAGGTGCAGCGTTTGTTGCAGCCTTCAGCAATCTTAAGGTACGCATAGTGACCACCTGTTGTAAGAACTCTTCGGCCATCCTTAGGAAGCCCTTTTAATTCTTTCTTGAAAACAGGCTTTTCACCGTTCTTTTCTAAGACTATATTGATTGCATTAACTAATTCATCATAGGAATTGGTTCCGATGATGGCGTCAACCTCAGGAAGTTCTTCAAGAATATCCTCAGTAAAACGCTGAGCCAGACACCCAGAAACAATAAGTCCCTTAAGCTTGCCTGACTCCTTATATGCTCCTAAATCGATGATAGTCTGGATACTTTCCTCCATTGCATCAGCGATAAAAGAACATGTATTAACAACAATGATATCTGCGTCTTCCTCGTTGTCACAAATTGTGAAATCGTGGTCAATAAGATCACCAAGCATATGCTCCGAATCAACAAGGTTTTTATCGCAGCCTAATGAAACAAATAATACATTCATAGGTTAGTTGTTTGCATCCTCATTAATAATTTTAATAGCGCCTTCGTTAAGCTCATTAACAGCGATTGAAAGTGGCTTTTCACCCTTCTGGCAGTTGATGAGTGGCTCAGCTCCGTCGATAATCTGACGAGCACGCTTTGCTGTAGCAGCAACGATTGTGTAACGACTGTTTACAACTGGCTCCTCTCCAACCTCAACATTTTCATTTACCTTTTCCATAAGTTCAACATAAGATGGATGTATCATAATTAATTACTCCTTTCAAATATCTTTAATTCTTCTTGCATTTCTTTAATAGCTGAATGATTTCTTTCTACTCTATAATGTTCAGCCTGAATTATATTATGAACCTGATCTACAGCTTTTTCCAATGAATCGTTTACAATCAGGTAATCATACTTGTCCATGTTTTGAGATTCCTTGCATGAAATTGCTAATCTCTCTTTGATTACTTCATCTGTTTCTGTGCCTCTGCCAACAAGTCTGTTTTCAAGCTCCTTGGCTGATGGTGGCATTGTGAAAAGTAAAAGTGCATCAGGGAACATTTTCTTAACCTGAAGTGCACCCTGGATTTCTATTTCAAGGATAACATCCTTTTTACGCTCGATTAACTGCTCAACGTAAGCACGAGGTGTTCCGTATGAGTTACCATTGAAAGTTGCATACTCAAGTAACTCGTCATTTTCTATCATTTTGTCGAATTCTTCTCTTGTTTTAAAGAAGTATTCTCTTCCATCCTTCTCTCCTGCACGAATATCACGTGTTGTAGCGGAAATTGAAAGATTGTAATCATTAGGATGTGCCTCAAGCAAATGCTTCATGATTGTTCCTTTACCAGCTCCTGAAAAGCCTGAAAGAACAATTACAAGACCTTTATCACTAATCATTGTCTATCTCCTCCTTAAATGAATTATCGCTAATTCTATTTGCTATTGTATCTGGCATAAGTGCAGATAAAACCACATACTCATCGCATATTATCACACATCTAGTGCGACGCCCCTGTGTTGCGTCAATTATGTTGCCTTTTTCTTTTGCATTGGCAACTATACGCTTTGAAGGTGCCGAATCGGAGGTGATCATCGATACAATTTTATTGCTATTAATAATGTTTCCAAAACCTATATTTATAAAAGCCATATTATTCTATATTTTGGATTTGCTCCCTAACCTTTTCGATAAGTGTTTTAAGAGTGATACCGATATCAGCAATTTCAACATCTGTTGATTTTGAAAGAATGGTATTTGCTTCACGATTAAGTTCTTGGGCAAGGAAATCAAGCTTTCTACCAACTTCCTTATCTAAATCAAATACAGATCTTGTTTCTGCTACATGACTCTTTAAACGAACCATTTCTTCATCGATACAAATCTTATCTGCGTACATTGTGACTTCCTGAGCGATACGTGCCTCGTCGATTTTAGTATCATCAAGAAGCTCTTGAATCTTTGAAGTAAGACGAGCTTTGTATTCTTCGATAATCTGTGGACTACGTTTTTCAAGCTTGTCAACGAGAATAAGCATGTCATCCATCTTAGAAACTAAATCAGATTCTAAACGCTGGCCCTCTGCTATTCTTGACTCTACGAATTGATCGATGCAATCTGAAAGAGCTGAAAGCACCAATTCCTTCAGGCTATCTTCATCAGCATCATTTTCTGTAAGCTCAATAACATCTGGAAGACGAACAATGCTGCTAGCCTTCATATCGTTGTCGACACCGAGCTTTTCAGCCATAGCAGAAATAGATTCATAGTATTTAGCTGCCATAGCATCGTTGATAGATACCTGATAGCAGGCATCAGAATGCTCGAGTAAAGTGATGTAAACATCTACCTTTCCTCTAAATATACTTTCGCCAATTTTGTTGCGAACTACACTCTCTAAAAAATTAAGTTTCTTTGGGAGTTTGATATTTAAATCAAGATATCTGTGATTAACAGACTTCATTTCTATTGTGACACGGGCATCAGAATTTTCAGCAAAGCCCTTGCCGTATCCAGTCATACTACGTACCATGTGAAGATGTCTCTCCTTAGAATTTTATAATAAAAATTACATTACTCTGAAGTGTACACAGTTGTAATTAATTATAATTAAATGTATCATGATAGTCAACAATAAAGGATGAAGTACTAGTACTTTGAAAGGACAAGAAAATGGCATTAGATGGTATTTCTATTCATGCATTAGTACATGAATTTAACGAGACATTTTTGAATGGAAAAATCAATAAAATTTCTCAGCCTGAAAAAGAGGAATTATTGATTACTATAAATACTCAAAATGGAAACAAACGATTGTTAATATCAGCAAACGCTTCTCTTCCATTTATGTATATCACAGATGAAAATAAAACTGCACCAGCCCAAGCTCCAGGATTTTGTATGTTGCTTAGAAAGCATATAGGCGCAGGAAGAATTATTGAAATTTCTCAAATGGGAATGGAACGCGCCGTTCGCTTTAAAATCCAGCATTTAAATGAAATGGGTGATATTACATACAAATATCTTTATATTGAGATTATGGGTAAGCATTCTAACATAATCTTTTGCAACGAAGATAATATGATTTTGGATTCCATAAAGCATATTCCATCTTCAGTTAGTTCTGTAAGAGAAGTTTTGCCTGGTCGAGACTACTTTATTCCAACCCAGGAAGGCAAAACGAATCCTTTGGAGTCATCAGAGGATTCCTTTAAGAATACAGTTCTTAAACGAAGCGAATCCGTGTTTAGAGCACTTATGTCATCATATATTGGTATAAGCCCTACAATTGCCAATGAAATTTGTTTCAGAGCGGGAATAGATTCTGATGCAAGCTGCGCTTCTCTTTTTGACGAACACAAAGATAAGCTTTGGAATAGCTTTACCGGCTTGATGGATGATATTAGAAATGATAACTACTCTTACAATATCATTGTAGATGGAGCAAATGGCAAGCCAATTGAATATGCGCCTGTTAACCTTACAATGTATCAGGATATGGAAGCAAAATCTTTCCAGACAATGTCTGAAGTATTAATTGAGTTTTATGCTAAGCGTAATCAATACACAAACATTCGTCAGAAATCCTCTGATTTACGTAAGATTATTACAAATCACATAGAGCGTGCTTCTAAGAAGCTTGATTTGCAATTAAAACAGCAAAAGGATACAGAAAAACGCGATAAATACAAGATCTACGGCGAAATGCTTCACACCTACGGCTACGAAGCAAAGCCAAAGGATAAATCCATAACGGTTATTAATTACTATGACAACAAGGAATTGACAATACCTCTTGATCCTGATTTGTCTGCTACCGAAAATGCCAAGAAATATTTTGATAAATATGCAAAGTTAAAAAGAACAGCAGAAGCTCTCAACATTTATATTGAACAGTCAAAGCAGGAATTGGAATTACTGCAATCTATCGAGGCTGCTTTGAATATCGCCGAAAATGAAAATGATTTAGCTGAAATTCGACGCGAATTATCTGATCACGGATTCATTAAAAAACATTCTGGTAATAAAAAAGAAAAAATCAAGAAAAGCAAACCATTACATTTTGTTGATGATAATGGGTTCGATATTTATGTTGGTAAAAACAACTACCAGAACGATGAACTTACTTTTAAATTTGCTACAGGAAATGATTGGTGGTTCCATACAAAAAAGATACATGGCAGTCATGTAATTGTTAAAACAAATGGTAAGGAATTACCAGACAGTACCTATGAATATGCTGCAGAGTTGGCCGCTTACTATTCTTCTGGTCGTGATTCTCAAAAAGTTGAGATTGATTACTTGCAAAAGAAGAACGTAAAAAAGCCCGCTAGTGCTGTAGCAGGCTTTGTAGTTTATTACACTAATTACTCTCTTATGGCTACTCCTACCTTAGAGCACGTAAAATTGATTAGCCAAGAATGAGTTTAATGTGGACCTTAGAGCTGGATGTTTTTCCAGTTCAGGGTCCTTTTTTAATATCTCATCTACATCAGATGAAGCCATCTCAAGCTCATCAGCATCTTGATAAATATCGGCAACCTTAAAGCTGAATTCGCCACTTTGACGAACTCCAAACATATCGCCTGGACCACGTAATTTCAAATCTTCTTTAGCGATATAGAAACCATCGTTTGATTTAAGCATTATATTTAAACGTTCTGATTCATGATTATCAGAGCTTGAATTCATCAAAATACAGTAGCTTTGAGCGTCGCCTCTACCAACTCGCCCTCGTAATTGATGAAGAGCCGCAAGACCAAATCTATTAGCGTTTTCAATCATCATGACTGTTGCGTTTGGAACATTTACACCTACCTCTACAACAGTTGTAGAAACCAATATATCAGTTTTATGATTAGCAAAATCATCCATTACCTGATTTTTTTCTGCAGGCTTCATTTTTCCATGTAATACACCAATCTGATATTTATCTTTAAAGTGCTCTTTTAGTTTCTTGCTGTAATCCGTAACGTTTTGCGCTTCAGTTGTTTCTGATGCCTCAACAAGTGGACAAATTATATATACCTGATGTCCTTTTGCTATTTCATCGGAAACAAATTTGTAAGCGGTTGCTCGCATACTTTCTTTAATTACACATGTTTTTATAGGTAATCGATTAGCTGGAAGCTCCTTGATTGCAGAAACATGCATATTTCCATAGAGAATCATAGCCAAGGTTCTAGGAATTGGGGTTGCTGACATGACAACAATATGAGGATGATTTCCCTTTGAGGAAAGCTTATCTCGTTGCTGTACGCCAAATCTATGCTGTTCATCGGTGATTACTAATGCCAATTCTCCAAAAGTTCGGCCTTCTGAAATCAAGGCATGAGTGCCAATGATTAAGCATTGCTCATTTTCATCTACAAGCTTTTGCATAGCTTTCTTTTCAGAAACCTTCATAGAGCCTGTAAATAAAGCTACTGGAATATCTAATCCAGCATCATCAACCCATTTTTTGAAGTTTTCATAGTGCTGCTTTGCAAGAACTTCTGTAGGCGCCATGATTGCTGCCTGATATCCAGATAATGCAACATCCAACATAGCCAGAAAGGCAACGATGGTTTTACCACTTCCTACATCACCTTGAATTAATCTTTGAGTAATGTATTCTCCTGTTAAATCACTAGAAATGTCATTAATAACCTTTAATTGATCATTTGTTAAAGCGAAAGGTAATGAGTTTCTAAAATCGTCTGTTTCCTGATGATGTGTGATATTGAATGTATTCGGATATGAAACGCCCTTTTCTTCCTGTAAACGGGAATTAAGTATAAAGAAAAACATTTCTTCATAAGCAAGGCGACGGCGTGCTTTTACCAGCTCATCAAAATCCTTAGGAAAATGATAGGCGTAAATTGCATCCTTATATGACATAAAATCATTTTTGGATTCTATATCCTCAGGCAACCTGTTTTCTGGAATGTTACAGTGCTCAAATCCACTTTTAACTGATTTTAATACAAGATTGTTGCTTAGGCCTTTAGTTAAATGATAAATAGACTGTATTTGCTTGCGGATTTCCTCATATTTATCTCTTTCAAATATTAAAGGCTGTGTAATCTTGTATCGCCCCTTGTCAAATAATAGCCTTCCGTAGAATACATATATTTTGCCTGGTTCCAGGCTGGATTTAATATAATTTGAATTAAACCAGGCTAAATCAACTGCCGTATCATCCACATATGCTGTTGCTGATAATACATCCAGTTTGTTTCTTGTTCTAAATATCTTTGGGCTTGTCTTGATGCGCCCAGCTATACTAACAAGTGAATTGACGTTATCTTTGTTTGGTATAGATACTTCAGGATAAATTAAATAGGTACGCGGAAAAAAAAGGAGTATATCCTCTATGGTATATACTCCTAACTTGTTTAATAATTTAGTTGTCTTCTCTCCAACGCCCTTAATAGTGTCAATCGGTGATAACAACTCCATAATATTACTCCACTGAAACGATATATGCGTAAACAGCCTGTCCGCCTTCTGAAATTTCAACTTCAAGATCTGGATACTTCTCAAGGACCTTGTCGCCAAGTGCCTGAGCATCATCCTGATTTGAACCTTCACCCCAGTAGATAGAAACTACAGCGGAATCATCAGAAACCATCTCGTCGATCATCTCGAGGAATGCAGTTGAAATATCAGCATTTACTGAAAGGAGGCCTGAATCGCCCATACCCATCCAGTCATCTTTTCTGATTTCCTTATCATCAATAACTGTATCACGAACAGCGTATGTAACCTGACCAGTCTTAACATTAGAAATTTCTTCTGTCATTGCTGCCTGGTTATCTTCAACGCTAGCGTCTGCAGCGAATGAAATAAGAGCTGTAATTCCCTGAGGAATTGTCTTTGTAGGGATAACGATAATCTTTTTATCCTCACAAATAGCAGCTGCCTGATTTGCTGCAAGAATGATATTTTTATTGTTTGGTAAAACAAATACAGTCTTTGCATTAACCTTTTCTACAGCTGAAAGAATATCGTCTGTAGAAGGGTTCATTGTCTGACCACCTGGAATCATATAGTCACAACCAAGCTCTGTAAAGATAGATGTAAGACCATCACCTGTAGCAATTGAAACGAATCCCATTTCCTTTGCAGGCTCTGTAAACTTTGGAGCTTCTTCTTTAACATCTTCTTTTTCACTAGAGAATACTACTTCATCAGAATTTGTCTCTGTGATTGTAAGATCAGAAACCTTTCCTGATGCTAACTTCTCTAATTTTGCTCTTAATTCTTTGATCTGGTATGAAGCAAGTGGCTTCTCAGATTCGATAACGAATTCAACAGCATACTTAGAAATAGCTGGCTTAGCCTTTGGAGCCTCTACAGCTTCTGTTGTGTAATCAACTTCCTTACCAATAAGGGCATCGTAAGCTCCCTTAAGAACCTGAACAAGACCCTGTCCACCTGAATCTACAACACCAGCCTGCTTCAAAACTGGAAGCATATCTGGAGTTCTTGCAAGTGTATCCTCTGCTTCTGCGATAACAGCTTCAGCAAATTCTACGATATTGTCTGTCTTTGTAGCCATCTCTGCAGCCTTGTCAGCAGCAGCACGGGCAACTGTAAGAATTGTACCTTCCTTTGGTTGCATAACTGCCTTGTAAGCAGTCTGAACAGCCTTTTCAAAGGCTTCATTTAAAAGTGGAATATCAACTTCGTCGTGGCTTGAAATAACCTTTGTAAAACCACGGAAAAGCTGAGACAAAATAACACCTGAATTACCTCTAGCGCCTCTAAGTGAGCCAGATGAAATAGCCTTAGACAATGTCTTCATGTCTGGATTCTGAAGTTCCATTACAGCATTTGCTGCAGACATGATAGTCATAGTCATGTTTGTACCTGTATCACCATCAGGAACTGGGAAAACGTTTAATTCGTTAATCCATTCCTTTTTAGATTCAAGATTTTTTGCGCCCGAAAGGAACATCTTTGATAATAAAGACGCATCGATAGTTTGAATCTCCACGTATAAATCCTCCTTAGTCAATAACTCTTACGCCTTCAACGTAGATATTGATTGTATCAACAGTTAAACCAGTAAAAGACGAAACTTTATATTTTACTGTTTCGATGAGGTTTTCTGCTACTGCAGCAACGCTAACACCATATGAAACAATAACATGAAAATCTAACGAAATTGTGTTGTCCTCATTGATATTGACACTAATTCCGTGATTTAAATAATCTTTCTTGAGAAGCTTAACCAAGCCATCTTTCATATTGACAGCAGCCATGCCTACAATGCCGAAGCACTCTACTGCAACTGAACCGGCATAAGTAGCAATAACATCTGTGTCTATAACAATCTTACCAAGCTCTGTTTCCATTTGACCTTGCATAAAATTACCTCCAAATTCGCATATTTACTCATGATGAGAACATTATATACTATGTTTACTAAAAATGAAAGTAAGGATTAATGCCTAAAACAAAAAATAAAAGCCACCCTTCCGAGTGACTTTCAATATCGTGTGTAAGATTAAGCACGCTCAACCTTGCCAGAACGTAAACAAGAAGTACATACATATAACTTCTTAGGTGTTCCATTCACATTACACTTAACGGACTTCACATTAGACTTCCACATATGATTGGATCTTCTATGAGAATGGCTCACATTGTTACCGAAATGAGCGCCTTTTCCACAAACTGCACATTTTGCCATGATTGCACCTCCTTGTAATTTATTTCAAAAACAAATTGCATTGACTAAACGCAACAAACGAATTATAGCAAAGCAAATTGTAAATTGCAATGATTTTTTCACTATATCTTGATTTTATTTTTTAAATATAGAGTGTTACTGGAAATATGCATTAAAAACCTTTGCTGCCAATGGCGCTGCATGCTTACTTCCATATCCTGCTCCCTCCATTATAACAGCAATAGCCAGTTCTTTTCCAGTATTATCTATCGCGTATCCAACGAACCAGGAATGGGTCATACTTTTATTTGTTGTATACTCTGCTGTTCCAGTTTTGCCGTATACTTTTAAATCGCCAAAATCTACGCTATCAGCAGTTCCATCCATTACAACAGCTTCCATGTATTCATTAAGTAAATCTACCTCAGAATCGGACATAATTTGTCCGTAACTCTTTTCATCTGTCTGACTAACAATATCGCCTTCGGCGCTTACCAGTTTATCAGCGTAATATGGTTCCATCAACTCACCGTCGTTTGCAATTGCAGAAACAAGCATGCACATGTGAAGTGGTGAAACTGTGGTGTTACCCTGACCTATGGATGTTTGACCGACAAGCTTATTGTCACTATTTGCAAGAGAAAAATTGGATGCTTTAGTAGCTTCAATCTGAGTAGGCAATGTATCGTTAAATAATAATTCCTCTGCCGTTTCAGTGAACTCATCTTTATCAAGATTGATTCCCATATATGCATAGGCACTATTGCAGGAGTTGGAAAATGCTTTTAATAGATTTTCTGAACCGTGAGATTCATTACTACTACAATGAATTGTATAATCCCCTACTTTAAGGGAACCCTTACAATTAAAGCTAAAATCAGAATTACCATTATTTGCTCTTAAATAGGCAATGGTGGTGACAATTTTAAATGTCGAGCCTGGTGGATACGCTCCTTGTGTGGCTCTGTTTAACAGAACTGATTTGCTGTTTGATTCACTATTGATGTCATCCCAGTATGTTGCAATTGTGTTTGGATCGTAATCAGGTTTGGATACCATGGCAATAACTTTTCCTGTAGATGGTTCGATTGCTATTACTGCCCCGTCGTACATTCCCATACCTTCGTAAGCAGCTAACTGAGTTTCATAATCAAATGTAGTGTATAAATCGTCTCCAGGGCTTTTCTTGCCGCTGAGATTATTGTTAATCTGATCTTTAAGTGAAATGTGGCTCTTCAGCAAATCGAATGAATAATAGGCTTCTAGCCCAGCCATTCCCTGATCCACATATCCTACAGCATGGCTAAATAGCCTTTCGTCTGGATATACACGTATTTCCTGCTTGGAATCATCGTAGCTTGTTTTGGCTATAATATGCCCGTCTGCGGTATATATGCTACCTCTGGTTACATCATCTGAAAAAGCAGAAAATCTTGAATTATAAGAATTATATATGAAATCTTTTGCTCCTTCTTTCACGTAATAAGAAAGGTAGACAATCATAGCAATAAAAACCATGGCAAACATAATTGCTATAACATATATTTCTTTTCGAATTGCTTTCTTAGTAGTCTTCTTTTTAGTCATAACGTCTTCTGCCTTTGTTTATATAAATTAATTCATCAGAACACTGTGCGATGTAGAAACAAATAAACATTGAAAGTAAAGAACTGCCACCATAGCTGATAAAAGGTAAGGTGACACCTGTGGATGGTATGAATTTGATTACGCCACCAATATTTAATATAGCTTGAATCGAAAAAATAATTGCGATTCCATTGATAACCAACATATAAAAGCTATTAGAACATGCAAAAGCTCTATTAAAAAGCATAATGCTGGTGCACATTACAATAACTATTAAGCATATAGCTACAACTGCCCCTAATTCCTCTGAAATAGCTGCAAATATGAAGTCCTTGGTAACAACCGGTATCTTATTTGGCTGACCATTTGTGAGTCCGGAGCCGAACCATCCTCCAGATCCAATTGCGAATAATGACTGTGTAATTTGATATCCTTTATCATCGATAACTGATAATGGGTCAGACCATGCAATAAATCTAGATTGTATATGAGGAAATCTATTGTATGCGAATATTCCGCCTGCAAAAGCTACAATAAATTCCAACGATAAAACAATATAATTCTTGTAAGCTATGAAAATGATAAAAACATAGGCAACAAGAAATATCATAGCTGTTCCTAAATCTTTCGAAAAAACTAATACCAAAACATGTAATGCAGCTCCTATTGTAGAAAACAGAAAGCCACGCATATCTTTGTAAGTGACTATGCAACCGCTGATAAAGAACAGATAAGTAAGCTTAACAAATTCACTAGGCTGTATGCTTATGCTTCCAAACGAAAGGGATAGCTTTGCGCCATACTCCACCTTTCCTGTGAAATGCACTATTAAAAGAAGCGCTATACCAACAAGGGCAAAAATAAATAGTTTTCGATTGATATGCTTGATGTTTTTAAGTACAAGCATAGCTAAAATAGCAAATCCGGCAGATGCAATGGCAAATACAAACTGTCTGGTTGCCCTACTCATATCAAGTCTTTCTAACGCAATAAAACTAAAGCTTAGAAGCATCAACATATTATTTAAGAGAGCTCCAGATTTGCCGTAGTTTAGCTTGGTCATTGATATGCCTATTGTAATAAATAAAACTAGCTGAAAGATAGTCAAAAGAATAATTCTAGGGTCTTCTTTTACATAGTATAAAATGATGGAGCCGTTTATCAGAAAACAGACCACCATGATAGATTGAATAGTAGAAAAAATCCCCGATAAATCTTCACCGATTTTTGCCTCAAACATCTGTATAACATCTAATAGTGTAAACACCATTACAAAGATTAAAATTGTAATTCTGGAAAAAGTTATCAGAACGCTAACCAACGTTATTCTACTCCTCTTTTTAAATGTCCTTTAGTAAAGTCTTCTTTGAATTTAAAAGGTTGATTCTTGATAAATACATCTTTATAAAGATTAAGTATTTCTTCGGTCTCTGATTCAGATTCAACAGTAAAATCTAATCTGAATTCTTTAACACCGAGAGATAGCAATTCATCCTTTAAATCAAATGCCATATATCTCTTACTGTTGTAGATAGTGTTGTAACAATTATTACAGTCACATGCTACAATGAAGCTTTCATTTTTTCGGTCTACTAGCGTAATCTGGCTGTTAGCCTTTTTACATCCGATAGTGTTCTTTACAGTGCAATTAGCTGTAATCATCATAGGAATACGGCTGTAAATTATCATCTGAGAATTATGATTATCTCTGTGCTTTAATTCCTTTAATGAAAGCTCATAAGGAATACAGCTATTATTGAATCCAAGCTTTTCGAATGATTTAACGCTTCGGTTGTTGAAAGTATATAACCTGTGGTCCAGTATTACTTTTTCCTGAGGATATTTAATACTAGATAAATAACCTAGCTCATCGTAGCTTGCTGCTATTACACCGTCTGCTCTATCATCTATATCTAAAGACTTGATTTTGCTGCTTCTAAACACTGCTGGCAGGTAAATATATACTTTGCCAGAGAAATATTGTTTTGCAGTCTCGAATAAATGGGATGGAACCGCAATAGCATCAATAAAATCAAAGTTTTTCAATGCTTTAATCTGCTCTTCTTTTAGCAATGTGATGAAAGCCTTTGGTGAAGCCTGAATATTTCTTTGAACCTTTAATTCCTCGAATGGAACCACTATTTTATTCTTCTCAGTAGATAATACAGTAGTAAGCTTTGCAATGGCTTCTCTTCTGGCGGTCTTTAAAGCCGAAACAGGCAAGAAAATATCATCATCATAATCAATGTTTAATTTATCAATTTCAAATGATGTATTTCCCAGACCAGATATCGCTTTTACGATATCTTCTTTGCTAGTGGCTCTATTTTGAGCTTTTTCAATAACACTTCCTGTAAATTTACCTTCATTTCCGTTATCATCCGTGAAAGTAACCTGAAGCTCTTTTCCTAGATTTGCGCTAACCTTGCAGTTAACTTTTATTTTTCTTTCTGAAATTTCTGCATTAGAAGATTCTGCTTTTGTATGGGATGGGGCCTCGAAAGTCATCATTTCAGGGCCATTGTGGGAATGCAAATATAAATTTGTAAATCCGCTTCTGTTTCCTGAATTTAAAAGACGTGTTATGTCCTCATCTGATACAGAATAATTAGCAGCACCCTTGTATAAATACTGGTCTATATAATGTCTATATACAGATAAAACTCCTGTTGCATAGTCTATCTGCTTCATTCTTCCTTCGATTTTAAAAGACATTACACCTGCTTCAATCATTTCAGGAAGATACTTTATAGTACAAAAATCCTTAGGGCTAAGGATGTAATTTCCTTTTTTGTTAAGCTTATTATTTTTATCATCAAAAGCTTCGTATGGAAGTCTACAAGGTTGAGCACATCTTCCTCTGTTGCCAGATCTTCCACCTAAAATTGACGACATCAAGCACTGTCCAGAATAGCAAACGCAAAGAGCACCGTGCACAAAAGACTCGATTTCCAAATCAGGGCAAGCACTATGGATTCTACTAATTTCATTGATAGATATCTCGCGAGCTGTAACAATACGAGATGCGCCTAAATTCTCAAAAAACTTGGCACCATATTCGGTACAAAGGCTAGCCTGAGTGCTCACATGAATATGAGTATCCGGGAAATAGGTTCTTATGAAATTAAATACGCCAAAATCCTGAACGATAAATGCGTCTACTCCATTTTCCACGTATGCTTTTAGGTATTCGTACAACTTGCCTTCAATTTCAAGATTTTTAAGCAAAGTATTTACAGTAAGATAAGCCTTTGCACCGTGTAAATGAGCATATTTAATAGCCTCTTTGGCATCTTCGATTGAGAAGTTTTTAGCATAAGCTCTGGCGCCAAATAAATCTCCACCAAAATACACTGCATCAGCTCCTGAATTGATAGCAGCTTTAAATATTTGTAAATCGCCTGCTGGCGAAAGTAATTCTAATTTATTCATAGATATCCTCATAAAATAAGGGCCCCATCAAGGGACCCAATTATTATACATCTGAAATAGAACCTAGAAGAGCATCCTCTAGGGAAGCCTCAAGCTTTGTCTTGTGAAGAAGAAGCTCCTTGTTCTCCCTTTCAAGCTTTGTAATTGTTTCTTCTAAAGTCTCTGTCTTAAGCTGTGCTGATATTAAATCGTGTTTGAGATTGTAAATTTCTTTATCACGAATATCTAAATCAGATTCAAGGGATTCAACCTGGGTCTTCGCCTTGAAGTAATCGTCAGCAATATTTAGCTCAAGCAAAGTAGCCTTTAAATCAGCAGAAATACGCTTGTAATCGTCTATTGAATTAAACTCGTCAAGCTTTGAATTTATGTAGTTGGCAACCTTTTGAAGATATTCCTCCTCTTCGTAACCGCTCAACGTATAAACTTTTCCGCCTATAAGCACTTTTGCGCTCTTCTCGGAAACCATATACCGCATCCTCCCTGTAGAAAATCAATTATAATTATATATATTATTTTGCATAAAAACAAGATTTCACATTACATTTTCTGGAATTGGCATGTGAAAATGTTCGTATGCTTCTTTTGTTGCAACTCGTCCCTTTGGAGTGCGGATAATTAAGCCGTTTTGGAGAAGATATGGCTCGTAAACATCCTCAATTGTTCCTGAGTCCTCTCCTACTGTGGCAGCAAGATTGTCCAGGCCAACTGGACCTCCGTTAAAACGCTCGATTATTGCAAGCAATATGTTTCTGTCGTTATTATCTAATCCTAATGTGTCAACCTCTAAAGAATCTAGTGTGGCGGCAGCTACATCCTTTGTGATAACACCATCAAATTTAACTTCAGCGTAATCTCGCACTCGTTTTAAATACCTGTTTGCCAAACGAGGGGTTCCTCTTGATCTAAGAGCTATTTGGTAAGCTCCTTCATAATCTATAGGAGCATCCAGCTTTCCAGCAGAAGCTGTGACGATTGTTGATAGCTCCTCTGGAGTGTAATAATCCATATGGCCGATTATTCCGAATCTATCACGAAGTGGAGCTGATAAAAGACCTGGTCTTGTGGTTGCTCCAATAAGTGTAAAACGAGGAAGCTTTGTATGGATTGAACGAGCTGTTGTATCTTTGCCCATAACAATATCTACGGCGAAATCCTCCATTGCAGAATACAGAGTCTCTTCTACCGGCTTTGAAAGACGATGAATTTCATCGATAAATAATACATCACCATCTTTTAAAGTCATAAGAACAGCTACTATTTCACCTGGTATGGTAATCGCAGGGCCTGATGTAACTTTAATATTTGAGTTCATCTCGGAAGCTACAATCCCTGCAAGAGTGGTTTTGCCAAGACCTGGAGGTCCATATAAAAGCACATGATCCAGTGCCTCGCCACGCTTTTTTGCAGCCTCGATATAGATTTGCATGTTCTCTTTGACTTTATTCTGACCAATGTAGCCATCAAAGCTCTTTGGTCTAAGAGCGTTATCTGTAACTAAATCCTCGTGAGATGCAATTGTAGATGTTATTTGTTTGTTTGAAAGCATATATTCTCACCCTTAAATAAATGACATTTGTTTTAGTGTATCAGAAAGCAACTGTTCAGTGGTTGTAGAATCTGTAATTGTCATCTTGTCTAAAGCTCTAGCAGCATTGCTTGGAGAATAACCAAGTGCTACAAGTGCCTCTAGTACTTCTTCTTTTACAGTTGAAGTGGTGGCAATCTTTGTCTGGCCTGCTGAAAGCTTACCTTCGAATGCATCTACAATATCAACTTTATCCTTTAAATCGATTATTGCTCTTTCTGCTGTTTTCTTTCCTACTCCAGGAACTTTAGCAAAGGCCTTGGAATCGCCTCCTGCTACAGCAAAACGAATGTCTGAAACGGTCATGGAACTAAGGATTGCAAGAGCTCCCTTAGGCCCAATTCCGCTGACAGAAAGAAGAAGCTCAAACATCTTAAGCTCCTCCTTGTCATAGAATCCATATAAAGTAAGAGAATCCTCTTTTGGAATCAGCTTGGTGTTAAGCTTGATTTCTGAACCAATAGCAGGAAGACTGCCAATTGTATTCATTGAAGAATTAACACCATAACCTATTCCATTATTGTCAACGATAATGACGTTGCCATCAATATCAGTAAGTGTGCCTCGAATGAATGATATCATATTTTCTCCCCAATAAAATAAAATCCTTTACAACAGTTTAACTTAACCTCAACGATTTTTCCAATCAAAGATGCATCTCCTGGGAAATGTACTGTTGTATTGTTTTCAAGCTTGCCTGATACCAATGATGAATCCTGTTCATTTACTTCTTCAACAAGCACCTTTTGAACAGTTCCTTCAAGGGATTTTACTTTTTCGTGTCCATGCTTTTGTACTAAGGCAAGTAATCTATCAAATCTATCCTTGATTACGTCTTCAGGAACCTGATTATCCATAGTAGCTGCTGGAGTTCCAGTACGCTTAGAATAAATGAATGTGAAGGCGCTATCATAGTGAACCTTATCTACTACATCCATTGTCTCAAGGAAATCTTCCTCTGTTTCACCAGGGAAACCAACGATAATATCTGTAGTAATCGCTACATCAGGGATACGAGCTCTAAGCTTTTCTACTAAGCCGAGATAATGCTCCTTTGTGTAACGTCTGTTCATTTTCTTAAGGATTTCGCTACTTCCAGACTGAAGAGGTAAATGCATGTGCTTGCATACCTTTGGAAGTGTAGCCATTGCCTCAATAAGGTCATCTGAAAGATCCTTTGGATGAGGAGTCATAAAACGAATTCGCTCAAGTCCCTCGATATCATTTACCATTTTAAGTAGCTCTGCAAAAGTAACCTTTTCTTCAAGGCCTACGCCGTATGAGTTAACATTTTGACCAAGAAGCATAATTTCAACTACGCCATCTGCTACCAATGATTTAATTTCGTTAACGATATCTTCTGGCTTTCTAGAACGTTCTCTTCCTCTAACATAAGGTACGATGCAATATGTACAGAAATTATTACATCCGAAACTGATATTTACACCAGATTTGAATGGGAATTTTCTAGAAATTGGAAGATTCTCTACGATTTTGTCGGTATCCTTCCAAATATCAATAATCATTCCTTTTTTATTGAGTAATGCTGTTGTAAATAGCTCTGCAAACTTGTAAAGGTTGTGTGTTCCAAAGATTAAATCTACAAATTTGTAGTTGTTCTGCAAGTGTTCGATAACAGTAGGCTCCTGCATCATACAACCGCAGAGACCAATCATCATATTCTTATTCTTTTTCTTGTAACCGTGAAGAATACCAAGATGACCGTAAACTTTATTATTTGCGTTCTCTCTAACAGTACATGTATTGTAGATTACAAAATCAGCATTCTCATCTGTTGTTTCTTCATAACCAATTTCCTTAAGAACACCAAGAAGCTTCTCAGAATCTCTTGCGTTCATCTGGCAACCAAATGTAACAACACAGCAAGTAAGCTTTCTTCCAAGCTCTTCTTCTCTTTTAGCTACAATTTTTGCAGCCTCCTTAATGAAATAATATTGGCGTTCTGGCTCCTCTGTTGGAGCATTGTTTAATAAATCTGTAATACTCATTTTAATTCCTAACTATTTTCTAATTTGTCCGTTACCACGGATTGTATATTTATAACTTGTTAATGCTAAAAGTCCCATAGGGCCTCTTGCATGAAGTTTTTGTGTGCTAATTCCTATTTCTGCTCCGAACCCAAACTCAAATCCATCTGTAAATCTGGTTGAAGCATTAACATAAACACAAGATGCATCAATGCCATTCAAGAACATATTAGCATTAGCTTCGTCATTAGTAATGATCGATTCTGAATGACCAGTATTGTATTTATTAATATGTTCAATTGCCTCTTCTACTGAAGAAACAGTCTTAACTGAAATTATATAATCTAAATATTCCTTACCAAAATCTTCCTCTGTTGCATCAAAAGAACCCTCAAGATACTGCTTAGAATCAGCATCGGCAAATATTTGTACGCCGTGCTCTCTAAGCTTTGCGTTTAGAGCAGGAAGAAGCTTGGCTGCTATATCTTTATGTATAACAAGAGATTCACAGGCGTTGCATACACCAATTCTCTGTGTTTTCGCATTTTCGATAACAGATATAGCCATATCGATATCTGCATCATAATCAACGTAAATATGGCAGTTGCCAGAACCTGTTTCTATTACTGGGACAGAAGCATTTTCTACAACTGATTTAATAAGGCCAGCTCCTCCACGAGGAATAAGAACATCTACATATCCGTTCATTCGCATAAGCTGATTTGTAGATTCTCTTGTAGTATCTTCGATTAATGTAATAGCATCAACTGGAAGATTTTCCTTCACAAGAGTATCCCTGATAATCTTTACAATAGCCTTGTTTGATTCAAGAGCATCCGAACCACCTTTTAAGATAGTTGCATTGCCAGTTTTGAAACATAAGCCAAACACATCGGCAGTTACATTAGGACGAGCCTCGTAAATGACGCCAACAACACCAATTGGAACAAGCCTTTTGGCTATATGGAGCCCGTTAGGTCTATCCCATTCTTCGGTGATTTTTCCGATTGGATCCTCCAGTTCTACAACCTGGCGCAATCCCTCTGCCATCCCGCTAATTCGAGATTCATCTAATTTCAATCGATCTAGCAATCCCTGGGATAATCCCTTTTTCTCACCGTTAGCCATATCGATTTTATTAGCACTAATAATATCAGCGCTATTTTCCTCAAGGGCATCTGCAACTGCTAATATCCCTTTGTTTTTAGCCTCGGTAGATAATAAAGCTACTTTGTACTTTGCTGCCTTTGCTTTTGTTGCCTGCTCAATTAATGTCATGATCTACTTCCTTTCAAAACCAAGTTTTCAGTAACAATACAATCCATCGGTATATCATGGGATTCGATTTGAATATTCTCCGCCAGCTGCTTTGAAAAGCAAGGCGCAATGCTTGTTATTTTTGGATGCTTTTCGAAAAATCTATCATAAAAGCCGCCTCCATAACCAATTCTATTAAGCTTTTTATCGAATATCAACCCTGGGGTTATAGAAATAATTGACTGATTGAAATCAGTAAGTAAATTCATGTCAGATTTCGGTTCCATAATATTGTATGAACCAATAGAAAAATCCTTTTCTAAATCGACTATTTCATAGAAATATAACTGATGATTCTTTTTATCACATTTTGGGAAATATAGATGCTTTCCCTGCTGTAATAAAATGGAATATAACTGTTTTAAATTAACTTCACTTCCAAATGAATAATAGCATAAAAAAATATTAGCTCCTTTAAAATCAGATTCTAAAAGAGCCAAAACATTTTCACTAATAAGGGATGACAATCGATTTCTTTCTGAAATTGAAATACCATCTCTAATACTTTTATAAGTTAATCTAATATCATTACTAGTTTGACTTACTTCCATATTTTTCGCCAAGGTTTTCTACCTTACCATCTTCGTCTACGATATCGATATTGTTAAGCTGGGTTCTGATATTGCCCTTAATTGCATCAATATAAGCTCTTCTAAGCTTAGCCTGCTCTGCTTTTTCAGCATCAGTAAGACCTTCACCTTTCTGCTTATGGTAAAGTTCATTAATTCTTGCGATATCTTTCTCTGTAATCATAATTAATCCTCTAACAAATCTAATATATGGACATCATCTCTTTTATTTGCTGTAAAGAGTGTGCCTTTATCTTTATTTTCGAAAATACGATGAATATTTCCTATATGTGTGCCGTTTGTAATAACCATATCCGCACCAGAATATGTAGCTATTTGTGCTGCTCTAAGCTTTGCAGTCATTCCTCCTGTGCCAACATTTGATGTACTATCAGATGAAGCCATCTCAAAAACAGAGTCTATATCCTTTACAACTGGCACAAACTCAGCATTAGGGTTTGTGTTTGGATTGTCAGTATAAAGACCATCTATATCTGATAAAAGAATAAGTGCATCAGCGTTAACAAGGGCTGCAACAATAGCCGACAATGAATCATTGTCACCAAATTGAATTTCATGAGTGGCAACAGTATCATTTTCATTAACTACAGGAATAACCCCTAGATTAAACAGCTGTTCAAAGGTATTACGAGCATTTTCTCTAGATTCTGGATCGGTCATTGTCTTTTTGGTCATAAGAATCTGGCCGGCTCTTTGATTGTACTCAGAAAAAAGCTTTTGATAAACCGACATAAGATAAGCCTGGCCAATAGAAGCACAAGCCTGCTTTGTAGCCAAATCTGAAGGACGTTCTTTTAAACCAATTGCATATCGTCCAACAGCAATCGCACCTGAAGATACAAGACATACATCCTTGCCTTGAGCACGCAAATCACAGAGCTGTCGAACAAGTCGTTCCAACTTTGTGTAATCAATATTTCCAGTTGCATCATGTGTTATGGTTGATGAACCAACCTTTACAATAACTCTTTTCTTTTTTGTAAAATCTACACCGTACATATTCTTCCCCCAAATAATATCCGGTACATAATACCACTATTTTTGCATATATTCAATAAATTGGGCCTTAGGAATTGGTTTTGAAAAATAATATCCCTGCAAATAATCTACATTTAGATCTTGCAACATTTTGACATGCTTTTCCGTTTCCACGCCTTCAACTAAAATCTCACAGCCTATATCATGAATCATCTTGACAGTATTATTAAGAATAATCCTTCCTCTTTCATGATTTTCAGCATTCCAAAGTAAAGTCTTATCGATTTTTATAACATTAAAATCCAATGAGAAAATGCCTTCCATGTTGGAATATCCTGTTCCGTAATCGTCCATAGATATTGAAAAACCAACTGATTTGAGCTTGTGCGCAACAGTTGCAAGTATATCATAATCTTCAGCACCAACTGTTTCAGTGATTTCAAAATTTATCATAGAATGATCTATGTTGTATTCATCTACTATGTTAGTAATATGTTTAAAGAAACCAGGCTTAAGACATTGAACAACTGATAGATTTACATTTATACAATCAATTATGTTATTTGTTTGAATGTTTTCTTTTATGAAATTGCATACTTCTCTAAGAACATAATCATCTATCTGTTCAACCATACCAATTTGTTCTGCAATAGGGATGAATTCCTCAGGTGAAATATAACCAAGTTCTTTATCCTTCATTCTAATCAAAGCTTCTGCTCCATGAAGTTTAAAATCCTTCATATAAACAGTAGGTTGATAGTATACTTCAAAGCCATCGTTGGCAATATTCTTTCTGATAGCCTTCTCTATATCAGAACGACGCATTATCCACTCTATTGTAGCGTTATTGTTGGCTACGCTTGAAGGAACAATGCAATCAGAAATGTACATAATATCGTCAATATTCTTTAAATCGCCAGGTATAGACATTTGAAAAATATTTGCATCAAGCTTAATGGCGGAATCATTTAATTCCCAGATGTTACTAAATCTGTTCTCAATGGTTGTTATAAGTTTTTCTACAAGACTACTCTCGTTTTTGCTGCATATGAGTACAAAAGTCTCTCTGGTTGGATGATATATTTGGTAAGCAGGAATTAACGATTTAAAAAACTCTGCGCAGGATAAAATAAGTAAGTCATAATTTGAAGAACGGGCTATTCTTTCAAGTTTATTAGCGTTTAAAATCTTTACAAAAACCAAAGTTGAATGTTCATTCATAACAAGCATATTGTGAACATCCATCTGGAAGGCTCTTCTATTATAAAGGCGGGTTCCTGCATCGATTCTATCGTCCTCATTTTCAACTGCAAGCATAGCTCCCATCATTCCTAAAGCTTCCGCCAACAATTCACATCTAATATTTATAAATTTGTATTGTATCCATACACCGATAAAGACAATAAAGAAGAAATAGATGAGTGCCACACTTTTTCTGTGAGTAAGTGCTTTCCATGAAAACAATATTTCAAAGAATGCTAATACAAAATAGAAAATTGCCGCCCAATATATGAAGTACTCGCCAGTATTTCTATGGAACACGTTGTTGGAATCATAGTAGAACACCCAATTTGTAAAAGGATTTGACAGTGCAATTATTTCTGTAATAAAAAAAGGAACCTGTAAAAGCATTCCAGAAATAAAATCTCGTCTTCTATTTTTGCCAGTTACACTACATACATAATTATACAAAGCAGGACATAATGCTGTGTGAAATATAAAATATGTATTTTGTGATAACAGCAACAAATATTGATTATATATGGATTCCGAAGAAGTTATTTCAAAATATGCTGTAAATATTTGAGATAATGAATTAAACGCAATTATAAAAAGCAAAAACAAAAACCATCTGTGCTGAGCTTTTTCTGTTCTTCTTTTAAGTAAAGTCAACAAAAGAATAGATATCGTTATTGCAAGAGCTGCTGTAAAAAAAGCTATATGTAATTGATTTCTAATTAATATCATCAAATTCCTCCAGTAGAATTAATTCAAAAAACAAAGATAATTCTAACAAATATTTAAACTTTTGTTAACAAAAAAATGCTCCCCGTAATAAACGAGGAGCATAAATATAAATAATGCTTATTTATCAATGTATTCAATTGCGCTTTCAGCTGCGATTCTACCATAAACAACGATATCAGCAACAGCATTACCACCAAGACGGTTAGCGCCGTGGATACCACCAGTAACCTCACCGCAAGCATATAAGCCTTCGATTGGATTACCATCAGTATCAATAACCTCTGCAGAAGTGTTAATCTTAACACCACCCATACAGTGATGGATACCAGGTCCAACGTTTACTGCATAGTAAGGACCAGAAGAAAGGTCAGTCTTTACAGCACCGATTTCACGTCCGAAGTCTTCATCAACTCCAGATGCAACGTAACCAGACCATGTCTCTACTGTTTCTTTTAAAGCTGCAGTTGCATCAGCATCAAATTCCATTGCCTTTGCAAGATCATCAAGAGTATCACCATTTACAAGGTATCCACCCTTTTCAAGCTTAGAAATAACAGCTGAACCTTCATACATATCCTGGTTTACGATAAGCCATACATTACCTGTAGGCTGCTCGATTTCTGCTGCTGAAACTTCATCACGAGTACCTGTCTCGTTGAAGAATCTGTGGCCTTCCTTATTAACAAGGATAGCACCATCACCACGAAGAGCCTCACCAACTAATGTACCATCTGTTGGAACAACTGTAGGATGAAGCTGAATCTGATCAAGATCAACAAAATCAGCGTTAAGATCTCCTAAGAAATCAATTGCATCACCACTTGCTGTAGTAACGTTTGTAGAAATGTATCCTTCTAAGTCAGGACGATATTCTGTAACCTTATCCATGTTACCACCGAAACCACCTGTAGCTACAATTACAGCATCGGCATGAATTGTAACATTGTTTCCAGATGAGCCTGTAGCCTTAACGCCTGCAGCCTTACCATCTTCCATAATGATTTCTGTAGCAGCTGTGTTTGTATGAACTTCGATTCCAAGCTCATCCATTCTTGCAGAAAGCTTATCTACAAGGTAAGAACCAACTGGAATAATGTTTCCGTCAGCATCAACTGGTCTATGTGTACGGTTTGCACTTAAACCACCCATAGTTGCAAGAGGTCCGTTTAATTCGATACCCTCTGAATCAAGCCAATCGATGGCACCTGATGTATTTTCAGCTAATACCTTTACAAGCTCAGGATCGTTCATGTTCTTACCACTTGCCATTGTATCATCGATAAATGACTGAACTGAATCTTCAACACCCTGCTCTTCCTCATAATGAGTCTCAGCAGCGTTCATACCAGAACTTGCACGTGCAGTGTTACCACCAAGGATTGAGTTCTTCTCGAGAAGGATAACTGACTTTCCTTCCTCTGCAGCACTGATAGCAGCTGTCATACCAGCTCCACCACCACCGATAACTACGATATCAGCAGTTCCTTCGTAGTCCTCGGCAACAGTCTTTGTACCATTAGAACCATCAGCAACAACGCCAGCTTCATTAAGGGCTGCATTTACAGCCTCAAGGAAACCTGTAGAACTGTATGTAGCGCCAGCGATAATGTCTACATTACTGTTCTGCTCTTCAATAATTTGAGTCTTTAAGTTACTCATTGCAACACCACCAACTGAAGGTGTTTCATCTGGAGCCTCGTAAGTAATATCTGTAATAGTGTCACCATCGACAAATACTGTAACTTCGATGTTACCTCCAAAGCCTTGTGCATTAGCAACATAAGACTTACCAGAAGCTCCTTTCTTTACGAGTGGAGCTAAACCACAGAATAATGCAAGTAATATACAGATTGTTACACCTAAAATTTTCTTTGTACTATTACGCATATTTCCTCCTTACAAAATGATCTTTCTTGGACAAGCTTCTGCACATTTGCCACAGCTTGTACATTTATCTTGATCTATGTGAGCAAAGAATCCATCAACATGAATAGCATCGCTTTCACAGACCTTTTCGCACTTGTGGCAACCAATACAGCCAACTTTACAAACGCTCATAACATCTTTTCCCTTGTCATTATTGTGACAACGAACAGCGTGACCAAAATCGTAAGGAATAAGCTCGATAAGATGATTTGGACATACAGCCACACACTTACCACAAGCCTTACAAGCTTCTTTGTCAACTAAAGCTACACCGTCAACAATATGAATAGCGTCAAATGGACAAGCCTTAACGCATGAGCCGAAGCCCATACAACCATAAGAGCAAGCCTTAGGACCGCCGCCTGGCACATATGCCATAGCCTGGCAATCCTCGACGCCTGTGTAATCGTAAAGCTGAGTAGCATTCTCACATGTTCCGTGACACATTACAAATGCAACTTTACGAACACCTTCTTCAGCAGCTACACCCATAATCTCAGAAATCTGAGCCGCAACAGGTGCTCCACCAACTGGGCACTGATTTACAGGTGCCTCTCCCTTTGCAATAGCTGCAGCCAAGCCGGAACATCCAGCGTATCCACAACCACCACAGTTATTTCCTGGAAGTGCTGCAAGAACAGCCTCTTCACGTGGATCAACTTCAACCTTAAACTTTTCAGATGAAAAGCAAAGGAAAAATCCAATTATACAACCGGTAGCGCCAACTATAACAGCTGCCAGTAAAATTCCTGTTATACTCATTTGTTAGCCCTCCTTAAATTACTCCAGCGAAGCCCATGAAAGCCATAGCCATAAGTCCTGCTGTAACAAGAACGATAGCTGAGCCCTTGAAGGCCTGTGGAAAATCGTTGTATTCAATCTTTTCTCTAATACCAGCCATGATAACGATTGCAATTGTGAAACCAAGTGCAACACCAAAACCGTTAATTACTGATTCGAGAATGTCATATTCCTTAGTTACGTTATTGATAGCTGTACCAAGCACTGCACAGTTTATTGTGATAAGTGGAAGGTATACACCAAGCGACTTATAAAGTGAAGGTACACTCTTTTTAAGGAACATCTCTACGAACTGAACAAGCGCAGCAATAACAAGAATGAAAACGATTGTCTGCATATATTCAAATCCAGTAGGAGCTAAAATAAACTTATAAATAAGTGATGTAACAAATGATGAAATAGTAATTACGAAGATTACTGCTCCACCCATACCTGCTGCTGTCTCAACCCTCTTTGATACTCCAAGGAATGGGCAAAGACCAAGGAACTGAGAAAGAACAACGTTGTTAACAATAGCTGAAGCTACTAATAAAAGAATTAAGCTTGTTACGTAACTCATTATTTTTCCTCCTTTCCAGCGATATCGTCAGCATATGAAGAATCAGAACCAGATTTCTCTACATCTTCTGTATTCTTTGCATTTGCAGTCTGTTTTGTTTCTGTAGGAACAGCCTGTGGCTTAGCAACATCCTTAGGATCAACCGGTGGAACCTCATCAGCCTTGTGAACCAAAGACTTTCCTGTGCATGCACTTGATAAGCTACAACCTGAGCAATCTCCGCCTAAGCATCCTTGCACTGCTGGAAGTGGCTTGCCTTTTGCTTCCATGTTACGTCTAACGACGTTCATGATTGCAACAAGACAACCAAGCACGAAGAAAGCTCCAGGAGCAAGACCAAATAATGTAATATGATAATCATTAAGAGGTGCAATAACTGCTCCAAAGATAGATCCGTTTGCAAGAATTTCACGAACAATACCAATAAGAGTAAGTCCTACTGTGAAACCAAGACCCATACCAATACCATCGAACATTGAAGGTATAACTGGATTCTTGCTAGCGTAGCTCTCTGCACGTCCTAAGATGATACAGTTAACTACGATAAGTGGAATATAAATTCCAAGTGATTCATATAATGAAGGTGTAAAACCTTCCATCAAAAACTGAACAATTGTAACGAAGGATGCAACTACAACGATGAAAGCTGGCATTCTTACTCTATCTGGAATGATATTTCTAAGTGCAGAAATAAGCATGTTAGATAAAACAAGAACAACTGTTGTAGAAAGACCCATACCAATACCATTAATTGCTGATGTGGTAACAGCAAGTGTTGGACACATACCAAGCATTAATACAAAGGTAGGATTCTCCTTCCAAAGTCCGTTATAAACTCTTTCTAGGTTCTTATTCATTAGAAGCACCTCCTACAATAGATTCGAAGTAGGTGACACATGCGTTAATACCACCTGTCATAGCACGTGATGTTACAGTGGCAGCTGAAATAGCATCTACTTCGCTTGATGAAGATGCGCCAGTCTTTGTAACTGTAAAGATTTCTGCTGCTCTGTTAATGAACTGAGCTGAGAATGAACCATCACCTGTATCTTTAGCCTTCATACCAAGACCAGCTGTTTCTGAGATATCTGTAATTGAATAGCCATTGATAATACCATCATTTGTGATACCAACAGAAAATGTAATATTTCCGCCGTAACCAGCAGATGTAGTAACTGTAAGAACATATCCGATTACGTTGTTTGATGCATCAAGTGCCTCTACACAATTATCGATTGTTTCTGTGCCGTATCCTGCCTGATTAACATAATCTGTGGCAGCTGAAGAATCAAAATTCTCCATTTCAGCGAATGAAGCTGCATCTGCGAATACTGAAGAATATGCTTCCTTCATAGCGTCCTGATGAGCTTTCTCAATAGGAGCTTTTGTGATTTCGTATACAAGTCCTAAAGCGAAGCCTGCTACAAGAGTAATACAGGTAAGGACTAAAGCGTCTTTTACCAATTTATTCATTAGACTTCACCTCCTTTGAAATTCCAAAGGCTCTAGGTACTGTAATCTTCTCAATAAGTGGAACAAGAAGGTTGCTAAAGATGATAGCGTAGCTAACACCTTCTGCGCTGTTTCCGAAGAATCTGAAGATACCTGTTAAAACACCAAGGCAAATACCAAAAAGAACTTTGCCAAGAGGTGTGATTGGTGATGTAACATAATCTGTTGCCATGAAGAATGCACCAAGCATTAATCCACCACCGCAAAGGTGTGCAACAAGGAATGTTGTATCTAATCCATGTCCTCCAAATAAAATAACGAAAATGGAGAATGTAAGAATATAAACACCAGGAATAACCAAATCAATTACTCCTAATAAAATAAGGATAATAGCTCCAATAAGAATACAAAGAGCACTAGTCTCACCAATTGTACCTGCTGTACGACCAATCAACATATCGAGAGTGTTTACATTACCACCACCGATTGATGCAAGAGGTGTAGGACCTGCAACGCCATCATACTCGAAATGAGTCATTGTTCCTGCGAATGAAATAAGCAAGAATACACGTCCACCAAGTGCTGGGTTCATGAAATTCTGACCTAATCCGCCAAATAACATCTTTACAACTACGATTGCAAAAACGCTACCGAGCACTGCCTGCCATACAGGAAGTGTATGTGGTAAGTTGAGTGCAAGAAGAAGTCCAGTAACAGCTGCACTTAAATCGCCGATTGTATTCTTCTTCCCTACTGCTTTTTCAAATAAGAACTCTGATAATACACAAGATGTGATACATACTGCTATAAGTAATAATGCACGAATTCCAAAATTGATAATACCAAATAGTGTAGTTGGCATAAGGGCAATTATCACATATAACATGATAATACTACTGTCGTCCTTCGCTCTGACATGTGGAGATGAAGAAACTTTTAATAAATTACTCACTTTCTACCCCATCCTTTCTACTTTTTTCTCTTATCTGCAAGAATTTGTTTTTTCATAGTCTTAATTGACTGAGCAAGTGGCTTTCTAGCTGGGCAAGCAAAGCTGCAGCTACCACATTCAATACATTCAAGACCATACCATTTTTCGAACGTTTCCTTGTCTCCATGATCAGAGAACTTAGAAAGTCTAGAAGGTATTAATTTTTCAGGACAAGCCTCAACGCATCTACCGCAATTGATGCAAGCAGTAGTTTCGTACATTGAAACTTCATCTTCTGATAAACAAACAAGTGCGCCAGATGTCTTTGTTGTAGGGATATCAGCATCCATAACAGCAAATCCCATCATAGGACCACCTGAAATGATTTTTGCTGGCTCTCTAACGAATCCGCCAGCTGCTTCAAGGATTTCCTTGCAGCTCATACCAATGCAGATTCTGTAGTTGCGTGGCTCCATAACTGCATCACCAGTAAGTGTGAAGATACGGTCCATAACTGGCTTTCCTTCAACAATTGCTGTATAGATAGCATTTATAGTAGCAACGTTGTCTACGATACATCCAGCATCAGCAGGAAGCATCTTTGAGTTAATTTCACGACCTGTGCACGCCTTAATAATCTGACGCTCACCACCCTGAGGATACTTTGTAAGAAGTGGAACCACTTCGATACGTGGCTCGTTCTCAACAAGCTTCTCTAATGATGCAATAACATCAGATTTGTTGTCTTCTACGCCAAGTAAACCTTTTGCCTTTGGGAAAAGCTGAAGAATAATCTTCATGCCAGTGATAAGCTTTTCAGGCTCTTCAACCATACTTCTATAGTCTGATGTAAGATAAGGTTCACATTCAGCACAGTTTGCAATAATATATTCGATCTTCTCAGGATTATTTGGTGAAAGCTTAACATGAGTAGGGAAACCAGCTCCTCCCATGCCTACAATACCTGCATCCTGAATTTTCTTGATGATTTCTTCATTAGAAAGTTTTGTGAAATCCTCGCAAGATTCAAAACCTGTCTCAATGAATTGGCCATCACTTTCAATTATGATAGAATTAACCATGTCGCCTGTTGCGACGCGTCTTGGCTCAATAGCCTTGACTGTACCGGAAACGCTTGAGAAAATTGGTGCAGATACAAATCCGCCTGCTTCAGCAATTTTCTGACCTCTGAGCACACTATCGCCTACTGCGACACATGCTTGTGCTGGTGCACCTATGTGCTGGGATAATGGATATACCATTAAGCCCTGTGGCTTAATATCCTTAATAGGCTTTTCTTTGGAAAGTTCCTTGCCTTCATAAGGGTGAACGCCACCTTTAAATGTTCTAAGGCCCATTAGCATTTACTCCTCTCTTTCTTTAACGTTAATTAAATTATATCATTTAAAATACTGAAGTAGAGAAAATTTATCATTAATATTGTACATTTTTAAATACCAAAGTATGAAAAATTTGTGTATAATTTAATGAAAAAAACTTTAAAAAGCGAGTTATATTATGGAAATATTTAAAAACACTTACGAATTAGATAACTTAAGCTATGCAATTGATAAATATTTTGATAAAACCACACTTTTCTTCGATATTGAGTGCACAGGCCTTTCTCCAAGAAAATCTTTCATTTATTTAATTGGATATGCTACAAGAAGCGAAAATACAGTTACTATCACACAGTTATTGGCAGCGAATGAATCTGAGGAAATCGATATTATTACAGAATTTGAAAACGTCATGTCTGGATACGATAATTTACTCGGATTCAACTCTACACGATTCGATGAATCTTTTATTGTAGAAAGATGTAGAAAATACAATTTCAACACCAAGATTAAATCTAAGAATCATATGGATATGTATTTGAAAACTACAAAAGCCAGATGCCTTCTTGATCTTCCAAACTATAAACAAAAGACTATCGAGCAATATCTAGGGTTAAATCGCGATGATAAATACAACGGAGGAGAACTTATACCGGTATATGAAAAATACTCTCAAACAGGCGATTTAGAGTCCAAAAAACTTATTCTTCTCCATAATTATGAAGATGTTCAAGGTATGATATATATTACCGATATTTTGGCATACCCTGATTTGTTTAATTCGCAATTACGATATATTTCTCATGAACTCGAATCTAATAAACTAAGATTTATAGTAGAAACTGATATCGCAATTCCGAATTCAATTAATAAGCAGCGAGATTACGGTTTATACATTATAAAGGACAATCGTATATACGTTACGCTGGATTTGTTTGACGGAGAACTGCTCACCTTCCTGCCCGATTACAAGAACTATTATTATCTAATAAATGAGGATATGATAATACCTAAATCATTGGGAGAAAGCATGGATAAAAACAGTCGACGTCCAGCTAAAAAACAAGATTGTAAAGTAAAAAAGGAAGGACAATTCCTTGCCCTCCCTGAAAAAATCGATATTGGAACTACCCGATTATTCAAACCTTCATATGAAGCAAAGGAGGCATTTGTGGATGTCAATGACATTACTCCTAATCTTCTACTGAAGGTTGTAAGATACATGCTTAAGCACTAGTTCTTCTCATAATAGAAAGAGTAACGACGCTTATATCCAAGATCTTTGTAATTAATAACCTGCTCTGTAGAGCCGATAAATAAAATGCCACCAGGACGAAGTGATTTGCAGAATTTATCATAAACTTCGTCCTTTGCTTCATCTGTAAAGTAAATCAATACATTTCGACAAACAATCATGTCGTAGTTTGTAGGATATGTATCGCGAAGCAAATTATGCTCTTTAAATTCTACACACTTCTTTATCTCTTCACTTATCTGGAATGAATTTCCTACTGGTGTAAAGTACTTCTTTTTTAAATCTGCAGGAACATTTGCAATACTTTTAGCATTGTATAGGCCAACCTTTGCAGTTGCAATTACCTGCTTGTCAATGTCTGTTGCAAGAATCTTAATCTTATTAAGAGGAAGATGCTGCGATAAAGCCATTACCAACGAATAAGGCTCATCTCCAGTGGAACAAGCAGCACTCCAAATTTTAAGATTCTGGCCAGAATGCTTGATAAGCTCCGGAATGAATTCTTTTGTAAGAAGATCCCACTGCTCTGGATTTCTATAAAACTCAGAAACGTTTATAGTGAGGAAATTAACGAACTCATCAAAAACTTCTTTATCACTCTTTAAAAGAGCAACATAGTCGTGATACTCCTTGCATTTATGTTTAGTAACAAGAGAATCGATACGTCTACGCATCTGCTTCTCTTTATAGGAACTTAAATCGATTTTAGTAAGATCATAAACCTCTTTCTTGAATCCATCGTAATTGTCCATAAAATCTTCTCCTATCTATTTTTATATTTCTTTCTGTAACTCGGAATAGATACATTATATACATTATTTGTGTATTTATTGTTATTTTTCTAAGAATAATTGCATTTGAAATAGAAAAAAGGTCTAGATTTAAAACCTAGACCTTAAAAATAGTCAAAAGATTATTCTTCTGTAGCAGCTACTTCTTCGATATTTACATCTGCAACATCTGCATCATCAGCAGCCTCTGGCTCAAGAAGAGCCTTGATAGAAAGGCTAATCTTCTTCTCAGCATCGTTGAATTCAACAACCTTTGCTTCGATGTCCTGACCAATTGTAAGAACATCTGAAGGCTTTTCAATACGATCCTTAGAAATCTGAGATACATGAAGAAGTGCATCGATTCCAGGAGCAAGCTCTACGAAAGCACCAAAGTCTTTCATACGAACTACTTTACCCTTTACTACAGAACCTACTGCATACTTATCTGCAGCGCCGTTCCATGGATTCTCGTTATCGAACTTGCAAGAAAGAGCAATCTTGCCATCCTTGATTTCCTTAACGAATACCTTGATTGTATCGCCAACGTTAAGAGTCTTTGTAGGATTCTCAACACGGCCCCAGCTCATCTCTGAGATATGAAGAAGACCATCAGCACCACCTAAATCGATGAATGCACCGAAGTCTTTAACATTCTTAACTGTTCCTTCGAATTCCTGTCCAACAGCAATCTTAGACATAAGCTCTTCCTGAGCCTTTGCTCTATCAGCAACAAGAAGTGTCTTTCTGTTACCAATGATTCTACGACGCTTTGGATCGAACTCTGTGATTACAAAGCTGATTTCCTGACCCTGGTACTTTCCAAGATCCTTTTCATAAACATCTGATACGAATGAAGCTGGAATAAATACTCTAGCCTCATCAACAACAACTGTAAGGCCACCCTTAAGAACCTTATCAACTGTAGCTGTAAGAACCTCTCCGCTTTCAAAAGCTTCTGCAAGTCTTTCGTTGCCCTTTTCCTGAGCAAGTCTCTTGTATGAAAGAAGAACCTGACCCTCACCATCATTTACCTTGATTACGATAGCTGATAAAGGATCACCAACTTTAACTACAGTAGTAAGATCGACGTTTGACTCATTTGTGTACTCTGAACGTGTTATGATACCATCTGACTTGTAACCGATATTTAAAACGATTTCATCTGGCTTTACGCTAATAACAGTACCGTCTACTACCTCTCCATTGTGTATAGTTTTAAATGATTCCTCCAACATTTGTTCAAAACTCATTTCTGACATTTCTTTTGAACCTCCTCAATAATATTGTTTGGGGTGGATGCCCCTGCGGTAATACCTACACTTTCAATGGAACTAAGGTCAGATGGCTGGAAATCATCAGCCGTCTGTATATAGTAAGTATTGTTGCATCGTGTTTTGCATATCTCGTACAACTTTTGTGTATTGGATGAATTTTTACTTCCAATAACAAGCATAGCATCGACCTGTGACGCAATGTCAAAAGCCTCAACCTGCCTTTTATTAGTCGCATCGCATATTGTATTCAAAACAATAATATGATAACCTTTTTGCTTTATAATTTCAACTAATTCTTGAAATTTATTGTGGTTAAAGGTGGTTTGAGAAACAATACAAATAGTATCGTGAGAATTAACTGAAAAGTCTTTAGCGCTTTGCTCTCCTGAAATCACTGTATACTTATCTCCGTTAATCCAACCAACTATGCCTCGAACCTCAGGATGATCCGGATTTCCAATGATTACAATGTACTCTCCATTCTTAGAATGTTCATCAACTGCACGATGAATCTTTTTTACAAAAGGACATGTGGCATCAATAACATTGTGACCAGCAGCTTTCAAACCTTCCTCGACAGCTTTTGTAACACCGTGAGAACGAATGATAACAGTTCCTGGCTCATAATTCTTATTGGAATCCTCATCCATAACCTGAACTCCATGGCTCTCGAAGTCTTTTACAACTTCTTCATTATGAATAATGGGACCATAGGTATAAAGTGGAGAAACTCCCTCTTCTATTTGTTTGTTTACAACATCAACAGCTCTTTGCACTCCAAAGCAAAAACCTGCAGATTTAGCTAAGATTACTTCCATATAAAATACCTTTATTTACATAAATCTATAATTGCAGCAACCACTTCATCAATAGTCATGTCTGAACTATCAACTAATACTGCATCATCAGCCTGCTTTAATGGGCTTATTTCTCTGTGAGAATCTCTATAATCTCTCTCTTCAATATCTTTTGCAATCTGGTCAAAATCAGCCTCGACTCCCTTTGCCTTAAGCTCATCAAAACGTCTCTTCGCTCTGCATTCAACAGAAGCTGTAAGGAAAACCTTAACATCTGCGTTAGGAAGAACTACTGTACCAATATCTCTTCCATCCATAATTACATCTGTAGTTTTAGCAAGCTCCTGCTGTAAAGCAACAAGCTTTGTTCTAACTGCAGAGTAAACTGATGTTGCGCTGGCCATGTTTCCAACCTCTTCTGTTCTGATAAGACCAGTAACATCCTCACCATTAAGGATTACATGCTGAGCACCATCTTCATATTTAATAGAAACAACTATTTCATCTACCTTTTCAGAAATAGATTTCTCGTCATCTGAAGCGATACCTGCTCTAAGAAAATAAAGTGCCATTGCTCTATACATAGCACCAGTATCTACATATACATATCCTTTCTTTGCTGCAACAGCTTTAGCTATTGTAGATTTACCTGCACCTGCAGGTCCGTCGATTGCAACATTCATTGCCATAATATATATCCTCCGTAAAATAATTAAATACTAAGTCCAGCAAGATAACCTGTAGACCATGCTATCTGAAGATTAAATCCGCCTGTAAAGGCATCCAAATCCAAAACCTCTCCAGCAAAAGAAAGGCCATTTATATTTTTACATTTCATAGTGGATGGGTCAATATCCTTGACGCAAACTCCACCTTGAGTGACAATTGCTTCTTTGAATTCTCTCAGTCCCGTAATAGTAAAAGGGAAATTCTTAAGGAGCTTAATAATATTGTTTCGCTCTTCCTTGGTGATTGAGTTGATTTGTCTACTGTCATCGATATCCAAAAGTTCTATAAAAACAGGAACCATAGATGAAGGAAGTAGCCCCCTAAGAACTGAGCTAAGATGCTTATTCATATTGTCATTAAAGTCCCTAAGTATTCTGGCATCCAGCTCCTCAACAGAAAGCGCAGGCTTCAAGTCGATAAAAGCATTAAGCTTACCTTCGCTCTGCAAAGTCTTGCCAATTATAGAGCTTGCTGAAAGCACAAGTGGACCAGATACACCAAAATGGGTAAATAGCATTTCACCAAAATTATCATAAAGCTTTTTCTTTCCATTATATATAGAAAGATTTACATTCTTTAGAGAAAGGCCCTGCATAGACATAACATAGTCTTCTTTAACATTAAGTGGAACTAAAGCCGGTCTTGTATCGGTAACACCTATGCCGATTTTTTTAGCCCAGCGAAGACCATCACCTGTAGAACCGGTAGTCTGATATGAAAGCCCTCCGGTACAAACAATAACATGATCAGCCTTTAACTGAGTTTTATCCTTAAGCAAAACTCCAACAGCTGTATCATTTTCTATTATTATATTAGAAACTTCTGTGTTAAGAAGAATATTTACATTGTATTCATCAAGACCATTTTTTAAGGCTTTTGTAATATCCGAAGCGTGGTCCGAAACAGGGAAAGCTCTATTTCCTCTTTCAACCTTTGTCTCGGTGCCATGCATTTCAATGAAGCCAATCATAGCATCGGAATTGAAGGTATATAATGCACTGTACAAAAATTTAGGATTACTAACAACATTCTTGAAAAAATCTGTCTCATCACAGGCATTAGTAAAATTACATCTACCCTTTCCTGTAATATAAATCTTTTTTCCTAGCTTTTCGTTTTTCTCTAACAAAGTGACATCATGGCCACACATACCAGCAGCATAAGCTGCCATCATGCCGGCAGCTCCGCCACCAACTACAATAACTTTACTCATTAAAAGTCTCCTGAATAATTCATTTTAATAGAATCATCCACCAAATCTATTTCATCATTTTCGTAGAATTGATAATCATTCCATATGTTTTCAATCATATCTAGATTGTTTGCAACCGTAGCTTGATTACGATTACAAAGCTCAACGATTAACGCATTTATTACAGACAGAGGGGCCACTAGCGAATCTACTACATAATGCATTCCGCTTTCTGCAATGAGATTGCAAGAACTGTAAAGATTCATAGGTGAATGAATAGAATCAGTAATAGTCACTACATGAGCTCTTCGATTATTTGCAAACTCCAAAGCCTTCAATGTACGCATTGAATAGCGCGGGAAGGAAATACCAATGATACAGTCCTCCTCGTTAATATGAATCATCTGTTCAAATAGCTCTGAAGTAGAGCTTGTTTGAAGATTAATTACATTATCAAAAATCATATTTAGATAAAATGCTAAAAATGAAGCCAATGGCGCGCATGTACGCAGACCTACGATGTATATTCTTCTGGCACTATTAATTGCTTCAACTGCATTTTCAAAAGCAGCTTCATCAATAGATTCCATGGTGTTTTTAACCTTTAAGGCATCTGCAGATAATACCGAACGCAAAACTCCATTTTGCTCAATGCCTCCATTTGTAAGCTCAATTCTATCTGTAGTATTAAGCTTTGTGCGAACCATTTCCTCTAATGCTTGCTGGAACTCTGGATAACCCTTATACCCAATAAAAGAAGCAAAACGTACTACGGTAGATTCAGATACGCCAATAATATCTCCAAGCTTTGCTGCAGTAAGGAAAACAGCCTTGTCAAAATTATCAATAATATAATTTGCAAGAAGCTTTTGTCCCTTTGACATTCTGCCGTAATTTTCATTAATTTTTGAAATTAAATCAGTTGTAGTAGCCATAAACACTCCTTTTACTAATCATTGAGATATTTATTATACTATGCAAAAAAAGGCAATGCAAGAAATCTTGCATTGCCTCATCACTATTGAAATTAAACTGGATAAGCTTTATTTTCCTTATCTGCCTTTGCAGGATCAACCTTTGTCTGCTGAGCCTCACGATACTCGAAGAACTCTGTAGCAACCTTTGGGAATAATGCGTATGATAACACATCCTCATCCTGCTGTTTCCATCTAGCACATTCCTCTTCAAACTTCTTAAGTCCTGGCTCAAGTAAGTCTGCTGGACGGCATGTGATAGCTTTATCTTTGTCAGCACCAAGTGCCTTCTCTACAACCTCTGGGTTGAAAGGCTTAACTGTCTGACCATACTTTCCAAGGAGAATATCCTTAGTCTGCTCTGTAACAACCTTGTATCTCTCACCCATAAGAACATTGAATACAGCCTGTGTACCAACGATCTGAGAAGAAGGTGTAACAAGTGGTGGCTCACCAAGATCCTTACGTACGCGTGGTACTTCCTCAAGAACCTCGCGAAGCTTATCTTCCTTACCCTGCTCTTTAAGCTGGCTGATAAGGTTTGAAAGCATACCGCCTGGAACCTGATAACGAAGTGTGTTGATGTTTACGCCAAGTACCTTTGTTGACATAAGACCACTTTCGATGCACTCTTCTCTGTATGGTCTGAAGTAATCAGCAATTTCTGAAAGAAGTTCCTGATCAAATCCTGTATCATAAGGTGTTCCTTCGAATGCAGCAGCCATAACTTCTGTTGCAGGCTGAGATGTACCAAGTGCGAATGGTGACATTGCGCAGTCGATAATATCACAACCAGCTTCTACAGCCTTTAAGTATGTCATACTAGCAACACCTGATGTGTAGTGAGTATGAAGCTCGATAGGAAGGCTTGTAGATTCTTTTAATGCTGTAACAAGCTCTGAAGCCTTAGCTGGAACAAGAAGACCAGCCATATCCTTGATACAGATTGAAGATGCGCCCATATCTTCGATACGCTTTGCAATATCCTTCCAGTAATCAAGTGTATAAGCCTCACCAAGAGTGTATGAAAGGGCAACCTGTGCATGTCCTTTCTCTTTGTTTGTAGCATTAACTGCTGTCTGAAGGTTTCTGATATCGTTAAGGCAGTCAAAAATACGAATGATATCGATACCATTTGCAATTGACTTCTGAACGAAGTATTCAACAACATCATCTGGATACTGGCTGTATCCTAAGATGTTCTGACCTCTGAAAAGCATCTGAAGCTTTGTATTCTTAAATCCATCACGAAGCTGTCTAAGTCTATCCCATGGATCTTCCTTAAGGAAACGAAGACATGCATCAAATGTAGCACCACCCCAGCACTCTACTGCGTTATATCCAACCTGGTCCATTTTATCAATGATAGGAAGCATAATTGAGGTAGGCATACGTGTTGCTATAAGAGACTGATGCGCATCACGGAGCACTGTCTCTGTAATTTTAACTGGCTTTGGACTAATATCTGCCATTTGTAATTCCCTCCTGAATAATTAATATGTAAGAACTAAACACCGAATATAGCCATGAATACACCGGCTGCTACGGCTGTTCCGATAACGCCTGCTACGTTAGGTCCCATAGCGTGCATAAGTAAGAAGTTTGTAGGATCTTCCTCTGCACCGACCTTCTGTGAAACACGGGCTGCCATTGGTACAGCAGAAACACCAGCCGATCCAATAAGTGGATTGATTTTTCCACCTGTAACATGGCAAAGAAGCTTTCCAAATAATACACCAGCAGCTGTTCCGAATACGAAAGCAACAAGACCAAGAACAACGATCTTGAGTGTAGCTGGATTCAAGAATGCTTCAGCTGATGTAGACGCTCCTACTGATGTACCAAGTAAAATAACTACAATGTACATAAGTGCATTTGATGCTGTCTCTGTAAGCTGATTTACAACACCAGACTCCTTGAATAAGTTACCAAGCATAAGCATACCAACAAGAGGAGCTGTTGTAGGTAAAATCAAACATACAATAATTGTAACAACGATTGGGAAGAGAATCTTTTCAAGCTTTGATACAGGTCTAAGCTGTGCCATTTTGATTGAACGCTCTTCTTTTGTTGTAAGTGCCTTCATAATAGGTGGTTGAATGATTGGAACAAGTGACATATATGAGTATGCTGCTACAGCAATTGGTCCCATAAGTGCTGATTGTCCAAGTTTACCAGCCAAGAAAATAGATGTAGGTCCATCTGCTCCACCGATGATTGATACAGCAGCTGCTGCCTGATCTGAGAATCCTAAAAGGATTGCAAGAAGGTAAGCTGTGAAAATACCAATCTGTGCTGCAGCGCCAAGCCAAAAGCTTATTGGATTAGCGATAAGTGGACCGAAATCAGTCATTGCTCCAACGCCCATGAAAATAAGCGAAGGAAGAATTGAATACTCATCAAGAGTATAGAAATAATAAAGCAAGCCGCCTACACCATTAGATGTTTCCTCTGGTGATGCAATAATGTCAGGGTAAATATTAACCAATAACATACCAAATGCGATTGGTAATAAAAGAAGTGGTTCATATCCCTTTTTAATTGCAAGATAAAGGAAAACACAGGCAACCGCTATCATGACAAAGTTTCCCCAAGTCAAATTCGCAAATGCAGTTTGACCGGCGAGATTTAACAATGTCTCTCCAACGTAACTCATGTGTAATCCTCCTATTAGTTCATAGTTGCAAGTAATGCGCCAGCCTCAACCTGCTGTCCTTCGTTACAATTGATTGATGCAACAGTACCATCCTGTGGTGCAACAACAGGTGTTTCCATCTTCATAACCTCAAGAACTACAACTGGATCACCCTTCTTAACTGCTGTACCAGCTGCAGCTGCAATCTTTACAACCTTACCAGCTGCTCCAGCTTCGATTTTAACACCGCCTGCAGCGCCTGTAGCAACTGGAGCTGGTGCTGCTGCCTTAGGTGCAGCTGATGGAGTAACTGGAGAAACACCAGAACCTCCCTTATCTTCTACAGTAACATCATATACTGTTCCATTAACAGTGATTGTATAATTTTTCATGGAAAAATCCTCCTAATTCTAATGTCTTTTCTTGATAGAACGAACTACAAACGAATCTGTAGAAGCTCCTGTACTAGCAGCGATTGCTGCGGCAATTACAGCAACAAGCTGTAAATCATCTGTTTCATTTTTAACTGGTGCAGGTGTCTTGCTAACAACTGGAGCAACCACAGCACCCTCTTTCTTTTCTTTAGATCTCTTTTCAAGCTTAGGAATAATCTCAAAAAGCTTGATTACGCCTGACATTACAACAAGCATACAGAACACAATAAGGATACCCATTACTGTATTCAAAGCAGCCTTCTGCATTGTCTCACCTAAAGTGTATACTGGCTCGATATTCATTGCAGTTGGAGTAGATGCATCTAATGTACTGTAAACAAAAGTCATCTTTAAATCTCTTTTTGAGTAATCTCCAATAAGTGTTGCAGTGATTGTCTTACCAGATTTCTCGACATTAAATTCGCCGATTCCAACATATTCATTGGACTCATCGTAACAGTCCTTGTAATCCTCAAGAAGTGTTACAAGTGTTGCACCATCTTCATATGACGAAATATATGAAATATTGTAGTCAATTGCTGCTTCATCAAGTGTTGAAAGCTGTGTAAGCATGCTAGACAATTCTGATTGATAGTCAGCTTCTGTGCGACCACCTAATGTATCATCCTTTTGGCCGCCACACGCCATCAAACCAAGAGCAAGCGCTAAGGTGCATAAGCAAATCTTTAATTTATTCTTCATATGTTCACCTTCCTGCTCTTAAAAGAACATTTCAAATCCTGCAATAATATATTTTCTAGCATCTGCCATTGAAACGATTCTATCGATATGTCCGTGAGCAGCTGCTGTAAGGGCACTATCCTGAAGCTCAGCGTAATCTTTTTCGATTGCTGCAGCATCTGTACCATTATCTGCAAGAATCTTTGCAGCCTTAGAAGCTTCCATTGCTCCAACAGATGTGCTATCAAAAGCATAAACTAAATCTGCACCAAGTGACTTAGAATTCATAAGTACATAAGGTGTGCCGTAGCCCTGCTTTGTAATAAGATTAATCTTTGGAACGCTAGCATCTACAAAGCGCTGTGTCATTTGTGAAAGAGCTCTTGGAAGTCTCTTTTCCTGACATGTGCAAGACTTGAAAGCTGCAACATTAGTAATTGAAAGAACTGGGATTTCATACATATCACAAAGATCTACGAAATCAGCAGCCTTCTCACAGCCAGCAGCTGAAAGAACAGCTTCGCCATCAACCTCTCTATTACCAACAACGCCGATAGTAACACCATCAAGCTTAATAAGACCTGTTACCATTTCTTTAGCAAAACCAGCCTTAAGTTCAACAAACTGTCTGTTATCAGCAAGCTCTGTAGCAACTGCAGCTGCATCTGTAAGCTTACTCTCAAGGCCTTCTGCTGCTCTATTAAGATCATCACTTGCTTCTACGATGTCGTTTGGAATCATAGAAATAACCTGTCTCATAGATGAAACAACCTCTGCAAGTGAACCATGCATATCTACTGTACCAGCTTCTTCAAACTGGAATGCAGCTGAAGAAGTATCGCATTTATCAGAACTGTTTCCAGAAATTGTATCTGGTGAGTTAATGAAAAGCTTTGCTCCATCAACCATAAATGTGAAATCTGCAAGTGCAGGTAATACTGAAAGACCTCCACCACAGTTGCCAGCTACACAAATAAGCTGTGGAATAACCCCTTTAACATCAGCGGCTCTTTCAATAACAGAACCAAGTGCTTCAAGTGCATCGAACGACTCCTGAAGACGAACTCCACCACAATCAATAAAGCCGATTACTGGTGCACCAACCTTAAGTGCCATGTCATATACAGAAAGAATCTTTTTAGCGTGCATTTCGCCAATTGTGCCACCCAAAACATCGGCATTCTGGCTAAATACGAATACTAAAGTTCCATCCACAAGACCATGTCCAATAATTACTCCGTCTGATGGTTCCTTTTTCGCATCAAGGTTAAAATCAGTGTTGCGACTTGTTACTAATGACTGAAGCTCAACAAAGCTGTTATCATCAAGTAACGCGTTAATTCTAGCCTGAGCCTGACTTAAATCATTACCCATCTTATACCTCCATTTATATAAATTATTTCAAAATTTCTCGCAAGTTTAATGATAACCATTTTTAGCCCCCATTTCAATGCGAATGTGTTAAAAAATTGTCATAAATTTATGTTAAAAAGATTGGTCATTATTTTCCTTGAAAAATAGGCACAAAAATAGCCAATCCAAGGGATGGATTGACTATATAAAACACATGTAAAATTAAATGGTAACTTCTACATTGCTAGCCTCATTTTCTGCCTCGATTTTGAACTCTTCAATTTGAGTTTGAGAAAGCTCTGGAAGCTCTTCAATTGAACTTACACCAAAAGAACGAAGGAACTCTTCTGTTGTTCCAAAAAGCATAGGTCTACCAGGTGCATCGAGACGGCCAAGCTCTGTGCAAAGGCCAAACTCAACAAGCTTTGAAACAGCAAAATCGCAGGAAACACCACGAATCTTTTCGATTTCTGATTTAGTGATTGGCTGTTTGTAAGCAATAATAGAAAGAGTCTCTAGCAAAACATCAGTAAGAACATATTTCTTAGGTTGCTTTGCTATACGAATAAGATATTCGTAAATATCAGGGCTAGTGCACATCTGATAAGCCCCATCGATTTCTGTAATTGTAATACCTCTATTTTGTTCTTTATAGCTATTTTTTAAAGATTCAATAGCTTCAACTACCTGCTTTTCTTCTATTTCAAGAGCCTTTGCTATCTTAGATGGCTCAACAGTGCCACCCATTGCAAAAAGAATTCCCTCAACTATGTTTTCGATTTCTTTTAATTCCATAATACCCCTTCAAAAGCTGTCTAGGCAGCAATCTTTGATTCTATAAGAATATCTGTAAATGTATCTTCCTGAGTAATATTAATCTGACCAGCCTTCATCATTTCAAGAATGCAAAGGAATGTAACGATAACCTCTGTCTTTGAATGAGCTGCCTCAAGAAGATTTCTAAAACTAAATGTATTGTGAGCCTTTGCAAATGCAATGGTCCATTCCATTTTCTGCTCTAGGCTAACTTCTTCTTTTTTGATTTTACCGAATGTAGAACGAATTGGATCTCGGCGATTATCCTGTCTCTTAAGAACTTGATTAAAAATGTCGTTAAGCTTGTTAAGAGTTAAGTCGCTCATGAGCTCCTCTAAATCAACTGGCTGCTCATATTTGAGAACTTCCTCAGGAATAGTAGGCTCCTTGTAGAATACAAGGCTAGCATCCATCTGTCGGTCTCTAAGCTGGTAAGAAATTGTTTTGTACATTTTGTATTCCAATAACTGCTGTACCAACTCTGCACGAGGATCCTCAGCTTCCTCTCCATCCTCTTCTTTTTCTTCACGAGGGAGAAGCATACGGCTTTTGATATCCAAAAGTGTGGTGGCCATGAGCAAGAACTCGCTCATGACATCCAAATCACTTTGGTCCATAGCACGGACATATTCCATATATTGATCAGTAATCTCAACAATAGGAATATCGTAAATATCAACTTTGTTCTTATCTATCAGGTGAAGAAGCAAATCCAGCGGCCCCTCAAATGCCTGAAGCTTAACATTCATTTCCAAGTTTTTCTCTCCCTATAGTCCACAAACATAAAATGGTCTCGTACGCCTAGACCACGTATGAGACCATTATAAAAGACTATATTGTGTATGTCAACACGATATACCACTATATGTAGTTGTCAGACAATTTTAAAGCGACTCTAAAGTCTTGCGGATTTCAATGATGAAATCACGAGAATTCAGGACTGTTGGGTTCTCGATAGATGTGATAAGCGCCAAGTCTTTGGTCATCTTACCATCTTCAATTGTCTTGATACAAGCCTGCTCAAGCTTATCAGCAAATGCTGAAAGCTCTGGAATATTGTCTAATTCACCGCGCTTTCTAAGAGCACCTGTCCAAGCAAAGATTGTAGCTACAGAGTTTGTAGAAGTCTCTTCACCTTTTAAGTGCTTGTAATAGTGACGCTGAACAGTACCGTGAGCAGCTTCATACTCATAATAGCCAGCTGGTGAAACAAGTACTGATGTCATCATGGCAAGTGAACCAAATGCAGATGAAATCATATCTGACATAACATCACCATCATAGTTCTTGCATGCCCAGATGAAACCGCCTTCAGATTTCATTACACGAGCAACCGCATCATCGATAAGTGTATAGAAATATTCAATTCCTGCCTTATCAAATGCGTCCTTATATTCTTTATCAAAGATTTCCTGGAACACATCCTTGAATCTATGATCGTATTTCTTTGAAATAGTGTCTTTAGTAGCAAACCAAAGATCCTGCTTTGTATCTAAAGCGTACTTGAAGCAACTATGAGCAAAACTTTCGATAGAATTGTCAAGATTGTGCTGACCCTGAACAACGCCAGGACCATTAAATGTATGAACAAGAGAACTCTCTTCTGTTCCGTCTTCAGCTGTGTATACAAGCTCAACTTTTCCAGCTCCTGGAATTCTCATTTCAGTGTTCTTGTATACATCACCGTAAGCATGACGAGCAATTGTAATAGGCTTCTTCCAAGATTTAACATTTGGGTCGATGCCTTTAACAACGATAGGTGCACGGAAAACTGTGCCATCAAGGATTGCACGAATTGTACCGTTCGGACTCTTCCACATTTCCTTAAGGTTGTATTCAGTCATGCGTGCAGCGTTAGGAGTAATGGTGGCGCACTTTACAGCAACACCATATTTCTTTGTAGCTTCAGCTGACTCCACTGTAACCTTGTCATCTGTCTCGTTTCTGTGCTCTAAACCTAAATCATAATACTCAGTCTTTAAATCAATGAATGGAAGAAGTAGCTCGTCCTTAATCATTTGCCAAAGGATACGAGTCATCTCGTCTCCGTCCATCTCAACCAAAGGTGTCGTCATCTGAATTTTGCTCATACATTATCTCCTTAACCAAGTCCGCCAGTTACACTCTCAAGCATTGTATTTCTACGCTCAACAACACGTTTCGCTTTAGAAATACAATAGCTTGATAGCTACTGGCTCATTTAACAATTAAAATACAGTATTACTTAACCACGAGGTTTACGATTTTGTTTGGTACGTAAATCTCTTTAACAAGGTTCTTGCCATCGAGAGCTTTTGCTACATTTTCATCAGCCTTAGCGATTGAAAGAGCTTCATCCTTATCGCATCCGTTAGGGATTGTGATTGTAGCTTTAAGCTTTCCGTTAACCTGAACAGCAATCTCAATTGAAGATTCTACAATCTTCTTAGGATCAAATTCTGGCCACTGTGCAAGTGAGCAGTATCCCTCACCGCCAAGTTCTGCATACATCTCTTCACAAAGATGTGGTGCAAATGGGCTGAGAATCTTTACAAGAAGCATAAGGTTATCCTTTGTAATATGACCTTCTGCTACGATATCGTTAAGGAGTCCCATCATTGCAGCAATAGCTGTGTTGAACTTCATAGCTTCGATATCTTCTGTAACCTTCTTTATTGTCTTATGGATTCCTGTTTCAATCTTTTCGCTATTTGCTTCATCTGTAATGATGTCTGTAAGACCAGCAAATCTCTCAAGGAATCTCTTACATCCACGAACTGAAGCATCTGACCAAGGAGCAGCTGCGCCATAGTCACCCATGAATAATACGTATGTACGAAGTGTATCAGCACCGTATGCATCTACGATATCAAGTGGATCGATAACATTGCCACGAGACTTAGACATCTTCTGTCCGTCCTCGCCAAGGATCATACCCTGAGCACTTCTCTTCTTATATGGCTCTGGAGTATTAACAACACCAAGGTCATAAAGGAAGTGATGCCAGAAACGTGAGTAAATCAAGTGACGAGTAACGTGCTCCATACCACCGTTGTACCAATCTACTGGCATCCAGTAGTTGAGCTTTTCTCTAGCAGCAAATTCGTTGTCATTATGTGGGTCGATGTAACGAAGGAAGTACCAAGAAGAACCAGCCCACTGAGGCATAGTATCTGTCTCGCGCTTTGCAGCGCCGCCACACTTAGGACATTTGCAATTTACAAAGCTTTCTACTCTAGCAAGTGGAGACTCTCCATCTGTACCAGGCTCAAACTTCTCCATTACAGGAAGCTTAAGTGGAAGCTCCTCATATGGAACTGCAACATCGCCACATGTAGGACAATGTACGATTGGAATAGGCTCGCCCCAGTAACGCTGTCTATTAAATGCCCAATCCTTCATCTTGAACTGAACACCAGCCTTACCACATCCTAGCTTTTCAAGCTCCTGAATCATTCTATCGATTGAGTCCTTTTTGTTGTTAAGACCATTAAGGAACTCAGAGTTAATCATGTTTCCTTCGCCTGTGTAAGCTTCTTTTGTAACATCTCCACCCTCAATAACAGGGATGATATCGATACCAAACTTAGTAGCAAAATCCCAGTCACGCTGATCATGAGCAGGAACGGCCATGATTGCACCAGTACCGTAGCCCATCATTACGTAATCTGAAATGAATACAGGAATCTTCTTTCCTGTGATTGGGTTGATTGCATCAAATCCCTCAACACGTACACCAGTCTTATCCTTTGAAACAAGCTGTGTACGCTCAAACTCAGACTTCTTCTGGCACTCTGCTCTGTATGCAAGGATATCGTCCATGTTAGAAATCTTGTCTGCATATTTATCAATATATGGATGCTCAGGAGCAATAACCATAAATGTAACACCGCAAAGTGTATCTGGGCGTGTTGTGTAAATCTCAAGCTTATCTTCGATTCCTTCAAGTGTGAAGTTTACGAAAGCACCCTTTGATTTACCAATCCAGTTAACCTGCTGCTGCTTAATATTCTCTGGGAAATCAAGACCATCAAGTCCCTGAAGAAGCTTATCAGCGTACTCTGTGATACGAAGATACCAAACGTCCTTTTCCTTCTGGATAACGTCTGTATCGCAGATATCACATTTACCACCCTGTGAATCCTCATTTGAAAGTACTACCTTACAATGTGGGCAGTAGTTAACAAGAGTCTTATCTCTGAAAACAAGGCCCTTCTCGAACATCTTAAGGAAAATCCACTGAGTCCACTTGTAGTAGTCCTCCTGTGTAGTGTCGATTGTACGACTATAATCAAAAGAGAATCCTACACTCTTAAGCTGAGTAGTAAATTTCTTGATATTGTCATCTGTAATCTTTCTTGGATGAGTGTTTGTCTTTACAGCGTAATTCTCTGTAGGAAGACCAAATGCATCAAAACCGATAGGGAATAATACATTGTATCCCTGCATTCTTCGCTTTCTAGATACTACCTCAACTGAAGAATAAGCCTTGATATGTCCAACGTGCATACCAGCACCAGATGGATATGGGAACTCTACAAGACCATAGAATTTTGGCTTATCAGAACCATCAACAGCTTTGAAAATCTCGTCCTTTTCCCAAGCTGCTTGCCATTTTTTCTCAATAGCTTTAAAATTATGTTTCATTTTCTCACCTCGTAATCTATACAACTACCCGAAATTATAATAAAAGCTGTAGAGTTTTGCAATGAAAACATCTACAGCTTTTTAATAATTATCGCTCTTTTCCTGTGGTGACACGACCTTCTTCCTCGGGGTCATATCCTGTCCAAATGTCGTCACCAAAATTGTAATAATAAATGCTAAATCGCTCTAATGTATTACCCTCAAAAACATATGAAGATAAATCTTTCAATAAATAATCTTTATATTTTACCAGATGCCCTCCATTAACAAGGCTATCCGGATATGATAGATATACATAAACAATTTTATTATCATCGTCATCAAGTAACGCATACTCATATACGCTACTATGACCATCAGATGTGATATACGCAGGATAATTATAAGACTCCTCGTCATACAAAATCTCGTTTATATGATAGTCACTATCCTCCTTAATAGTGTCATAGATAGTACATTTAATTTCAGATAAACGTTCTACTTCCTTATCATAATTCTCATCTGTATACGTGGCCTCTAAAATTATGTCGCCATTTGTATCAAAAAGCCCTGTTTTAAGAAAATACTCATAGTCCGAGGATAACATATCAGACACATCGTCAGGAAATATTAATAAACTACTGTTTATATCTCCTCCGTATTCCTCTAATATGTATTCTTTATCATAGTTTTCAATTCCCGTTTTATGTACATAAGGTTGCGACATTTCATAAAAGCAAAGAACATATATAAATAAAAACACAAGAATAAATCGCAAACTAAATATAGCAAGAACTCCTACAATAACTTTTACAACTAGACCAAAATGCTTTTTCTTCGCCAGCTTCTGCAAAATGCCATTAGTATACAAAGTGGTTATTGCCATACCAACAAAGCCAAGAAAAGAAAAAAGAATAGCCAAAGCCCTCATAAAATTGGGCTCATAATTAATGCATTGAAGCGCTATTGCAAGAGTAAGTAAAAAGGTTCCCACCAAGCTAAAGCCTCTCACCCAATTAAGAAGATTAGTTTTTTCTGCATCTGCATAATCAGCCATTTTCTCAGCAACATCATGTAATTCTTGATTCATCATATCGCTTTTTCTTTCACCTTCAATTATCTCGCGAACATCTACATCAAAGAAGTCAGCAATCTCTACCAGTAAAGATATATCTGGCAAGTTGCTTCCGGTCTCCCATCTTGATATAGTTCTTGAGCTCACATTGAAAACCTGGGCAAGCATTTCTTGAGTCATTTGTTTTTCATTTCTAAGCTGTTTTAAAAACTTGCCAATTTTCTGTTGATCCAAAGTGAATTTCCTCCTTTCGTTGATAATTGAAGTATAAAATATAAGCTAAAAATTAACAGGACACAAAACGAGAGTGCCCTGTTTTAAGCCATTAGACAAGGTTGTCTAACTTATTTTAATTCAAGCGAATGTGATATATATGGGATATAACCCATTTTGCTAGCATAGTTATACGCCTCTTCTTCTACCTCAGAATCATTTGTATATTCCAGTACATATGCATCTTTATTATCATCCAAGACCATATTTAAGTAATCACTAAAATACTCTCTGTCTTCATCGGAATTAACTCCAAAGGAATCGTTATCCCAATCTATACAGGTGTATACACTCTCCTGATTAACTCCATCAAGAATGGCATCCAAAGAATAATAGCGATTATAATACTCGGTTACATAGGAATCCCCACCGTTGATAAGAACATATCCGCCTTTATCTTTTAAATCCTCCAGTATGTTTGATACTCCAGAAAAGATTTCTTCTGTAGGATACTGATAATAAACGTCACAATTATCTACGAAGAATCCGTCTACGCCCTTATCCATAAGCTCATCAGCTTTAGCAGAAATAAATTCCTGCCATTTTACCTGGGATACATCAACCCACTGTTCATCCTCCCAGTTTTCATATGTTCCTAGAGTTATATCTTCATAATCACTGTAATAATCTCTAAAATTCTCAATAGAACCTATATTAAGATACGTATAAACGATATGACCATCAACTTGTAAGCTTGAAATCTCTTCAGAAGAATAATATTGAGCATCGATAACAATTGTAGATGGTAAATCTCTGTCCTCTAAATCCTCAGGATTAGCCCCTATGTATACGCCATATTCATGGGAAGGCTCAATGCTGCCACAGCCAAGAAAACATAATAATGTTGATAAGCAAACAGAAACAATACAAATCTTACTGAACTTCATCTATGTAATATACCTCTACGCCAAAAATATCTTTTGCAATATATAATCTAAGTTCATCCTCATAACCTTCGGTGGCCAGATAATAAATGTCATCAGTAACACTTAATTCTTCATCCTCGAATGATTCAGAATCCACTGTCAAATAGTGAGTGTCAGGCCCTCTATTATTGTGATGAACTTCGGCATCGACAATAGTTAGCTTTTCCGCTGATTCAACCTCTGCTGTAACTACAGATACTGAATCAGATAAAAGCCACCCACTATATACTCCAAGAATTGCCACACAAATATAAAAATACTTTTTATATTCTCTTTCTTTTGGAAGAACGCCAAACAGTAAAGTGACAATAACAGCAAAGCCAATAATTTCAATCGTAAATACGATATAATTTACATGATTAATATTTAAGAATACTTTTAACAAGCCAAACAGAGAAGACACTGCGGCGCACCAGATAGGTACTTCTCCTGATGCATACATGCTTTTATCGTAATTAGTTTTGTCCTTATGCTCGAAAACCATGTAATTTCTAAAGATGATAAAGTATATCCAAGCACCAATAATACAAAAAATATAAATCATGCAGAATAATTTAGTGTCGATAATCAATGAAATGCATGGCACAGCAAACAATACAAATCCTAAAACATAATTTATAGTCTGCAAAATATTTACTTTATTTCTTCTAGAATCCTTTTCTTCTTTTGTAATGGATTTGTCAGTGGACCAATTATCCTCCACGAAATAATCGCCAACTGATTTATTAGCATCCTCTTGGATATGAGCATCTACTTCCTCTGCACTAGAAATCTCCTCGGCAAATCTTCTGGCGTTTACCATATTAAGCTCAAGACCTACAAGCTTTTTACCTTCGTAATCATATAAAACAATACATTCATCCTGTGGAGATAGCTTCACAGGACGAATCTCATATCTAGCTATATCAGATCTACGAAAGCTCTTTGATGAGCCAATAAATGGTCTATATAAATATTCCTGTCCTTCTCTGACGATATATAAGCTACGTCTATAGTATTCTAATATTATGAGTCCGCCTAAAAGCGCTATTATTATAGCAGTTCCAAAACATACTGACTGTCCATTTTCAGGGCTTATAAATAGGCCTAGAATAGCTAATCCAATTGCAGCTATCTCAACAAAAATACCCAAGCCTATGACGATACCAGACTCATGTACTTTATAATCATATTCTGTCATTGAATTATATCCTCCCGCGTATTAGGTGTAATCTCTTACTATGTCTGCAGCCTTATCTACAGCATCTACGTAATATTTTTTGAAATTATTAGGATTCACATAAATATCAATAGAATCTCCAATCTTATAAGAATCCCATGGATTAAAATCTAAAACATTGCTTTTAAATTTATAAATATATCCATCAGTAGGATTCTTATATTTGCAATAAATTCTAAAAGGATGTCTACCATTAATTGTTATGCTGTAATCCTGATCCATAGATTCGATTTCACCATAAATATGCTGGCCACTTTCCAGCAATCCTGCTTTCTTTTTCTTGTTAAGAATACTAACAATAAGAATAATGTAACCAATTAAGGCAAAGAGACCACCCAATCCTACAAACATCAATGTAAAGAATAAATCGCCATCATTTGTATGAACATCAGTAGGATTATCAGGATCAATAAGCAAATCTATTTCTTGTCCCTCATACATACTACTTGAATAGAAATCTAAGTGAACATCTTCGTAATACTCTCCATCATATTCATAGGATACGTATACATCGTAATCAGTTTCATCTGTATGTTCCTCAATAACGATATCTTCAATTACACCATTCACTTCAACTGCGGATTCTTTGAACTGAGACGTTTTAACATTGGTTATAATACCAACAATAATGATAATAGTTCCAACAAGCGCGAAAATACCACCAAAGATGGCCATGAAATACTTTGTCATAAACTTATTCATAAATACATTCCTCCCGTTAAACAAAATATATTTTCGTATAATACTTAAAAGAATTCAAGTATTGTCATATAAAAATTTTATTCTATTGCAATTCCTCCATGTGCCTAATAAAATACCCATATGAAGAAATTATATTTAGCTCCACTTGAGGGCGTAACAGACAGCATTTATAGAAATACTTTTTGCAAATATTATGGCGGCGTAGATAAGGTTTACACCCCATTCATATCTCCTAATTCTACTTTTAAATTTACGACAAGAGAATTCAAAGATATTGATCCTGATAAAAATGATGTCAATATCACCGTTCCTCAATTATTAACCAATAACGAAGATCATTTTTTATGGGCAGCTGCTGAAATAGCAGCTTTAGGCTTTAAAGAAATCAATTTTAACCTTGGTTGTCCAAGTGGTACTGTTGTTGCCAAGAAAAAAGGTTCCGGACTTTTGTATTACCCTGAGGAATTAGATATGATGCTTGATAGCATCTTCAACAGACTTGAAACAGAATGTGCAATCAAAAATGCTAAGGTACCAAATATTTCAATTAAAACTCGCCTTGGCAAGGTAGAACCAGAAGAATTCTATGAAATACTTGGTATTTATAATAAATATCCTATTTCAGAATTGACTATCCATCCAAGAATTCAATCAGATTATTATAGAGAGCCAATCAGAATGGAATTCTTTGATTATGCAATGGCAAGTTCCAAACACCCTATTGTATATAATGGAGATTTGACTTCCGTTAATGACATCAAACTAATCGAGGAAAAATATTCTAACGTAAATGCGATAATGCTTGGCCGCGGTTTGATTTCAAATCCAGAATTAGCGTCAAACTACAATAATCAAATAGATAACCAAACTATTGATTTAGATACATTCAAAAAGTTCCACAATGAATTACTAAATCAATATGTCGAAATCCTTTCAGGTGAAAAGCCTGTATTACACCGTATGAAAGAGTTCTGGTCTTTCTGGCAATCAAATTTTAATAACTGTGAAAAAGCAATCAAAAAAATCAGAAAAGCAAACAAAATCCAGGAATACAAAGATTACGTTGCTCTTCTGTTAAATAATTACTGATTAACTGCTATAGCTTCTGGAGCTACAATTGCTTCTTTAGCTATAGCTTTTGTTATAATTCCACCTCTTTCGCAGATTGGGCAAACCTCATAATATGTTGACGACAACGGAAGAACCGGAACAAAGAATAATGTAAAATACAGCCTATTTCTTACAATCTTGTAATGGGAAACATTGTTACAATGTGGACATTTGTACAACTGACGATTGTCTACTCCCATCTCTTTATTCATTCTTCTTGTACCAAATAAAATTAACATAACTTTTCTCCTTTGAATTGTTTATCTAGGTAGTATAATAATACTTACTATATGCAAAGTCAATACTAAAGTTGCAATTAACTGCTAAAAAAGAGGCTACCATTCGGTAGCCCCTTAGTTTACCTTTTATATGTTATTTATTCCTCATCAACATCCTTAATCTTGTTAGCACGACGCTCAACTTCTTTTGCTTGAACATCTGATGGAACCTGCTCGTAACGAGCTAATTCATAAGAGAATGTTCCATATCCACCTGTCATAGAACGAAGTGTTGTGTCGTATCCATAAAGCTCTGCCATAGGAACCTCAGCAAGTACTTCTGTCTTGCCAGCTGTTTCTGTAGGATTCATTCCAAGCACACGGCCACGGCGTTTGTTCAAGTCGCCCATAACGTCACCTGTGTAAGCATCAGGAACTATAACCTTAAGAGTTTCAATTGGCTCTAACAGGATAGGATTAGCCTTCATAATACCATCCTTGAAAGCACCCTTTGCAGCTACTTTAAATGCCATTTCAGAAGAATCAACTGGATGATAGCTTCCATCATAAAGATTAGCATGAATTCCAACTACAGGATATGCTGCAAGTGGACCAGCAAGTACTGCTTCCTGCAAGCCTTTTTCTACAGCTGGGAAATAGTTCTTTGGAACAGCACCACCAACAACTGATTCTGTAAAGTTATAATGCTCTTCCATATTTCCTGAAGGCTCGAAAGTCATCTTAACGTGTCCATACTGACCATGTCCACCAGTTTGCTTCTTATACTTGTATTCAACATCAGCTTTACCTCTGATTGTCTCTTTAAATGCAATCTTTGGCTGGCTCAGTTCAATATCAACTTTATACTTTTCATTGAGCTTTTGAACAAGCATATCGATATGTCTGTCGCCAATACCATAGATAAGTGACTGACTATTTTCGCCATCGTTAACTACTTTTAAAGTTAAGTCTTCGGCGCAAAGCTTAGCAAGGGCCTGAGCAATCTTATCCTCATCACCCTTATTTTTTGCCTTATATCTCTTGTATGTATAAGGTGTAGATAAAGGTGTTCTGATGTAAAGGATTGGATTAGCCTTTGTAGAAAGAGAATCAGTTGTAGCAACCTTTGAAAGCTTAGATAGAGCACCGATATCACCAGCGTGAAGCTCAGGAACTTCCTCTGCCTTACTACCTGTTAAAATGTAAAGCTTGCCGATTTTCTCTTCTGTTTCCTTATGCTTGTTATAAAGCAAATCATCAGTTTTAAGAACGCCGGAATTAACCTTAATCAATGAATACTTTCCAACAAATGGATCTACGATAGTCTTGAATACGTATGCACTCTTTGGCTTAGCAAAATCATAATTTGCTTCGTAAACCTCATTCGTATTTGCGTTAATTCCAGAAACCTTGCGATCCTCTGGACTAGGAAGATATTTTACAACGTCTGTAAGCATTGTGTACTGTCCGCGATTTGTAAGATTTGAGCCCATCATAACAGGAACAATGTCGCCTGTGCCTACATTTGCACGAAGAGCCTGACGAATTTCATCCTCTGAAAATTCTTCGCCGCCAAAATATCTATCCATGAATTCCTCTGATGTCTCGGCAACAGATTCCATCAAAGCCTCACGATATTTCTCTAAGTATTCCTTGCTATAATCAGGTACATCGCAATGTTCTACAGTGCCATCTGCCTTCCAGCGCTTTCCGATTTGCTGTATAACATTTACATAGCCAACAAACTCTCCATTTTCACGAATTGGCAAATGGAAAGGAGCAATCTTTTTGCCATACAAGCCTTGAAGTTCTTCAACGATTTCTCTATAGCTGGCATCATCTATATCCATGTCAGTTACAAATACCATTCTAGGAAGATTAAACTTATCGCACATCTCCCAGGCTTTTTTTGTACCAACTTCAATTCCGCTTTTTCCAGATATAACAATAATAGCTGCGTCAGCTGCACTAACAGCTTCCTCAACTTCTCCAACAAAATCAATGAATCCTGGTGTATCTAGGAAATTAATCTTGGTATCGCCCCATACGATAGGTGCTAAAGATGTGTAGATAGAAAACTTGTTTTTTTGTTCCAATTTGTCATAGTCACTAATGGTATTACCAGCCTCGATAGTGCCCGGCTTGCTGATTTGACCAGCTAGAAAAGCCATTGATTCGATGAGACTGGTTTTGCCCGCCCCGCTGTGACCAAGTAACACAACATTTCTAATCTTGTCCGTAGTAAAAACCTTCATGTGCCGTACCTCCCAATAGTTATTTGACGCCTTAACCCCGCCGCGCCATGTTGTTTATAAAACTTATAATTATTATATTTAATATTCAGACTATTTACAATGAGTAAATGTGATATTATAAAAGAAAATAATCGCTTTAAAGTGTGAAAGTGAATTAGAGGTGAGGGTAATTATGAAAAGTAAAACAATAGGATTTGTTGGGCTAGGTTTAATTGGAGGTAGTATCGCAAAAGCGATATTGAAAACATATCCAAACACTAGAATTCTTGCAACAGCTTCAAGAGAATCAACTATTGAAACAGCATTTGAAGAACGACTTATAGATAATAACGGATTGCTTAAGATTCACCAGTTTGGTCAGTGTGATATTATTTTTCTCTGCTCTCCTGTTAAAGTCAATTGTGACTATTTAAGAAAACTTAAAGACGTAGTTAAGCCTGATTGTATCATCACAGATGTTGGCTCAGTAAAAGGGGATATTACTGCAGTTGCCAGAGAACTTGAAATGACCAATCAATTTATTGGTGGACATCCAATGACAGGTTCTGAATTAACAGGTCTCGAGCACTCTTCTGCTTCACTTTTAGAAAACGCTTATTATATCCTTACAGCTGATTCAGAAATGAATGCAGATACATACTCTCAGTTTGCAGATTATATAAAAAGCCTTGGAGCCATTCCTATCCAGCTTACTCCTGAGGAGCATGACGAGGCTACCGCTACTGTATCCCATCTACCTCATGTTGTTGCAGCGGCTCTTGTAAATCTTGTAAACGATACTGACGATGACCGTAAAATATGCAAAACCATTGCAGCAGGCGGTTTTAAAGATATTACAAGAATCGCATCAGGTTCACCTACAATGTGGCAGCATATTTTCCTAAGTAATAAGGATGCAGTGCTTAAACTGATAGGCGATTTCAAAGATGAGTTGAGCCAATTCGAAAATGCGATATCTTCATCTGATCCTGATGAGATAATAAATCTTTGGACAAAAGCAAAGGATTATCGTGATTCTATAACTATTCCAGACAGTGCCCACTCACGATTCTTCGAACTGTACTGTGATATCGACGATAAACCTGGTACACTTGTAGGAGTGCTTCAATTGCTTGCCAATGCAGAAATAAGTGTTAAAAATATTGATATCATTCATAACCGTGAGTTTGAGCCTGGTGTTCTTCGAATCGAATTCTACACCCAGGATGCTTTAGATAAGGCCCGCACAGTTCTTACTCACAACAATTACTATACTAGACAGAGGACAAATTAATGGCTATTACAAAAGTAAAAAGCTTAAAGGGCGAAATAACAGTTCCAGGTGACAAGTCTATTAGCCACCGCGGTGTAATGTTTGGAGCTATTTCCGAAGGAATTACTGAGCTTACAGGATTCCTGGATGGTGCAGACTGCCGTAGCACAATCAGTTGCTTTAAGGCTATGGGCATTGATATAACGCAAGAACATGATCATGTAGTTATTCATGGAAAGGGTCTAAAAGGACTATCCGCTCCTTCAAAAATGCTTGATGTAGGAAACAGTGGAACTACCACCAGATTGATTTCAGGAATTCTTGCAGGCCAAAAATTTATTAGTTCTTTAAATGGTGATGAATCTATACAGAAGCGACCTATGGGACGTATCATAACCCCGCTTACAAGTATGGGTGCTCATATCAAATCAATTAAAGATAATGGTTGTGCTCCTCTAGAAATAGGAGGCGCTCCTCTTCATGCAATCCACTATGACTCACCTGTTGCCAGCGCCCAGGTAAAATCCTGCGTGCTTTTGGCTGGATTGTATGCAGACGGTGTTACTTCAGTAACTGAGCCAGTTATCTCTCGAAATCATACAGAATTGATGCTAAAGGGATTCGGCGCCGATATCAAATCAGAAGGATTAACAGCATCTATAACTGGTGGTCCAAGACTAATCGGCCAAAAGATTACTGTTCCTGGGGATATCTCCTCTGCTGCTTATTTCATTGTTGCAGGTTTAATTTGCCCTAATGCAGATTTACTTATCAAAAACGTAAATACGAATCCAACCCGTGCAGGCATTATTCAGGTTGCAAAGAATATGGGCGGAAACATTGAATTATTAAATGAGCGCATAGTTTCAGGAGAACCAGTTGCTGATATTCATGTAAGCACAAGCGATTTACATGGTTGCGAAGTATCCGGTGAAATCATACCTACTCTTATTGATGAACTTCCTGTCATCGCTGTTATGGCAGCATGTGCAAAGGGCACCACTGTTATAAAGGATGCAGCTGAGCTTAAAGTAAAAGAAAGTGACCGTATTGCTACAGTCACCGAAAATCTTAAAAATATGGGTTGTGATATCACACCAACAGAGGATGGCATGATAATTATTGGAGGGATTCCTTTACATGGAGCATTGATTAGCACATACAAAGATCATCGTATTGCAATGTCTTTCGCTATTGCAGGCCTTGTTGCCGATGGTGAGACCTCATTTGATGATGAAGGATGCTGTGTAATCTCATATCCAGATTTCTTTGAAACATTAAAAGCACTATCGTAAATGCGATAGTGCTTATTTTTAATCATCAACCTAGAGCAACATCAAGAACCATCATCAAAACAAAACCGATAGAAAAAGCAATAGTTCCCAGGTTCGAATGTTTTCCTTCAGACATTTCAGGAATCAACTCTTCTACAACTACATACATCATTGCACCAGCAGCAAATGAAAGGAAATATGGCATTAACGGAACAACTAATCCTGCCGCTATAATTGTAATAAATGCAGCAATAGGTTCTACTATACCTGACAAAACGCCCCATAAAAATGTTTTATGCTTAGGCATACCTTCAGATAAAAGAGGCATCGATACAATTGCTCCTTCAGGAAAGTTCTGTATCGCTATACCTATAGCAAGCGCCAAAGCTCCAGTTGCTGTAATTCCTACTTGGCCTGATTTAACACCTGCAAAAACAACACCAACAGCCATGCCTTCTGGAATATTATGAAGAGTTACTGCTAATATTAATTTTGTGGTCCTTTGCAATCTACTACGAGGACCTTCGTCCTGCTTATCCATATGCATATGAGGTGTAACGCAATCCAGGAAAAGCAAAAACCCTGTACCAATAAGAAAACCTATAGCAGCAGGCAAAAAAGATAGCTTGCCTAGATACTCACTACTTTCAAGCGCCGGGGAAAGTAAACTCCAAAATGAAGCAGCAACCATTACTCCAGCTGCAAAGCCTGTAAGAATCTTTTGTAATCTATCAGAAATCTCATCTTTTAGTATAAATACCATTCCAGCACCAAGGCTTGTTCCAACGAATGGTATTAAAATTCCAAGTATTATATTTATGTTCATATTAGCACCAAAAGCCCCTCCCTATTCAAACTATAAATAGATTAACATAAGGGAGGGGAATCTTATCAAAAAATAATGTTGTTGAGAAATTTTATTGGAAGAATGCCATTTCTTCCTCAAGAGTATGCGCAACCTTATTTAAGCTGGCCGCTTTAGTGGTAAGAGCCTCCATTGTATCTGCTAATTCTGTCATAGAAGCTCTCGTTTCTTCTGAGCTTGCTGCATTCTCTTCTGAAATAGAAGAAAGTGAAGAAATAGTATCTGAAATCAGATTACTTGCTTCTTCTGTTTTATGTACGCTAGATACGATATCTTTAGTCAATGTAATAGATTTATTGATATCTTCAATCAAGTTGTCAACCTGCTCAATTGTTCTATGAATAGTATGACGTTGAGTAGTCATAGTCTCCTGAACCTGTCCTGCCTCTTCCATTGTCTTATTAGAATCAGAAGAAAGCCCCTTCATAGCCTCTTAGATATTTTGAGCTGCCTCAGCAGATTGATCAGCTAATTGTCTTATTTCATCAGCAACGACGGCAAAGCCTTTACCAGCCTCACCAGCTCGAGCAGCCTCGATACTTGCATTTAATGAAAGCAAGTTTGTCTGCGCAGCGATTGCATCAATAATAGATACTGCTTCGCTAATTGTTGTAACAGCTGTATTTGTGTTACCGATGAGTTCTACAATGCCATCAATTGCATTAATACTTTCCCTGGTAGTCATTCTAAGCTCTGTAAGCTTATCCTGGCTTGCTTTTGAATTCTCCTGCATTGAATCAGCAAGGTTTTGCATCTCCACTGCATTGGCTGTAATCATTTCTACTGCATCATTAATACTATTTACAGATTCTACTGCATCCTGCAATGACTGGGCCTGATTTTCAGCCCCTGTTGCAACCTGACCAACAGCTATACTAACGCTTTCTGTAGTATCTGTAATAGTCTTTACTGTATTAGATAAATAGCTAGCAGATTCATCCACTTCATCAGAAGATATTCTTGCGTTTCCGATAACAGATCTAATTCTGGCAGCCATATCAAACAAAGCCGATGACATTTCACCTAATTCATCATTTCTGTTTTTAACCTTATCGCTAAGAACAATCTCCAAATCACCAGTTGACATCTGACGAACAGCCTTAACATTTTCATCGATAGCTTCTATGATTTTTATAGTATATATTATTGCAAGAACAGTAAATAATATAACAATAGCTAAAGCTAACGTTACTGTCCATGCAACTCTCTTGCTAATATAATGGGTAATTTCTATCTTCTTTAAACCAACAAAAGCCATACCATATACATTGCCAGAATCATCAACTAATGGCTGATATGCAACATAGTATGGTTCGTTATCAATCATTACATTCTGAGCTTGATAGCTTTGCTTGCCATTTAAAACTGTAGCAATAACAGCGTCCCCTGCCTTCGTGCCAACAACCCCAGGAATACTTGAACGTACTCTAGTGTCTCCTAGAAAGAACGTGTAATCATATCCTGTTTCAGCAGACATCTCTTCTTCTAATGTAGATGACTCATCTACTTCAACGCCATCATAAGTGTAGTCAAGGACCTGTGCATATGAAGTACAAGTAGCCATTACACCCGTTTCGACCTCGTATTCCATACCTCGTCTTAAGTTGGTACACCCAACAATAGTAGCAGCCGTACCAACACAGGCTAGTGATACTACAACCAAGCCAATTAGCATAATCCTCAAAGACGCTCTTTTGCTTTTCTTATCCATATTCGACCTCCGTGTTTTCTCCCTTCTGGTCGATTGAACAGTATTACTTTCCTTAGCGAGTAAACCGACTATTTGGATTATATCTAAAATGTGAGTATATTCTGTGTATATTCTGTTAATTCTGACAAATGTGCGACATTTTGAAAATAAAAAAGCACATCCAATTACGGATGTGCTAAATTTCGTGAATTATTTCTTGTTCATGCAGCAGTGCTTATATTTCTTTCCTGAACCACATGGACATGGATCATTACGTCCAACCTTTTTCTCTGAACGTATGATTGTGTGCATGTTCTTAGCTTCCTTTGTAAGAGCCTTTCTCTTGTCCTCATCAAAGATCTGCTCCCACTGTGGAAGGCCATAAAGCCAATCAGCCTTTGCATCAATCATGTTCTTGAAAAGCTTTTCCTTATCGAACTTAAGAGAAACTACTGTATCCTCTTCCATTGTCTCGATAGGGTTTGGTGTAACGAGGGATTCATTGATGCCATCTAAGAAACCAACCATAGGCATAACATCAATTTTATATTTCTCAGCAAGCTCCTTAACAGTACCCTTTACTTCTGTATCAGGATCGTCAAGTAACTGCTCGTAAATGCCTTTCTCTAAAAGAAAATAATTCTGCCAAAATCTCTGTAAATCAGCCTGAGACTGATTCTGATTGTAGGCAACCTTCTGCCAATTTTCTAGTAAACTCATATTATATTCCTCTCCAATTTGTAATCTAATCCGTGGCTAGCCACGCCTAAAATTATACCATACACAATAATAAAAGGCTAGATACTATGCTGTATCTAGCCTATGAATACTAATCATAAATTACACGAACACATTTGATAGGTGTACGGTATGTATAGTTGGAAATCTTGATTCCATCACGCTTGTTAGAAGCATGAACAATCTGTCCACCACCAATGTAAATGGCAACATGATTAATGTAGCTTCCCTTGCCGTAGAAAATTAAATCTCCTGGCTTTAACTCAGATGTAGAAATGGTTGTTCCTTCATTAGCCTGAGCCCTAGATGAGTGTGATAGATAAACACCATACTGAGCCATGATTTGCATTGTAAATCCAGAACAATCGCAACCATTAGTAAGGGATGTACCACCCCAAACGTAAGGATTACCAACAAACTGAAGAGCGTAATCACAGATAGCTGTACGAACGTCAGAAACGCCCTCACCATATCTAGCTTCTGTAAGTGTCATAGCAGTCTTAAGAGAAAGATCTACATCAACATATTCTGCTGATACATAACCTTCATCACCATCAACGTCTACTTTAATCCAGTCATCATCCTGAGTGTTATCAAGGATGGCTACTTCTTCACCATCAGCAAGCTGATAGATAATCTCACAATCAGTGTTAGGCTCCACACGAACACGAAGACCACCAGTATTTGATGTAGCAACGTATTCTGCAAGCTCTGCAGCCTTTTCCCAGGCCTCATCGCCAGTCAATAGATACTCAGATAAAACATATCCTTCTACCTCGCCTGACTTGATATAGCTCCAATCGCCCTCAGTGCTAACAATTTCGCAGGCAGCATTTGCTGGAAACTTACCAACGAGCTTTCCTTCTGTATCTGCTGACTCACGAATGTTTAAGTTTCCTTCTGAAACATTACAAATACCGATATTAGTGTATCCGTAAATATCACCGAGTGATTTTGCTGTAGCAACAGCATCTGAATCTGTAACCGAAAGTGATTCTAAAGAAGCTAAATCTACAGCTCCTGCGGTCATAACACCAGCAATAGCTGTGCTAGAAGCATCTGTGTCAGAATCAACATCTATATTATTTTTAGAATCAATACAATAATCAAAAATTAGTGCCGCGGCACAAACTAATGAGAAAGCTGAAATAATACGCTTTTTCATAGTACCTCCAAAGTAAAACTTTTAACGCAACACGCAAATTATAGCAATCAAATAGATAAATGTCAATATTTTGTAACATTTTCGCAATAATTATCTATTGAAGAATGCCTTTGCTGTAGCTTTATCCTTATTCATTTGATTTTTAAGCTCTTCTACTGAGCCAAATTTCTGCTCTGGTCTGATGAATGTATGGAAAGCAACTCTCACATATTTACCATATAAATCTCCGTTATAATCAAGAATATGTGTTTCGATTCCTACTATTTTTTCATCTTGAACAGAAGGTTTTGTTCCAACATTGGTAACCCCGTGATATATTCTTCCATCGAAATCAATGGAAGTTGCATAAACACCGAATTTAGGCACCAGCTTTATCTTTTCAGGCATGATATTGATTGTAGGAATGCCGATTTTAGTGCCTAAATGAGCACCATGAACAACCTCTCCCCAGACGAAATAGTCATACCCAAGCATATCATTAACTATATCAATATGTCCTTCCTTAAGCTCCTCTCGGATATATGTACTACTGATATCTCGATTATTCTTTTGAATTTTGTCATAAACTTTTAGTTCAAAGTCAAAATCCTTAGAAAGTTTTTTAAGAAGCTCAACATTACCAGCACCTTTGTAACCAAAAGTGAAATCTGCGCCAACAACCATATATTTCATATTGAGATTGTCGACTAATAGCTTTATAAAGCATTCTGGAGCAGTTTCCATAAGCTTTGAATCAAATGGGCATTCAACCAAATAATCCAGTCCATTATTTTCTAGCATGAATACTCTCTCTTTATTGGTAATAAGAGAAGGTGTTTTGTCGTCTGAAACAATAGCTCTTGGAGTATTTGTAAATGTCACAAGACATGAGCTTAGCCCATCCTTCGATTTGCTGATAATATCAGAAGTTAAAAGATGATGCCCCTTATGAATACCATCAAACTTACCTACGGTAATTGCCGTAGGAGTTGAAATTTTAGCGTCAAATAATGAATGTAAATATTCCATAGTTTATTCTGTTCCTTCAAGAAAGAACTTCTCCAGTGTAAAAATAGAATCCTTGTAGTTATATACTCCCAAAAACCTATTATCAGGCAAGTAAATCCTATATTTATTATCCTCTTCAAATGCGCTTACAGCTTCCGCAAATACGTGAGTATCCGGAATTGGTGCGCCATTTATTGCATGCTTAATAGCATCCTCAGTAGGAACAACAAATACTGTCCCCATTCCCTCAAAGGCATGATCTATAGGCATCATAATGCCGTCTATATTGCCAGCCTTTACAATTCGCTCGATTTCATCCAAAGTGTGGGCATCACTAATGTCAAACATACTTACCTTTGTACGAACAAGAGACTTCATGGCGCAGCCACAGCCTAAAAGCTGCCCTACATCATGACATATGGATCTGATATAGGTGCCCTTACCACAATGAACTCGTATTGTAACTAATGGCAATTCCATAGAAATAACATCTATGCTGAAAACCTTTACTGGACGAGGCTTTCGTTCTACTTCCTTGCCAGCTCTAGCAAGCTCATAAAGCTTTTTGCCATTAACCTTTAATGCAGAATACATAGGAGGAACCTGCATGATATCACCAATAAAGGAATCCAATGCATTTATAACCTGTTCCTCTGTCACATCTACAGATTTACGATTTAGAATACGACCGCTCATATCGTAGGTATCAGTCTCAATACCAAGCTGCATTACGCACTCGTAGACCTTATCTTTATCTGTAAGCATATCGCAAAGCTTCGTAGCTTTGCCAACACAAACCGGAAGCACACCTGTCGCATCTGGATCAAGAGTGCCAGTATGTCCGATTTTTTTTATTTTTAATATACCACGAAGCCTGGCAACCACATCAAATGAAGTATACCCGGCTTCTTTATAGACATTGATTATGCCACTATTCATTTAATATAATCCTAACTCTTTAAGCTGTTTTTCAATCATGGAAACGATATTATCGATAACATCCCATGGTTTGTCGGTATCTACTGAAAAACCAGCAGCTTTCTTGTGGCCACCGCCTCCATAAACACCTGTTATAACTGTTAAATCTACATCTCCAGTTGCTCTAGTGCTGCCCTTGAAATCTCCATCAGCAAGCTCATATAAAAATACAGCAACCTCAACGCCTGTTGTATCACGAAGCTGTTGAACAATGCCCTCTAAATGCTTGCTTTCAGCACCAAATTCTGCCATATCCTCCGCTGTAATAACAGCAGCTATTACCTTGCCATCAAGATAAGTTTTGCATCCCAGTAAAGCTTTGCCAAGCATACGATTTTGTACCATAGTCTTAGCAAAATAAGTATCTGTGCAAATCTTAGGATAATCTATGCCCTTAGTCATAAGGAAACCTGCAGCGGCCATAGTGGCTTCTGTAGTACAAGAATATTGAAAAACACCTGTATCATGGATAATTCCTAAATAAAGGCATTCTGCAATGTCCTTTGTAATTTTCTCCTTGCCAATTTGGTTGTAGACTAATTCGCATGTAGAACTGTCATCTGAAATAATGTAGCTAAATTCCGAAAATCCATTATTGCTGAAATGATGATCAATACATACTGTATGCTTCGCCTTCTCAAAGAAATTAAAAGCATCTCCAAGTCTTGAGCCCTCTGAACAATCAAGAGCTATATATAAATCGAAAACAGTGTCCTCAGAAACAGTATGTATATCCTGAATCTTATCAGCGTTCTTTAAAAATTTGAAAGTGTTTGGGATGGGATCAAGATAAACATGAGCTTCCACATTTGGATAATAAGTAACAATATAGTTGTACATAGCAAGGCATGAACCTACGCAATCTCCGTCAGGTCTGATGTGTCCGCTAATACCTACTGTCTTCGCATTTGTCAAAAGCTCATGTAAATTATCTATCATATTCCCGTCTCCAATTTAATGTATTTTAGTTTTCTTCGCCGTTCTGCTCTCTTTCATGAAGAGGAGCATTGACCTCATCAATAAGCTTGCTCATCTTTGCAGCATATGCAATAGACTGATCACTAACAAATGTAATCTCAGGTGTGTTTCTAAGATTTACTCTGTGAGCAAGCTCTCTGCGGATGAATCCAGCAGAGCTCTTAAGACCCTCGAGAGTCTTTCTAGCTGCTTCATCATCCCCAAGAACTGAAATATAAGCCTTGCATGTCTTAAGGTCAGGAGCAACCTCAACAGATACAACAGATGTAACTGGTGAAATGCGAGGATCCTTTACCTCAAGACGAATAATATTGCTAAGCTCACGCATAACTTCTTCGTTTATACGTGTATTTTTAACTGAATTTTTTCTCATTATCTAGGTACCTCTACCATGATGTAAGCCTCGATAATATCCATCTCCTGAACATCGTTGAAGTCTTCAATTACGAGACCACACTCAAAGTTTGACTTAACTTCCTTAACGTCATCCTTAAATCTCTTAAGAGAACCAAGCTTACCTTCGTGAATAAGCTCACCCTCACGAGTTACGCGGACCATACAGTCTCTTTGGAAGTAACCATCTGTAACATATGAACCAGCAATGTTACCAACACCAGAAGCCTTGAAAATCTGACGAACTTCAGCATGACCGATAACCTTCTCCTCGTAAATAGGATCAAGCATACCCTTCATAGCAGACTCTACATCGTTGATAGCATCGTAAATAACCTTATAAAGACGAAGATCTACGCCTTCTCTATCAGCTGTAGCCTTTGCCTGAGGATCGATACGTACGTTAAAACCAATGATGATTGCATTTGAAGCAGATGCAAGAACTACATCGGACTCGTTGATTGTACCAACACCACCGTGGATTGTCTTAACAACAACCTCTTCGTTTGAAAGCTTCTCAAGTGACTGCTTAACAGCCTCAACAGAACCCTGAACGTCAGCCTTAACAATGATATCAAGTTCCTTAAGATTTCCTGACTCAATCTCGCTAAAGAGTGCGTCAAGAGACATCTTTGACTTAGTCTGCTCAACAAGCTTGTTCTTGTGCTCTGCAACGAATGTATCTGCAAATGCATGTGCTTCCTTTTCAGAATCAAATGCCATTAATACTTCGCCTGCATTTGGAACCTCAGAAAGACCAAGAATCTCTACAGGAACAGATGGACCTGCGCTCTTTACGCGAGCACCAGTGTCATCAAGCATTGCACGAACCTTACCATGACAGCTACCGCAGGCAACAGGATCACCAACGTGAAGTGTACCCTTCTGAACAAGTACAGTTGCAACTGCACCACGTCCCTTATCAAGCTGTGCCTCAATAACAAGACCACGAGCCTTACGATTTGGGTTTGCCTTAAGCTCAAGTACTTCTGCTGTAAGAAGAATCATTTCAAGAAGGTTGTCGATACCTTCCTTTGTGTGAGCTGAAACTGGACAGAATACTGTGCTTCCACCCCAATCCTCTGGGATAAGCTGATACTCTGAAAGTTCCTGCTTAACTCTATCAATATTTGCATTAGGCTTATCAATCTTGTTGATTGCAACAATGATTTCGATTCCAGCAGCCTTTGCATGGTTAATAGCCTCTACTGTCTGTGGCATAACACCATCATCAGCAGCTACTACAAGGATAGCGATATCTGTTGAGTTAGCACCACGCATACGCATAGCAGTAAATGCCTCGTGACCTGGTGTATCAAGGAATGTGATATCCTGTCCATTAATAGATACTGTATAAGCACCGATATGCTGTGTGATACCACCAGCCTCACGGTCTGTAACCTTTGTATCACGAATTGCATCAAGAAGTGATGTTTTACCGTGATCTACGTGACCCATTACACAAACAACAGGTGGACGTGATGGGAAGTTTGATGTATCTTCTTCCTCTTCCTTAAGAAGCTCAGCGATAACATCTACCTTTTCCTCTTCCTCACAGATACAGTTGAATTCAAGAGCGATTTCCTCTGCCTTTTCGAAGTCAACTTCCTGGTTAACTGTAACCATTGTACCCTTCATGAAAAGAGTCTTAACAACTGCAGATGCCTGAACCTTCATCTTGTCAGCAAGATCCTTGATAGTAATTCTTTCAGGAATTGTGATTGTAAGAACTTCGTCCATGTTACGCTCTGGAGCCTTAGGAGCATTGTTCTTTTTCTTCTTTCCACCATTCTTTTCAAGATTGATGAAACGCTCCTGCTTCTTGCCGCCTAAGTTGTTCTCTCTATCGTTGTTCTTCTTTTTCTTATCATCGCGACGACCGCCCTTTGAATTTGAAGAAGGTGCCATATCGGGAGCAGATGCCTGCTGCGATGGACGATTGTTTCTTCCTGCTGATGGTCTGTCGTTGTTGCGATCATTGTTACGATCGTTATTTCTATCGTTTCTGTTTCCAGGTCTATTGTTGTCGCGTCTATCATTGCGATTGTCGTTACGATTATCGTTTCTATCTCTTCTATCGTTACGCTCTGGACGCTCTGAACGCTCTGGGCGCTCATTTCTATCCTGCTTCTTTGCTGGACGTGTGTTTTCCTGTCCATCAGCTGGCTTCTTCTTTGATACAAACTCTGTATCATTAGACTGTGCAGATGCACGCTGAGATGGACGAACTCCATCAGCAAATGAACGTGGTCTGATTGGTCCTCTAGGCTGCTGAGCCTGCTTCTCGCGATTGTTATCACGATTATCATTTCTCTCGCCTCTAGAAGAATTGTCAGAGCTACGACGTCTTCTGTCATCGCTACCGCGAGTAACAACGAAAACGTTCTTTTTCTTCTTTACAGGATTTCCGTCTTTGTCTACAGGACGTGGCTTCTTAGCCTTTGGAGCTTCGGACTTTGAGAAATTCTTGCGAATTTTATCAGCCATATCGTCCTCCACACCACTCATTGCTTTTGCTTCTATTCCATTAGAGCCAAGGAAAGCAATAATATCTTTGCTTTCTTTTCCAAGCTCTTTGGCTAATTCATGTACTTTAATTTTTGCCATCTAATATCCTCCTCATCAAGCTTTATCTATCTTATCAAGGATGCTTAAGGATAGATTTTCATCGCACACTACGATTGATGCCCGATATTCTTTTCCAATTGCATGACCTAAAGATTCTTTAGTTCCGTATTCTATGTATTTAACATCATAGAACTCACACGAATTTGAAAATGATTTCTTAGTGTTATCTGAAGCATCACCAGCAACTATACAAAGAAAACCACTGCCTTCTTTAATGGCTTGCTCGCAAGCGAATTCACCACTAACAAGAGCGCCAGCTTTCATTGCTATGCTAATCATATTAAGTGCTTTATCTGTCATTTTCTAACTCCGTATATAAAATATTAAATACCTCTTCATTGACTGCCTGTCTAAGAGATCTGTTTAAAGATTTTTTCTTTAAAGCAGCATCTAGACAAGATTTGTTTTTGCAGATATATGCTCCGCGGCCCTGTGCCTTATAGCTTTTATCAAGCTGAACGCCCTGTGCCGATTTAACCAATCGAAATAACTGGTTTTTAGGAAGCATCTGTCCGCATGAAACACATTTTCTAAGAGGTAGTTCTTTGACTTCCATTACTCTTCCTCAGACTCTGCAGCATCAGACTCTGCTTCAGCGTCCTCAGCGTACTCGTCCTCGTCGTAGTACTCATCCTCATCATAGTACTCGTCGTCATCATCGTAATCTTCTTCGTAATCAAGGAAATCACCAGCTTCCTTAGCCTGTGTTTCGCTCTTGATATCAATCTTGAAGCCTGTAAGACGAGCAGCAAGACGTGCGTTCTGTCCTTCCTTACCAATAGCAAGTGAAAGCTGATAATCAGGAACAACTACGCGAGCGCTCTTTTCATCAGCGTCAGCAACAACTGCAACAACCTTTGCTGGTGAAAGTGCATTTTCAATAAGGTATGCAGGGTTCTCATCCCACTCTACGATATCGATTTTCTCACCACGAAGCTCATTAACGATTGCGTTTACACGTGCACCGTTCTGACCTACGCATGCTCCAACTGGATCTACATCCTCGTCGTTTGACCAAACAGCAATCTTTGTACGGCTACCAGCCTCACGAGAGATTGACTTGATTTCTACGATACCATCGCGAACCTCTGAAACTTCCTCTTCGAAAAGCTTCTTAACAAGCTCTGGGTGTGTACGAGATACAAGAATACGTGGTCCCTTGTTTGATGTCTTAACTTCTACGATATAAACCTTGATACGGTCCTGTGGCTTGTAGAACTCGCCCTTAACCTGCTCAGACTCTGCAAGGAATCCCTCAAGCTTACCAAGGTTAACATGGATATTGCTTCCTGAGAAACGAGTAACAACACCTGTAACAACCTTGTGCTGAAGCTCATAGTACTCCTCGTAAAGAACCTTACGTTCTTCCTCGCGGATTTTCTGTGTGATTGTGTTCTTAGCTGCTGTAGCTGCGATACGGCCAAAATCCTTTGACTTAACCTCGATGTGAAGAACATCACCAATCTGATGCTTACCATTGATGTTCTGAGCATCAGCAAGTGAAATCTCCTCAACAGGATCCATAACCTCATCAACTACTGTCTTTGCAAGAAATACATGATAAGCACCAGTCTCTCTGTCGATTTCAACTGTAGCATTATCTGCCTTTCCATAATTGTTCTTACATGCAATAAGAAGTGAATTCTCGATTGTCTCGATTAACACGTCCATGCTGATATTTTTCTCTTTTGCGAGATCTGTAAGAGCATCCCAAAAATCATTTGTATTAGCTGCCATTATTTCCTCCTATTTCTACTAGAAATCTATTGATAATTTGATTTGTGCAACGTCTGATCTATTAAACACCTCTGTGCCATCTTCAAATTCGATTGTAAAAGTATCCTTATCGAAGGCCTTAAGTGTTCCAGTAAATTCCTTAGCACCATTAACCGGCTTGTATGTCTTAATATCAACATCAAGTCCAATGGCTTTTTCAAAATGCTTATCTTTCTTTAAAACTCTGCCAAGACCTGGTGAACTAACTTCGAAGATATATCCTTCGTCTCCACCAATCTGTGGCTCTGCGTCAAGTAAATCGTTCATGCGACGGCTTACATCTACGCAATCATCAATTGTGATACCACCTTCCTTGTCGATGTAGGCTCTAAGATAATAATCTGTGCCCTCTTTAACGTATTCAACGTCATAGAGCTCAAAGCCCATCTCATCAAGAATAGGAGTTATCAATTCTTCCGTACGTTTTTCGTAATCGGTGTGTTTTGACATAAATGTCCTCCTTATTCAGTTGTGCATGTTAAAAGTGAACAAACATAGTAAAAGAGAGAGCAAAAACGCTCTCTCTTTCAGTCGCTCTCTTCAATAACAATAATCATTATATCAGAATTATTTGATTTTTCAAGCTTTTTAGGGAAAAACCCATATTAATGATGGAATAGACGAAGTCCAGTAAACGACATAACCATTCCGTACTTGTTACATGTCTCGATAACATTGTCATCACGAACAGAGCCGCCTGGCTGAGCTACATACTTAACACCTGACTTATGGGCACGCTCAATGTTGTCGCCAAATGGGAAGAATGCATCACTTCCAAGTGCTACATCAGACATCTTATCAAGCCATGCACGCTTTTCTGCTCTTGTAAACTCGCTTGGTCTTGTCTTGAAAGTTTTCTGCCATACATCATCTCCGATTACATCCTCGAATTCATCTCCAATGTAAAGGTCGATTGCATTGTCTCTATCAGCTCTCTTGATTCCATCAACAAAATCAAGGTTAAGAACCTTTGGAGACTGACGAAGCCACCAGTTATCAGCCTTCTGTCCTGCAAGACGAGTACAGTGAATACGTGACTGCTGGCCAGCACCAATGCCGATTGCCTGGCCATCCTTTACGTAGCAAACAGAATTAGACTGTGTGTACTTAAGAGTAATCATTGCAATAGCAAGATCAATCTTAGCCTGCTCTGTAAGTTCTTTATTGTCTGTAACAATATTTGCAAAGAAGTTGTCATCAATAACAAGCTCATTTCTTCCCTGCTCAAATGTAATGCCAAATACTTCCTTACGCTCAAGCTGCTTTGGAACATAGTTTGGATCAATTTTGATTACTGCATAGTTGCCGTTTTTCTTAGCTTTAAGAATTTCAAGTGCTTCTGGCTCATAGCCAGGTGCAATGACACCATCAGAAACCTCTCGCTTAATAAGCTTTGCTGTAGCAACATCGCAAACATCAGAAAGTGAAATAAAATCTCCAAATGAAGACATTCTGTCTGCACCTCTTGCTCTAGCATAAGCATTTGCAAGTGGAGTAAATTCCATATCTAAATCGTCACACCAGTAAATTTTGCGCTCTACATTTGAAAGAGGAAGACCCACAGCAGCGCCTGCTGGTGAAACATGCTTGAATGATGTAGCAGCTGCAAGACCAGTAGCCTTCTTAAGCTCGGAAACTAACTGCCAACCATTAAAAGCATCTAAAAAATTAATATAACCAGGCTTACCAGAAAGAACCTCAATTGGAAGATCCCCATCTTCCATATAGATTCGTGAAGGCTTCTGATTAGGGTTACAACCATACTTTAATTCCAATTCTTTCATTACAAAATCCTCCAAAATACAAAATTATTTATTCTTGTTTACGATACGAGTTTCTACGGCACCACTAGCGATATCGATGTAGCGTACAAAAAGCGAAACCTTGTTATCTTCATTAAGGTTCTCCCAAATAACTGATGTAAACTCATCGATGTTTCCCTTTATTTCAATTGGTGTTGGCTCTCCCTCATATGAAGGAAGTGGATTGCCATCATTCATATATGTGTGAATAAATCGGCCTGAACCAGCCTTAGGATTAGAATAATCAAAAGTATATCTGTTACATGAATCGCTATCGCCCATGTTTGATTTAAGAATTGACATTAAATAATTGAATTCACCATTTTCGATGTGAATAAGACCTGAAATACGAGGTGTGAAATTAGGGCCGTCTGGCTCGAACTCACGAAGGCGAAGTGCTTGTTCAAATGTCTTGCCTTTCTTCATTTCGTCGTAGATAGTGTCTGTCTGGTCTCCGTTTGTAACAATGGTATCATTTCCAAGTACTCGAACTGGTGCATAGATAATAAGTGAAGGGTCTGTAAGCTTTGAAGGATCGAAAGCCTGTGTGCGAATGCCCTCACCGTCCTCTACGAATACTCTGTTTCTGGAATTCTCAGAACGCCCCATAATAAAATAAGCAGAGACAGCCTTGGTTCCGTCTTCTGAACGGCCAATGACAATGCCTCTGCCTGGATACGTGGTTTCTGATAATTCTCTTGCTAAAGATTTTACTACCATGGGTTCCTCCTTTAATACATTTTCCGCAAAAATTATAACCGAACAACATCTCAAAGTCCACCATATTTTGTTTGTTATTTCCATTTATATTCACAACTTTTTCAAACAAATGGATTAAGCTTTATATACATGATTATGAGGAGTATGTAATGAAGAACGTAACAAGTTATGAAGACTTTAAGCAAAAAAATTATAGAAAAATAAATGACTATATAAATAAATGTCTATGGATTGGAATATCTATAGGCCCTCTTATGGCCATCCCTATTGCACTGGGCATAATTCATAGCATAGATTATTTCGACTGTCTATTTTTATCTGGAATCATTCTACTACTTGCTGCAATACACCGTTTTGCTATGTACAAATTTCCAGATTCTAAAAATACAGCAATTTTTGCATTGGTTTCACTAGATATATTATTGTTTTTTTTGAATTACTCCCATTTTGCAATCAAGATTACATGGTTTTTGGTGCCTTTATTAAGCATATTATATGTAAATAAAACAATATATATGTTTTCATCACTATTTAATTATATGATGATGATCCTTGCAGCATATGAAACTGCCCCTTTCTATGCAGCTAGAAAAGCTGGAAACATAAGTCCAAAAATGGAATTCAGAGGCAGCATAACTGGATACACTATAGAAGCAATACTTATGTTTATTGTTGGATACGTAATACTCGAAGTATCTATAAACTATATGAAGCAGCTGATGGAGAAATTTCTGGAAATACGTGATCACGAAAAAGATATGCAAGAGCAAATGAAAACTCTTCGCTCAATGGCTGAAATTTATAATAACGTTAATCTTATAAACTTTATTAACTCTACGGAAATTTCACTGCGTGATGAAAACAAGGTTGAGCACAAAATAGAAATGCCACATCAGAATCACACAAAAATGACTCAATCTATTAAAAAATTTGTTGTACCTGAACAATTAGATGACTTTTGGAAATTTACGGATATCACCACAGTCCGAGCAAGACTAACAAATAAAAAGATTTTATCAAGCGATTTCATCAATGCTACATACGGTTGGTTCAGAGCTCAATATATTGCCGTTGATGAGACGGCAGATGGAATTCCAAATATCGTTATATTCACTACACGAAATATCGATGAAGAGAAACGCCGTGAGGAGCATCTGATAAACATTTCCTTAACTGATGAGCTTACAAGGCTGTTCAACAGACGTTGCTATGACGATGACGTAGAAGTATATAAGAAAGAAGGCCTGCCTGAAGACTTTGTTATCTTCTCAGTAGATGTTAATGGCCTAAAGAAAGCAAATGACACAATCGGACATGCAGCTGGTGACGAATTAATTAAGGGCGCCGCAGATTGCTTGCAATCAACTATCGGCTCCTTTGGTAAGACCTACAGAACCGGTGGCGATGAATTCTTGGCAATACTACACACTAACAATCCTGGGCAGATAGTAAACGATATAAAAGCGAAAGCGGCCCAATGGAGAGGTTTATTAGTAGATAAGCTTTCACTTTCAGTAGGATATGCAGCTTATGTAGATTCACTAGATGCATCTATAGAGGATTTGGAGCATAAAGCAGACAAGCATATGTACGAAGACAAAAATAGATATTACAAAGAAAATGGCATTGACCGCCGAAAATAAAGACATAAAAAAGCTGGCCCTTAAGGACCAGCTTTTGTTTACTATTAATTAGGTTGTTGTATTGAATTTACTTATCATATCATCAGCAGATAATGAATAATCTCCGCTGTTTGTATATGACTTACGGCCTGTAATGCTTGCAAGTTCATTGCTTGCATAGGAATTAGCCATTGAAGACTTTGTTGCTACCTGATAAGCATAGCTACCAGTTCCATTAAACAGATCCTTTACATAGGTCATATTAGCTTTATTCTTTAGGAAATCTTCATCAACATTAAGATGATTCTTATTATCTATGGTAATTCCAGCCTTTCCAAGGGTCTGGGCTGTCTTAGCTGAAGTTGTAACCATCGCTGCAACCTGAGAAAGAATTCCAGTACTCTCTGACTTCTGGCCACTATCTACAAGCTCATTATATGCATCTGCAAACCCCTTTATAGCGCTATAAATCTTATCTTTGTCATAGTCCTTTGTAACATTGCCTTCTTCATCAGTAGATTCAACTTCGTTCCAGATTGAATTCTTGCCTTTAGCTAAAAGCTTATCTGTAGCTTTGCTCAAATCTGACGAATCATTTCTAATCTCACTCAAATTAGAGTCTGCAATCTTAGACTTTTTAGATGTGTCAGACTTTAGGTTTCCATCATTATCATACTTTGAATAATATGACTTAACCAACTTTCCATATGAACCTGATTTAATCTGAGATAAGCTTGTTAGAGAGCCTTCTAATCCTCCAAACATTGAATTAATGCCCGAAGAATTGTTACCTCCAAACAATGAATATATAGAATTGTTTCCAAATGAATTAATAGTTAAAGACATAAACATCACTCCTTTGAAAATAAAACATGAACATCCTTGTTCTACTGTTTTGTCTCTTACTTACATTTATACTCAATAACATAATAACAGGGACATGTGAAACTTTTGTTAAAACATATCCCATCTTTTTATAATCTTACAGAAACCCCCTGATTCCTAAGATATTTCTTTAAATCAACGATTTCCAGTTCCTTATAATGGAATAAAGATGCCGCAAGAGCCGCGTCAGCACCACCAATTGTAAGAGCATCCTTAAAGTGCTCCATATTGCCAGCGCCACCTGATGCAATGACAGGAATATTTACAGCATCAGAAACAGCCTTAGTAAGTTCCAAATCAAATCCTGCTTTTGTACCATCACAATCCATAGAAGTAAGAAGAATCTCACCGGCTCCAAGCTTTTCGCACTTAATAGCCCATTCTACTGCATCTATGCCGCAATCTAATCTACCGCCGTGCTTATAAATGTTAAAGCCTCCATCAAGACGCTTCTTTGCATCAATAGCAACAACGACACATTGGCTGCCAAATTTATCAGCAGCATCTGAAATAAGACGAGGATTGTCAATTGCAGCAGAATTGACAGAGATTTTATCTGCTCCCTCACGTAAAAGAGCTTTAAAATCATCTACAGAACGAATACCACCGCCAACAGTAAAAGGAATAAATACCTGTTCTGCAACTCGACGAACCATATCCACAACTGTATTTCTACCATCAGATGAAGCTGTAATATCAAGAAATACTACTTCATCCGCTCCTGCTTTATCGTAAGCTGCTGCGATTTCTACAGGGTCCCCAGCATCTCTTAAATCAACGAAATTAACACCCTTAACTACTCTTCCATCTTTGACATCCAAACATGGGATAATACGCTTTGTAAACATAACAATTCTCCTATATAACAAACAACTAGCAACAGGATTAAATCTCTGCAAAGTTCTTCAAAATCTGAAGTCCTACAGATGATGACTTTTCTGGATGGAACTGACAAGCAAATATATTGTCTTTCTCAACAGAAGCATGAATATGACAACCATATTCAGTTGTAGCTGTAACAATAGAGTCATCCTTTGCTTTCAAATAATACGAATGAACAAAGTATACAAATGAACCCTCATCTATACCATTAAACAAACGTCCCTGATTTGGATAATCCAAAGAATTCCAGCCAATGTGTGGAACCTTTAAGCCTGGTCCATCAGGAATTCTCACAACCTCACCATTAAGTAAATGAAGTCCCTCAACCCCTGGAGATTCTTCGCTTGAATCAAATAAAAGCTGTAGGCCCAGGCAAATACCAAGAAATGGCTTGCCGCTGGCAACATATTCTTTTATAGCTTTATCAAGTTCGTATTTTTTAAGATGGTTCATAGCATCAGCAAAAGAGCCGACCCCCGGTAACACCACATGGTCGGCTTTTTTAATTACACTAAAATCCCTGGTAAGGACAGTTTCCTTACCAAGGATTTTAAATGCTTTTTCTACACTTTTAATATTTCCTGCATCGTAATCTAGTATTGCAATCATAAATCTGGTAAACCTAAGCTTCTCAGCACCTTTCTAAGTTCTATTGTATAGTAATGACGGTTTGGCTGATTATATATAGCTAAGGCTTCCTCTTCTGATAATCCGAAAGTCTCGGACAGTTCAGAAATTAAAGTAGTGCCATATGCATCATATTGGTCGGCAATACCATATTCTGCAGCATCATCCTTATATTTTTCGTATCTTCCAACACCAATGATTAAAGAATCCAATGCATAATTGTACTGCTCATACTGAATGAATGCTTCGTATTGCTGCTGACAAAGCTGCAAATCAGCAAGAGTTCTTGCTTGATTTCTGAGTAAGGCAACATCCTCATCAGATAAATCAAAACCATTAAGCTTTTCATATGCTGCTATATAATCGCCCGCTTCGAACAATTCATTAGCCTGTGCCATATGACGCTTAAGACCTGTAAAGGTCATCCCAACCATTACTACACCAATTATTGATATAGATAATACCAAAAATGTGGCAATAATGGAAATAGGAATTTTAGGAGAATTATCAGGTTCCTTTGGTTTCTTTTCTTTTTTAGGCTTTGGTTCCTTCGGTTTCTTCTCCTTAGCCTTCTCTTTCTTAGCAGCTTCCTTCTCTTTTTTGGCCGCTTCTTTTGCAGCTTTCTTTTCTTCTTTAAGTCGTTTTTTCTTTTCCTTTGGATCTTCCTCAGGCTCTGGAACTATTGGATTTCCATCTTCATCATAGGTAATCTCAACAGTGGTATTCTTTGCTGCTTCTTCTGCAAGCTCATCCTCATCAGGAGGTCCAAAAAGTATAAGTAAAAGCTTCTGGATAATAGGGTTAGGTTCTTTCTCACCCTTTTCACCTTTTTCTTTTTTATCTTTTTTCTTCTTCTTTTTCTTTTTACCTTTGCCTTCTTCTTCTTCTTCTTCTTCCGGCTCAGATTCCTCGGCAGATTCATCAATGTCTGCAGCTTCTCCAGCACCTTCTTCATCACCACTTAAAAGTGATTGAATATCAAGAAGGTCCTCATCGTCACCTTCAAGAAGGTTTTCGAGATCCAAATCGCCATCTCCTGATAAATCAGGCTCGTCTCCATCACCGTACTGAGCTTCATCTAAAGCATCCATCTCATCAGGAAGAAATTCTTTGAGGGAATCATCAAGTGGTTCTTCATCTCCTGAATCCTCGATAATATCATCTAATGACAAACCAAAATCATCTGAATCATCAGAATCTGCAGGACTTTCCTCATCTAAAGGAGCATCCTCGGGCTCTTCAATAAAGTTGGATAAATCTATTTCTCCATCATCTGGTATCTCTATAGGTGAATCATCTGCAGCTAAATCAATCTGAGGTTCATCATCTTCAAGAATATCCTTTAAGCTAAGCTCATCAGAATCATCTTCAGCTTCTTCTGTATCAGGCTCTAACGACTCAAATTCTTCTGAAGCCATTTCTTCCTGAGAATCCATTTCAGATTCGCCTTCGTCTTCGGCAACTGGTTCTGGTTCATCCAGTTCATCCTGTGCCTTATTGACAACACTTTTAATATTATTAAGAAGAGAATTAACAACACCTTCAGAATCAGGCAATTCACCTGTTTCCTGGAAAATGCGCTCTTCCTCGTCGATTTCCTGTTCAAAATTACTAATAAATAAATCTACATCATCAGTATCCAATTCTTCTTCAAATTGGCGCAAAAAATCCTCCTCGGAAAGAACCTTTCTGAGGTATGGATGGGAAGTCTTAGTCTGTGCCTGAGAAGAATCAATTCCTGTTGCAGTAAGAAAATCCTCATCAGGAGCAACAGCCTTGCGGCTCTCAACAACCTGCTGTTGCTTCTTCATAGCATTCTCCTGGACCTGCATAGCATCAGTCTTAGCCTTATTTATTGAATTCAGTAGTCCATCTAAGTAGTCCTCTGACTGAGACATCTACATGTCCTCCCTTAAATTTAATTAAGGGGTATGCAAAGCACACCCCTCAGTTTTAAAAATTTTAATTGCCTTTACGAGCGACTTCGTATTTAGCAACAAGCTCATCAACAACGGAAATAAGCTTACCAATTTCAGGCTTTGTAAGCTGAGCATCGGCACCAAGGCTTTCGCCCTTACGTCTAATCTCGTCGTTAATAAGTGATGAGAAAATAATAAGTGGAATGTTCTTCATGGTGTCATTTTCTTTAACGAGCTTGCAAAGTCTGTGACCATCCATAAGAGGCATCTCGATATCAGTGATAATAAGATGTACATCGTTAAGAACTGTACCTCTCTTGTGGAACTCAACAAGCTTGTCCCAACCTTCCTGACCGTTCATATTAACGATAAGGTTAGTGTAACCAGCCTTCTTCAAGCACTCAACAATAAGCTTTGAAAGAAGTGGTGAATCTTCACAAAGTAAAATAGGTGATTTACTACGATCTTTTGTCTCGTAATCATCCATTTCTGAAACCTTAAGACCAGTCTCAGGATTGATATCTGTAACAATCTTCTCGAAGTCAAGAATAACAACGAGTCTGTCTTCTAACTTGATAACACCTGTTGAAACTCCAGATTCATCAGAACTGATAGTTGCATCAGGCTTGATGATGTCTTCCCAAGAAACACGATGAATTCCGAGAACCTCATCAACGTGGAAAGCTGTATTCAAACTATTGAAGTTTGTAATGATGAATAAGCCGTCTGTATCAGCTTCATCTGTAATATTTAAGCACTTGCGAAGAGAAATGACAGAAATCATAATATCTCTTGGCATGAAGATACCTTCTATAGAAGGATGCGCATTAGGTAGAGGTGTTACTGGTTGATATAACAAAATCTCCCTAATCTTGGCAACGTTAATTCCATAGAAATTTTTGCCAACCTTAAATTCAAGTACTTCGAGCTCGTTAGTGCCCGACTCTAATAAAATATTAGTATCCATGCAAATCTCCTCTCATTTAAATCAATTATATGATTTATATGGTTGTCCCTCTTGTTGTGCCATCACTTGTAATGAATAATTCAAGTGAGGATATATTTTCTACTGACGAATCGCTGAATAGAAAGACCAAAATAAATGATTTTGATTCTCCAGCTGCCAGTATGCCATCATAGTTAGCTAAATCATTTGACAATGGTGTGTACTGGGTACTTGCTTTTGTTCCACCATTTAATGATAAATTGTATGTTCTTCCTGTATAATTTGAAAAATTAACAGATGAATCTGATGTATTTTTCGCTTCAATAGAAAGTACTATGTATTTTTTGCCAGAAACCTGTTGTAGAACAAAATTATTTGTTTTGTAATCGGAAGTCACATCAAACTCAGAGCAAGTAAATTCTACACCTGGTATCTCAATTGCATCAGTCATAGAATATCCTGCATCCTCAGAACCTTCTTCGTCAGTGCCTTCTTCAGTCTCATCTGTAACTATAGGTTCGCCAGTTTCTGGATCATATTCGACTTCTGTATTTTCCTCGTCAATTACCTCTTCTGTTTCCTCAGATTCAGCTTCATCAGGCTCATATTCATCATCCAACTCACCAGCTTTAACGCGGGCATTGGCAATTCCTGTTGTCTGATTTTTATTGAATTTTGAAACAGTTTTTGAGGCATAAGCTGTGATTACCGCCTCTTCTTCCTCTGTCATAGTGTACAAAGGTTCACCACAAGCGGTGAAAAGTAGAGAAAAACACATAACCGAAATCAAAAGGAAAAATCTTTTAATTTTCATGCTATCTCCTAGAAGAATAAACTAATCATTAATGGTATGTTAGCATTAATATGTGTATTGTTCAACACAAAAAATCAGAAAATTCTATGAATTTTGTTTGATTTTTGTGTCTTTTGTCAAAGTTAACTCAAACCAAAATTCAACTCCATTTGGCAAGTTTTCTACACCAAATTTTTCATGCATCAAATCCATTGTAGCTTTAACAACTGACAATCCGATACCACTGCCGCCATATTCACGGCTTCTAGCCTTATCAGCTTTGTAAAACTTCTCCCAAATGTGCTTGATGTCCTTCTTGGCAATGTTATTTCCGGAATTGAATACACTAATTCGAACTTTGCCTTTTTTAACAAAATCATATCTTACATTAATGATGTTTTCATTTAATACATAGTGAATTGCGTTACTAATAAAGTTAGTAATAACCTGCTCCACTAAGAATTCGTCTGCATGAACCACACAAGGTTCTTTGTTGATAAATGAATAGGTAATATTCTGAGCTTCGAAATTGATTTTATTGCTATCAACAACACTATCAATCATCTCTGTTACGTCAAAATCAACCATATCCATATTCATCTGACCAGCTTCAAGCTGATTAAGAATGAGCATTTCTCTAACCAAACGGTTCATCTTGTTTGCTTCATCAATGATGATATCAAGATAAATCTGACGGCTGTTCTCATCCTCCATAATGCCCTCCTGCAGACCCTCGGCATAGCCTTGGATAAGGGCAATTGGTGTTTTAAGCTCGTGTGAAACATTTGATACGAATTCTTTTCGCATGTTTTCATTTTCTTCACGAACTTCAAGATCGTGTTTCAGGCTTTCATTAGCAGTACGAAGCTGGCTAATTGCACGTTTTAATGTAGTAGACATTTCATTAACATGCTCACCCAAATCATCCATCTCATTATATATAACCTGAGGCGTGTACTTTGCTTCGAAATCGAAGTTTGAAATACGCTTCGTTATATCAATTATGTTAAATAATGGCTGAGTAAACTTAGCAATCGCAAAATGACTAAATACTGTAGTCATAAGAATCGCAATCATAACCATATATAGGAAAAACTTGTTTGTGATTGAACTGGTATGCTCCATTGCAGATAAAGTAGCTCTAATAAAAACGATACTACCATCAGGGAGCAATCCTAATAGAACAAGATAATCATCCTCTGAACCTGGAAAAGCCTGCTTAAAAATCTCGTAATTATCATTCTTGTTAATGACATCTACAGATTCATCGTTTGAAAACATTGAATAATTGAGTTGATTCAATAAAATCTCAGAATTAGTATTAGACGAAATTAAAGGCTCTCCGCTAGCGCCTGTAACAACGCAATTTACAGAAAACCTATCAAATAAGGCTGCTATTTCTGCTTCATAATCTTGTCCGTATAAAACACCCTCATTGCACTTATTAGACATGATATCGTAGAGCTCTACCATATCATGTCTCTTTGTTAAAACATAATAATCGCCTAAAAAGCAGGATGATAGAATACTAACAATAACAAGTGAACCAAGTATGATTGTAACTATCAATCCTACAATTTGGCGATTAATTTTATTAGACCTTTGCGTCGACTTCAAATTTATACCCCATGCCCCAAATAGTCTTGATGTAGTTTCCCTTATCGTCTAACTTACTACGAAGCTTTTTAACGTGAGTATCGATTGTTCTAGCATCTCCAAAGTAATCATAGTCCCAAACATGATTGAGAATCTTTTCTCTTGAAAGAGCAATTCCTTCATTATTGATGAAGTAATAAAGCAACTCGAATTCCTTAACAGAAAGCTCTACAGGAGTACCATCGTTAGTTGCTACATGTGCATCAACATCCAGCTGAATGCCACCAGCTTCAACAACCTTCTTGCCGATTGAATCATCTGTGCTTCTTCTAAGAACTGCATTAACTCTGGCCATAAGAATCTTTGGAGAAAATGGCTTATTAATGTACTCATCAGCACCAAGCTCAAAACCATTAAGAACATCATTTTCCTCGCCCTTAGCTGTAAGCATAAGAACAGGTATAGAAGAAGTCTCTCTGATTTCTTTCAAAACGGCAAACCCATCAACTTTTGGCATCATAACATCCAAAATGATAAGTGATATCTCGCTGTCCATATAGAACATGTCGAGAGCCTGTTCCCCATTTTCGGCCTCTATGACCTCGTAATCCTCTCTTACCAAATAATCCTTGATAAGTTTTCTCATTCGGCTTTCATCATCAGCCACAAGAATTTTGTTTTTAGACATAACACCAACCCCAATCCTTGAAATAATATTATTGTTGTTCCTGTTCCTTCTCCCTGATAGCTTCTTCTCTTTCGGTAAGATCCTGCTCCCAAGAAGAATACTTGTCGATTAGCTTTTCTTCGTAATCGAGTATGGTCGGGCTGTTTATTGTGGTACTCACATAAAACATTCCCAAAACGCAAAGCAACAATGCAATGCAAAAAATTAATAGGACTTTGTTGATAGCTTTTAGTCTTTTGATTTCTGAGGAATCATTTGTGACTTTAGCCACAACTTTTTTATCGGCTTTTTCCTTCTTAGCTTTAGATACTTTTTCATCAGAAGATGAATTTGTATCTTCTGTTTTTTCTTCTGGTGTCACGTCTTTAGGGGGTTCTTCTAAAGAATAAACAGGAGGAATATCCTCTGGCGTAAAAACCTCTGAATCTAAAAGATTCTGCCTAAGCTGAGCTAGAAAACTCATACCGATTTCAGTGGAAAACATTCGCTGATTCAAAAGCTTTTTATATACAGTGAGCACAGCATTCTCATCGCTGTCTTTGATCTGCCCCAAGATATACTCAACTGCCTTAAGCTCTTTGGCGGCTTTTTTTGCTTTATTCTCATCATCGAAGATGTATCCACCAATATTATACTTAGCCATATCAATCCTTTAAAATAATTGTATATAATTATTTTAGCAATTTGTACCAAAAAAATCTATCTTTTATTTAATTATTTTCGCAGATTTTTGCTAAACCGAATATAGCTATTACCACTCCTGCAAAAGTGATGATTGTACCAAACCATAAAGCAGGTGTTACACCAATAATTCTAATTAATACACCGCCAAGTAAGCTTGAAAGTAAATTACTAAATGTCATAGCTATAGTTACAAAAGCCTGTCCTTTAACAGCATCCTGCTTATTCATGATTTCATCTACAAAATGAACAGATGCTGGTATGAAAATTGCAAAAGCCAAAGCTTGGAACAACATACTGAAATATAAAAATCCAACAGATGTTGCCAAGGTTGTAACAAGAATTTTAACAAAATAAAATACCGCAGACACACTAAGAAGCTTTTTGGTGCCAAATTTATCCTTAAGCTGATTAAAGAAAATCATAGCAGGAAGCTCTACGATTGCCTGTAGTGCTAGGAGCCCTCCGTTGCTTGCCTCGTTTCCTCCAACATTGACGGTGATTTGATATAAGAAATTGTTTATCAAAACATGTCCAAAATAAAAGCAAACAACACCAATTAAAAATACGAAAAACATCTCATATTTACTAATAAAATTCTTTACTAATTCTAAACTGAAACTATCTGATTTTGATTCTTCGGAAAACGGATCATAATCTTCATTAATTTCAATTCCCGAATTCTTTAATTCTCTATATATAAGAATGATTACAACAACAAAGGCTGCAGAAACAATAAATCCAAGAATAGTTACTGCCCTTTCAGATGTAAGAGTCATGAAATTTCCAACAAGCAAACTCATTATAAAAAAGAAGAAAGACCCGCTTGCTCTGGCAACTCCAAAGTTCATTTTCACATTGTATTTTTCAATATGGAAATTAAGCGCATTTAAAAATGGCTGTATTACTGTGGCAACCATAGCTCCAATAAAGAATGTGAAGCTAGTTCCAAAGCCCTTAGAATTTGTTCCTATAGCAAAGAATAAATCCAAGGTAACAACAGCACCAAGCAAAGCTAAAACATCTACCACATCAAAGCTAGCAGCTTTATCTGTCAGATATGAAACAACCTGTTGTAACACTGTAGCTACTAAAAAGGCGATAGCAAATAAAGCACCTATCCCAACTGTGGAATAACCTCTGTTAGATAAATAAGCTGAGCCCATGCTGATTGTGCAGCATACCATCATCCAGTATAGACCCTGAGCTATTATGTAGTATAAATTCAGTCTGTACTCTCTTGACTCTTTAATTTGAAAAATCATGTCTAACTCCTTAAAATTATTTTAATATATTATGAATTTTAGAATTCTAACAAGCTTTTATGATATATTATTAATGAATTTTTAAACATCTGAAAGGAAAGAATATATGGCAAAAAAAGTTTTAAAAACCATTCTTATTATTCTACTAATCATCGTTCTTTTACTTGTCGGATATGTAGTTTATGTATTCGCTTCGTATTATCGTTTAGACGATAATCTAGAACTCGAAATCGAAGGTTCAGCATCTACAGATACTCTTTCTATCGGAGAAACCTATCGAATATCATCTGCAAATCTTGGATTTGGTGCATACTCTGCAGACTATTCATTCTTCATGGATGGCGGCACAGAGTCATGGGCATACTCAAAAGAAGCTGTGTACGATAACATCAATGGCTCAGTAAATAGCGTTATGTCATTAGACCCAGATTTAATGTTGTTCCAAGAAGTAGATATCGATTCTACAAGAAGTTATCACGTAAATCAGAAAGATCTTATCATTTCAGATTTAGCTGATGCTGATATAAGTGATGTAAACTACACTTTCGCGCAAAATTATGATAGTCCATTCTTGATGTATCCTTTTACTCAGCCTCACGGTAAGTCAAAAGCTGGACTTTTAACAGTTTCACCAGCCACAATAACAAGCTCTATCCGTCGCTCTCTTCCAATCGAAGAAGGCTTATCAAAGTTCATCGACCTGGATAGATGTTATTGCAAAAACTATATTGATCTTGATAACGGCAAGCAGCTTGTTTTATACAATGTTCATTTGTCTGCATACACTACAAATCCATCAACTGCAGAAAACCAGGTTGTCATGCTCAACGAAGATATGACCGCTGAGGTTGAGGCTGGTAATTACGTTATTGCCGGTGGCGATATGAACAAAGATATGCTTGGTGATTCATCTGCATATTTTGGAACAACCAGCGAAGCTAATTGGGCTCAGCCATTCCCAGAAGATTTATTATCTGATGGCTTTAGCGTTGTAGGTCCACTTGATGAAGCAAATCCTGTTCCATCATGTAGAAACGCCGACACACCATACACCAAGGATTCCTTCGTATTAACAATCGATGGTTTCATTGTTTCTTCAAATGTTAAGGTTGAATACTCAAATGTATTAGATACAGGCTTTGCGTATTCAGACCACAATCCAGTCTATATGGACTTCATTTTAGAATAATATTAAGCATTCTTTTTGGCACTGCTTGAGCTTGTGCCACAGAGCTTATCAACTGATTTGATGATTTCCTGAATCTCAGGTAGATAGTGCTCATGGTTAATCATGAGCCTATCTATTTCATCTCTTTCTTCTTGAACAATCCTTCGATGGTCATCCAATCTATCCCTAATCTTCTTTCTTCGCATAACAAGTCTATGTCTGCATTCTGACATATCCTGTTTATCAACAAGGGCATTTACCTGATTCAACCAAATCTTATCATCAGCAAGTCCAATCTCACCTAAAATTCTCTCCAATTTAGAATTGTAAAACTCAAGGTCCTCATTGTTTTGAATATATCTTTGCTGGTCTCTAAGTTTATCTTGATATTGTTCCCAAACGTACTGAAGCTCGGCTGAAGTTTTGACAAAATATCTATCTTTCGAATACTCAACTGAATTGGTCACATTAACGTATTTCATTCTTTCTACGTTGAGCATACTAATAGCCTGATTTAGATGAACAATGGCAACTTTGTTTTCTCTGGCAATTGTATTCTGACGAACAAAAACAATAAATCCGCTAACAGCGCAGATAAATAAAACTATAAACACCCAGATAGAAATATCTGCCTGAGCTGCATTGTACATAGCAAGCAATAAAATAAGCAGCGTCATAAAGGATGCAAGAATGGCAACGGCCATCTTTCTAAAGAGTTTAATCTGACCCTGAAGCTCTTCTCTTTCGATTTCCCATCGACTTTTTTCACCTTCAAGATAGGCAAGATTTCGCTTAAGCTTTGCCTGATATATTTCGTCTGATGCAAATCGATTAATGATTTCAGGCATATCAGCCTCATCATCAGAAATCACTTCGTATTGTTCATCTGTAATGTTTCTCTGGATTGATCTTGCATTAACAAGATTGTTTTCCAATTCGCATATACGTGACGCAGTATTACGAAGCTCCTTTGCTTTTTCCTTTGGCAGATTCTCTATAGCCTTTATATCATTAAGATAACGAGTAACAATTCGATACTCCATCTTTTGGCGTTCCATAGCCTTAGTGGATGCAATAATCTGCTCGCAGGAATCCAAAATATAATGTTCAAGCTTCTTTGGATCTTCTTCCCAACTATCGATCCCTTCGATTTGGGAATAAACTCTGTTAAAAGCATCATCAATTTTAGCTGCTCTAAGTTCTTTTTTCTTTTTTCTACTTGAAAAAAATCCCATACATTTCTCCCTTTAGGATATTAATTAAATCCTGCAGATTTTTATATATTCTTCTTTCCAATTATTGATAACATTTTGAATTGTTTCCTTTGACACTTGTGATGATTCACCATAAAGCAAATCATTTATAGCGCTATCAAAACCAACAATATCTTCTTTGATTGTGGACCTGGAAACAATCTGCAAAACTTCCTCTACATCGCTTCTAGGAACTTGATATTTAGCAACATACTCCTCAAATCCAAGCTTATCCTTGCCACAGCGAGCTGCGTATAAAAGACAATAAAGTGTCTGCTTCTTTTGATTGCGTTTATAGCCTTCATCAAAGCATTTGCTGGCCTCATCAAAAAAGAAAAGCTTTGCAAAAGCACATCCTAAATTGTGATAAACATCTCCTTCAACGGTGCGAGGCATTGTCTTTGCAACATCCTCAGCAAGTAGAGTCTCGTACTCATAGATGGCATCTACAAGCTTGTTGCCAAGCATTAGTCTATCAGCTCTAAGCTTACGTCTTTCAGCCTCCGATTTGTTTTCAAAGGTTGAAATAATAGAAAGTGCATCCTTAATCTCTTTATTTGAAGCATATCCATTGGCGCTTAAAATATGGCCTACAAAAATATGTAAAGGCGAATTGTTTTGCACCATTGACTGAAGCTCGCTAGCAAGCTTAGGAAACTTAAGCTCTCTGCCAATCCAATTACAAAGCTCCGTGTTCATCAGCTTAGTAGAAAGCAAATAAACATTATTTAGCATGTAATAGCTAAGCTCCTCAAGAGAATATACATTCAAAGACACTTCTTCTATGTAATAAGGTGTAGCTGCTATTGAATTTTTGCAATAAATCAATGTACTCATAAACTACCTACTTAATTGAAATAGTGTGTTCCCAGCTTTTGCCAGAGGATGGAGAAATTTCTCCGAATCCTAAATCCGTAATTACGATAGATACAGCCACATCAGAAATAGGACTTGCTTCTATTCGAAGACGAGTGGTTCTGTTTTCTCTTTTTGGCATATCTGTTAATTCAAGAACCTCTGTGTGAGCTTCCCTTGATTCTGGCCTTTGGATATAGAATTCAAGCTCTGGCTCACCATCCAGAATTACTTCACACTCTCCCTTTGCATCGTACCAGCTTTGTCCGGCATCGATAAGGGTGAAAAATTTCATAACATTATTTTCTAAAATCTTTATTGAAAGATTAAGCTTTAAATCGTTGTCACCAATGTAAATGAAAGGCCAATCGCGTTTGCCATCCTTGGTGTAGCCTGCATAACATGCGCCCTTTGAATAAAGGTTCTTTCCCATGAACACCTTACGGCCCTTGCAAAGTCTAGCAAGGCTGACCTTCATCCACTCGCCATCAAAGCCGTCACCAACAAGATAAACTGATGAAAACAAAGTACTTCCAAAAGTATCTGCTATTATCTCATCAAACTTTTCATCTCGATTGTCGGTAATATCTCCATGATTAACTACATCAAGTGTAATCATCTGAGGACGAGTGCTTTGATTACGATTCAACACACACGAAATCATGTTTGAACCGCTGTAATCAAAAAGGGCTACGCTATATAAAAACAACTCTGGCCTCTGTGATAATGCATAAAAGTAAAAGCATTCGTTGCGGTCGATAAGCATAAGCCTATTGGAATCTATGGATAGTCTGGAGATGATATAATTCATCAATTCCATGACCTCAAGATTTACCTGATCCACACAAACCACAAGCTTTTCAATATCCCCCATGGCAGCCATAGGACCTGGAATAGCAAAAAGCTTATTAAAATATATAACCATAAGCTCTCTGGCTTGAAAGCTTTCTCCATCAACAAAAACTTCCTCATTCTTGAGAGCCAAAGTATATAAATCGTCTACAAGCATAGCCTCCTTTGTGCGGCTTTTGCTAATAGCTTCATCACCAAAAAACCATTGTCCCATACCGTATCGCTTAGCAAGTACTGTAGGGATGGAATAATTTTCCTCACCAAGAATCGTGCTGACTGTAGCCGGCTCATCCATATTTGATTTATAAATACTAAGAACTGTGCTTCTGGCACTAATATCTATGCCAAGATAAGCCCCCTCAGAATTTCCCATATAAATCCTCTTTCACCATTAAATAATAGTAAATAAATCTCTTGTAACAGCATCCAAGCCCTGATAAGTCTTAAGGTCAGCAGCAAGCTCTCCTGCTTCCTCGTATAGGTTGTGGCGGCTGATACTATTCATTAGAGCGAATCGGCCATTCTTAACATCAGGCTCTTCACTCATAACTATTGTGTCGCTCTTTAAAGGATCTTCTGAAAGCTCATCACAATAGATTTCGTATCTAAGCTCGTCACCATAAAACAGGATAAACTGCTTTACATACAATCCGTCGTACATTTCAATCATATCCTCCTCAAGAGGCTCCTGACCGTTGATAGAGTATGTGATAACGACAGATTTTCTTTTATCAGTAGCAATTTCTATGAAATGCTTGTCATACAAGTGATATTTAATTTTTAGTTTCTCATTACAATTAACAAAGAATCCAAAATACTGGTTACGCAAAATGGCATCCGCCAAAAGCATATCCAACATGCTCATATCATCTTCATCTAGGTCTTTCTGTAGACAAAGATACTTAAGAAGAGCGATTCGCATACTTTCGTTAACTGTAAGGCCCTTTTTATATCTATTGTAAATATGTGAGAAAATCTCTCCTGGCACTTCCTGGTGCTCAGACAAATAACTATGCGCTTCGTATGTAAGGAAAGCCTCGACAATCATTTTGTTGTTCTTTCTAGCAACATATGAATCAAAGACTTCCATTATGCCATCGCAAAGGAAATCCCTATACAGAACCTGTGTAAGAATTCTTTCAGAGAATTCCACAACATCTTCACCGCGTTCATAAGCGTTGTTGTAAATCAGCATCATGACGTCTGTTGGACCAACGTAGAATTTGATGAGATACTTAATCATATCTCCATGTACAAATCCCTTTTGTACCAAATGAGCAGTCATCAGGATAAGGAAATCATCTGTTTTTTCAGAATCCTGATTTATCATAAACTGACACAGCTTTGTGGCAACCTCTGGCCTTAGCTGAGAACCGTTTGTGTGCTGAAGCATGTAGTAGGCTTCCTCGTATTTGCTACGGCTGACAAACACCTCAAGAACATCAGCAATCACCTCTGCTCTAAGAGATTTCAGATCTGCCTCATGCATAAAATGACGCTCTATCAAAGCATCCTCTTCGTTTTTACGAAGTACCTTGATAATCTTTGGATACATGCTACGCAAATAATCCAAAGAAATCTGCTTAGAATCCAGTAACATTTTGATGCTTTCTGAATCTTCCAGATTGTTTAAATCCATAAGAACGAAAGCCATGCTCTGTGGCGCCAATTCCTTAAGGGTATTGAAATATGCAGTAGCATCTATAACGTCTTCCTTAAAGTATGCTTCATCATCTACAAAAAGATAACCATCATTATCCTCAAGGAAGAAAACACCTTCGCTGCCTATGTAGTTAACATAAGCTTTATGATCTGAAACATTAGCAATCACAGGTGTTTTGAACTCATCCTGATATAAGAAAATTCTACGTATATCCGGGTTGATAACGGCCAGCTTCTTTTTGAATGCCAGCTCTGAAACAAGCTTTGCAACCTCTTTATCAAAAATCCCAAGCTCCATGAGACGCTGATAACATACAGCAAGATTGTCATCCAAACGACCAAGTTTTAGCTGCTCAAGTGCAAAGGTTTCTATAGCTGATTCATAATGATCATAGGTATCACTATCTTCTGCCCTGTGCAAAATAATATTGGCATAAAGAAGTGCTTTCTTTTCATAAGAAAGATCGTTGTTGTATTTAAAGAACATAGTAAGAAGCTGTGGGAACCTATCTACAGAATAGGTAGGCATAGCTTCCATATATGCCTCAAAAATACCAGATACATGAAGGTTTGCTTCGATAGCCATTTTAAACCACTTGAAGAATTTTTCTTCGATGTAGTTTGCCTTTAAAAGATAGGTAACAATGGCAAGCAAAAACTGTAAATCAGGATAGATTTCATAGCAGGCTTCGATAATAGGAAGCGCTTTAGGATTGTAGGTCCTCTCAGATTCAATAACATGAATCATCTGAATAGCAATATCTTTTGAAATTGCATTTTTCTTTCTCGCCCAATTAAGGACTTTAATTGTAAGTTCGTCAAAGGATGATATTAAATATGGATCCTGGACAAAAATATAGTAAGCCTCAATGTAAAGAAGAGGCGAATCAAATCCTCTTGATACCCAGTCTGAAATATCCCTGAGCTTTGCAGTAGGATTCTTTATGTATTCCTTTCTCAGGAACATCAAAAACCAGAAAAGCCTAACATCATCAGGATGCTCAAGATAAATAGACTCTATGTTGCCAGTAAGCCTATCCACGTATGATTCTTCCCTTTCGATGAGGGTGCAAATATACAGAAGAAAAGCCCACTGTGTGCTGCTTTTATCTTCGATAGTTCGCTTTAAATCTTGAATAATCCAAAGAGCTTCTTGCTTTTGATTGTTTGTAACATAAACCAACGCTCTCATCAAAAGAGTAAAATTGTCTTCTTCGTCCTCTTCTGAAATGGAATCTAATACAGAAAGTGTTTCCTGACACCACTGGCCTGTAGTGATTTTGCGAAGTCTAAAGTCTTCGTAGAGACGACAAGCCTTAAGAATCTGCATATCCTTCTTATGCTTTTCAGAATCTAAAGTGGCATCCTCTTTTAAGGATGATGCGATAATAGTGATTTCCTTATGAATGCCTCTGTAATCAAATGAAATCTTGGCGTAGTTGAGGCCTTCGTGCATTCTATCTTTGTGAATGTAATAATTCATATTGAAGATAGAGCCAAGGAAAAAGTCAGATGTAATATGTTCTTTTTCAACTGACACAAAATCAGCATCGCATGAAACTTTAACATCGATGTAGCCCCACGTAGAACGAACAATTTCTATTTCACCACGAATGTTTTCATTAACCTCGTAGTATTTGTCACATCTCTCCTGCACATCAAAGGACATCTTTGGCTTTAGTCCTGTAGAAACAAGGAATTCGTCTACATTAACAGCAGCAATCGGAGCTGCTTTGAAGCCACGATATAATAATCTGGTGCGTTTATCTAAATCAGAAATGAACTCAGCGAATCGGTCTGAATAGAACACAGAAACAGCTTCGCTGAAATGATTTTGAGCAAGCTCTGCAAAAGCCTTTAAATCATGAATTTCCCCAACAGAAGTGATTAAAGGTCGAGTAGCGTATGTAATGGTAAAAGGAATGTGCTTTTCAATTCCTACCGCTACAATAATGAACTCACCTGAAAGAGCCTCTCCTGATTTGTAATTGAAATCGTCCACTTTATATTCGATACGAACGTTTTCCTTGTCAAACCAAGGGTCGCTAACCTGCACGTATGGATTTGTACAATAGACTACGCCCCTAATTTTAACGTTGTTAAGACTCTTAAAGAAGAAACTGCCAGTAAATGTATCGCCCACATAGCATGTCTCTTCTATCTGTTCTCTTTCAAATTCTATATTTGGTTTTAAGTCATCGAATTTATCCTCTGATATTCGATAGATTCTTTTTCTCAAAACATTCTTCCTCTACATTCCAAGGATTAGGTATACACCCACTAATCCTAGCATATTCTTTTCAAATTATAGCACAACATGTTGTGTTTTCAAACGAAATAGAAACAAAAAGATGGATATTTGTTAAACGTGGTGCTACTATATAAAAAACGAGGTGATAGGCATGATTAAACACAAAGACCACTTCCATGGAAGTGATTTAGAAAAAATTGAACAAATCTACGGAATTAAAAAAGAAAACATCATTAGCTTCTCTGCTAATGTTAATCCACTTGGGATTTCTCCTAAATTAAGAGAAGGAATCAAGGAGCAAATCGATTGCATTACAACATACCCTGACAGAGATTACGTACAGCTTCGTCAGTGCATTGCAAACTACTGCTCTACAGAGGTTGAAAACATAATTGTAGGAAATGGTTCAACAGAGCTGATTTCCCTTTTCATCAATATTCAGCAGCCTAAAAAGGCTCTTATTTTGGGACCAACATACTCAGAATACGAACGCGAAATCGCTTTATGCGGAGGCAAGACTATCTACTATCCTCTTCGTGAAGAAAATGATTTCGTACTTGATCCAGCTCATTTTATAAGCAAGTTATCAGAAGATATCGATATGCTTATTATTTGTAATCCAAACAACCCTACCGGTACTGCAATTAACGTCCATGACATGCGTCTTATTCTTGATGCCTGCAAGGAAAGCGATATTTTTGTAATGGTAGATGAAACATACGTGGAATTTGCAGAAAATGTAAAAGAAATATCTGCAGTCAGCCTTACCAGAACCTATACAAACATCGCAATACTGAGAGGAACTTCAAAGTTCTTTGCAGCCCCTGGTCTTCGATTAGGCTATGCTATTTGTTCTAATTCTGATTTAATGCAGATTATGAACCAGCGTAAAGATCCATGGTCAATTAATTCAATCGCTGTAATAGCTGGCACTCTAATGTTTACTGATGAGGATTACATTCAAGAAACAAGAGATTTAATAAAATCAGAAAGAGACCGCTTGTTCAAGCTGTTTGATGAAAGTAGCCGTTTCAAGCCATATAAGCCACAGGGCAATTTCATGCTTTTAAAAATATTAGAAGACGGCATTACAAGTGGGGATTTATTTGACAGATGTATTCGTCAGGGTCTCATGATCAGAGATTGTTCTACATTCCCTTATCTTGGCGAAAAATACATTAGAATTTGCTTTATGAATCCAGAAGATAATACAAAATTGGCTAGCCTTTTATTGGGCTAGCCAAATATCTAAATCGACATTTCCATTTATTCCATTTACACTACCAGTTTCAGAGTACTGCCATATGTCAAACTCATATGGCCAGTAAAACTCTTTGTTATAACCAGCAAACCATTTCTTGTAATCAGTAAGCTGAGTAAAATCTAAAAGCATCGCTCCCATTTCAGTATTATGATAAATCATTGAATCATATCCTGCATTCTGGACAGCCTCTAAAAATGTAATAGTAAGCGCTGTTCTATCTTCTACTGTAAGGCTATTTGTTCTAGCCTCGCTGTCGCTTACCTTTTCTACGTCAAATACAATTGGAAGCTGAAGTGTATATCCATCTAAAAGATTAAGAACAGTGGATGCTTCCTCTAATACTTCCGCCTGGGAAATAGCCTGCGAAAACACATAAACTCCAACATCAAGGCCTGCTGCTTGGGCGCCTTCGATGTTTTCGATACATTTTTCATCTACAACGATTTTGCCTGTGCCATATCCTCTGTAGACAGCTCTGACAAATACAAACTCAACACCATCTGCAGCAACTGCCTCCCAATCGATATCCCCCTGATGAGAAGAAACATCTATTCCTTTTCTAGAAACAACCTGTCCGTCCACTACATATGAATAAATGCCATTTTCATCTTCCTGAAGATTATTAATATCGAATGAATTCTTAGGAAGTGAATCATTAATTGGGACAAAGTTGTATTTGGAATTTGCTGCAACAACAATATATTCAGGGTATAGCGACTTCAAAACAGAAATAATTGTGTTTCCTTCTTCAAGTGATTCTTTGATAGAATCAAGAACACTTTTCTGGCCCTCAGCCTTTGCCTCGTCTACAAGCTCCTCAACCTGAGCACTGGAATAAGTCTCACCTTCTTGAACCTGTATTCTGCTATGTGTATCAGCAACTATGTAAATAATGCCGACTGCAATTAAAGTAAAAAATATTGATAATGTAGATACCAATATATATCTAAGCGCTCTTTTCATAACCACTATTTGCTAGGCATATCATTCAAATCACCGATTTGTTTTCTATACCACACAATCCCTTTCCATTCTCCGAATTTGTAACCTATATCTGTAAAATGACCTACCTCCTCAAATCCCAAAGCCTGGTGGAACTTGATGCTAGGCTCATTGTCATCTGTAATAACTCCGTACATGAATTTATATCCCATATCAGAAAGACGCTTCTGAAGCTCACCATATAAGGCCTTTCCTATTCCAGATTGCTTAGGAACATCTGGTGCCGTATATATAGTAGTCTCCACTGAATATTTATATGCATCATGATGACGAACTCTACCACCGTATGCCATACCAATCACTTTACCTTCAGAATCGCAGGCAACGATGTAAGGATAATCCTTCTTTGTTTCAATAATGGACTTCTGATAATCCTCAACCGAGCCGTTTACCTCTGTGAAAGTAACAAAAGTATTTGTAACATAGTATCCGTAGATGTCGCAAATGGCAGCGGCATCGGCAATTTCAGCCTCTCTGATATAAAATTCCATTGCATGTCCTCCTAAATTAGCCGGTAAAAAAATCATAACAAAGGCATACTAATAATTCAATATTTTTCCTTTACAAATACCTATAATAGCTATATAACAATTAGAAGAAACTAGAAAGAAAAGGTTAATACAATGAAATACGACACAATACTATTTGATTTAGATGGTACACTTTTGTACACACTTGAGGATTTAACTGATTCCATTAATCATACACTTACAGAATACGGATTGCCAACTCACCCAATTGAAAACGTCAGACGATTCGTTGGAAACGGACTTAGAATGTTGGTTGTAAGAGCATTACCTGATGGCGAAAAATACGATAAATTCGACCAGTTTTTCGCTGACTTTGTAGATTACTACAACAGTCACAACCGTGTAAAAACAAAGCCATATGATGGCATCCTAGAAACTACTAAAGAACTATATGAAATGGGTATCAAAATGGCAATCGTTACCAACAAGGGGCAAACAGCCAGCAACTCATTACTAGATGATTTCTTTAAGCCATATATTAATATTGTCATCGGTGATGATGGAAGTCACAAAAGAAAGCCTGATCCAGAGCCAATCAATCTAGCTCTTGAAGCATTAGATATAAAAGATAAATCGTCAGTTTTATATGTTGGTGATTCTGATGTAGATGCTGCCACTGCAATTAACTCAGGGCTCGATTATATCTTATGTACATATGGATTCCGCGATATGGAAGATTTAAAGGAATTTTCACCTGTCGCATTTATCGATTCAATCAACAAAATCAAAGAATATCTATAAAAAGAAAAGGCCTACTGCGTGTAGGCCTTATATATATCTACGTGATCATAAATGCATCTCCAAGAGCTTGAAGACTTTGCTGTACAGCATATGTATTCAGTTCCATCATCAGCTATCATAGAGCTGACAGCACAGTTTCCAGATTCATCAACATATCCTGTCTTAGCACCCTCAATAGTGCCTCCAATATCCTTATCCTCAATTCTACGCAAAAACCAATTAGATATTGTAATTCCCTCAGGATTAACATTTGTAGCTGTAGAATTATAAACCTTAGTGGTAAGAACCTCTTTGCATAACTCATTGTCCAATGCCGCCATCATAATAATTGACATATCATATGGAGTACTATAATGCTCATCACTATGGAATCCAACTGGATTAGTAAAATGTGTACCAGTAAGTCCTAATGCTGAAACCTCTTCATTCATCATAGTAACAAAGCTATCTACATCTCCTGCTACATACATAGCCAGCTGAGCCGCAGCATCGCCACCTGAAGGAAGAATCGTTCCATAGAACAAATCCTTTACAGTAACCTCTTCATCCTCAACAAAACCAGAAGTAGAACCACCACCTGCATATGAATAATCAATAGCCTCGTGGGACATGGTAACAGTTTCATTTAGCTGCTCTTCTGTTAGATTGTTTGCTGCCACAAGCACAGTCATAACCTTTGTCATAGATGCTGGAACAATCTTTTCATAGGAGTTTCTAGTACCAACTATTTCCTTTGTGTCATTGTTTATTAAAATAGCATATTCGCTGACCACATCTCCACCAATAGAAATAGTTGACTCTGTTTCTGATGCCGAGTATACGCCAGAAGAACTACTTGTTTCTTCTGATTCAGTCTCTGTAGTATCCTGGCTAGATTCTGTAGAAGCACCTGTTGTCACCTTAAGGCCAGTAGTTTCCTCCTCTTCAGACTCAGAAGCAGACTCAGAAACACTTTCCTCTGCAGCAACTCGCATAGTATCATCAGTACCTTTTATATGGGAAACAATTAGACCACCGATAATAACGATGGCTAAAGAAATTGCTCCAAGCTCAGAATAAACCTGGATTCTTCGTATAAGTTTTCTTCTTTTACGATAAGCTCTACGCTCCTCGTTTGTCATGTGTCGTGTAGATTTTGCCATAATATTACTCTCCACCCTTTATGATTTAATTCTAACATCCGAAAGGAGCCCCGACAATTTAGAACGTAATTTCTGTTAAATATAACGAAAGTCCCATTTCACAATGTGAAATGAGACTTAAAAAAGTGGACTAGACGGGAGTCGAACCCGTGTCCAAAAGCCAATTCCCGGCCCTTCTACGAGTGTAGTTTGTAATTTTACATTCCCTCCACACAGCTCTTACAAACAAGATATGTGCTTTAGTAGCTTCATGATACGCCCACTATCGCAAAGCTTTGATAGCGTCGTTTCCTACAGAGTCGAAGTCTGGGTCCTAAGGTGTAGGTGCCCTAGGTCAGACTGCCGCAACTAGGCAGCGTATGCTAAATTATCTTCAGCGTTTAATTTTAAGTTTGGCCATTTAACCCATTACCGTGGGACTCGCTTCTTCCGCTGCATGACCCCTGTCGAAACCATTACTAGCCCTTACAGTTTACAGCGACCTATAAACTTTAGCCAAAGGTAAACCAACAACGTTATTGTAATCACCTTTAATCTCCTTAACTAAAACAGCACCTTTGCCCTGAATACCATAGGCGCCAGCCTTATCCATTGGCTCACCTGTAGCGATGTATTTCTTAATCAATTCAGGACTGTTCTCATACATAACAACTTCAGTACATTCTGCGAATGTATTGATATTTCCTGTCTCGTCAACGATAGCCACTCCAGTATACACCTGATGAGTATTTCCTGACAAGCGCGAAAGCATTAAAAATGCATCTTTTTCATCTTTGGGCTTTCCAAGTATCTTGCCATCGTATGCAACAACTGTATCTGCAGCCAGAACGACCCTGCCAGGATTCTTATCAGCGATAGCTTTTGCCTTAAGCAGGCTTAAGTCCATAACGACTTCATCTGGCTTAGTTTTGTCTGTTACTTCTTCTACATTGGCAGCCTGCACTTCAAAATCGATACCGACCTGCTGTAAAAGTTCTTTTCTTCGTGGTGAGTTTGATGCAAGTATAATCTTCATTAGCCTAAATTCCTTATCTTAAAGTCTCTTTCCGCTTCGCGCTTCATATCCTTCTTCTGAATATCAGCACGCTTATCGTATAGCTTCTTACCCTTAGCCAAGGCAACCTTTACCTTTACAAGGCCATTATTAAGATAAACCTCAATAGGAACGATAGTATAACCATTTTCCTTGATTTTGCTAAGCAAGTGATTAATCTCTGACTTGTGAAGTAAAAGCTTACGAGGACGAAGTGGGTCTCTATTGAAAATGTTACCCTTTTCATAAGGATTTACGTGCATCTGATAAATAAACATCTCGCCATTATCAATACGCACAAAAGCCTCCTTTATGGAACATTGACCAAGTCGCATAGATTTGACCTCAGTTCCGTGAAGCTCTATTCCTGCCTCGTATTCTTCCTCGAGAAAGTACTCATGATAAGCTTTTTTATTATTTGCAATTAGTTTTCTGCCTTCTTTATTCATAATCTTTAGCTCCAATTAAAAACGCTGAAATTCGGTAAGGATAAAGTCAATAGTACGAGCTTGCTCATCTACAGAATCCAGTATTACTGTAACAGGCTGACCTAATTTAAAGGTACGACCTGTTCGCTCGCCAACAAGTGTAAGATTCTCTTCGATAAAATCATAATGATCATCATACAATGTCGATACGTGAACCAAACCTTCAACTGTATTTTCAAGCTCAACGTACATTCCCCATCCTGTGACTGAAGAAATATTTCCAGTAAATTCCTGGCCAATAAAATTCTTCATAAACTGAACCATTTTCAGTTTATCAACTTCTCTCTCACATTCCTCAGCTCTACGCTCAAGCTTGCTTGTTTCAAGAGCTACCTGTGGAAGAAGTGATTCATAATGAGAAATCTTTCTATCGTTCATCCTTCCTCGTAAATGATCCTTTATAATACGATGAATCTGTAAATCAGGATATCTACGAATTGGTGATGTAAAGTGACAATAGTACTGTGCAGCCAAACCAAAATGTCCCTTGCACTCTGTGTCGTATCTTGCCTGTTGCATACTTCTGAGAGTCATCTTTGTAATGACAGCCTCGTCCTCATGACCAGCCAAAGATTCTAACATCTTTTGAATTTCCTTTGGATGAATGCTGTCCTTATTTCCTTTAAGTGTATAACCACAAGCACCTAAGAAACGGCTTAATGACTGGATTTTCTCTGGGTCTGGAGCTCCATGAACACGATATACAAATGGAGATTCCATGAGATTGAAGTGCTCTGCAACAGTTTCATTTGCAGCCAACATAAAATCTTCTATTAGTTTGTGAGCATCATTGCGCTCATATGGTGCCAGACCTACAACCTTTCCTGACTCATCGATTACTATATGAGTCTCTGGGAAATCAAAATCTATAGCTCCTCTCTTCTTACGCTTTGCACGAAGAATCTTGGATAGCTTATACATTTGATCAATCATCTCAGCAACGTCAACGTATTCACTACGTTTAACCTCATCACCAGTCATAATAGCAAATACATCAGTATATGTCATACGATGATTGCTGTTTATTACCGACTCGCAAATATTGTGATCAATAAGCTCACCCTTTGGATTGAATGTCATGATGCAAGAAAGGGCCAATCTATCCTCTCCCTCATTCAAAGAACACATGCCATTTGAAAGGGTATGTGGAAGCATTGGAATAACTCTATCAGCAAGATAAACTGAAGTTCCTCGCTTAAGCGCTTCCACATCAAGTGCTGATGATTCCTGCACGTAATTTGTAACATCAGCAATATGAACTCCAAGAACGAAATTTTCCCCATCCATTTCAAGGGAAACACCATCATCGATATCCTTAGTATCCTCACCGTCAATTGTGATGACTGTCAAATCTCTAATGTCATTTCGTCCAGCTCTATCTGCTTCAGAAACAGGCTTAGCAACATTAGTAGCCTGTTTTAAAACCTTATCTGGGAACTCAGGATCGATACCAAAGCCTCTGACAATAGATAAAATATCTACTCCAGGATCATTCTTATGACCAATGATTTCAGTAATGACACCCTCAGGCTTATGAGAATCATCGCCATAGTCATCAATATGGCAAACTACCTTATGACCAGTAACAGCTCCCATATCCTTGCCAGCAGGAATGAAAATATCTCTATCTAATTTGTTGCTATCAGCAACTACAAAGCCAAATCCATTGCTTTTTTCATAAGTGCCCACAACATCTGAAAAACCGTGAGCAATAATGCGAATAACACGAGCTTCCTGTCGTTTACCAGGAGCACCAAAGGTAAGAACAGCTGCTACTGTATCATCCTGCATAGCAAAAGCCGTGTTATCTCTGCTAACAAAATAGTCTTCGTCGCTTCCCTCAACCTCAATAAAACCATATCCATCTTTATGAGATATAAATCTGCCAATAATATCAGGCTCAAGATTCTCATTCTTTGGACGATTTGCATTCTTTGCAACCTGATTAAGAGACTGCTTCTTAGCAGCTACTTCTGCTTTTGAAGGTTTCTTTGATTTATGATCTTTTAGCTTTATGAATTTAGGTCTGTTTTCAGCAATCTGATATTTGCCACGCTTTGTAATTTCTACCTGTCCCTCGTCAACAAGCTCTTGTAGAACCTGCGCAAACTCACTTCTTTTATCCTTCTCAACATCAAGAAGAATTTCAAGCTCCTTCTTTTTCATTGGAACATAAGCCTGACTTTTAAATACATCCATCAGAAAATGCTTTTGTTTATCGAACTCTCTCATAAACCTCCTAAACAACAAATGCCACCCTAAAAGGGTGGCAAAATAAAATCTTTCTTAAAAGCTACCAATATTCAATACTGCTGAAAGCACGAAGAATAAGATAACGCAAACTGTTGTAAGCTTAACTAATAAGCCTTCACGCGAACGTCCCTTATTACGGCTCCAGTATGAATCAAACTGCTGACCTGATAATGAACCAAGGCCATTCTGCTTTCCTTCCTGGAAAAGAATGATAACTGTAAGTGCCACACAAATAGCAATTAATAAAAATATAAGAACTATCTTTAATGTTTGCATAATGCCTCCCGAATAGCTAATATTTAAAAACTAAAATTGCGACCTTTCGCAACATTTGAAGTATATCATAGGGTATATTTGATTTCAAGCAAATTCAGCAAATCTGTGTCCTTTTATTTTGTCCCCAAAACAACTATACTATTACTTAACGCAAAGGAGAATAAGTTATGTTAAGTAGGTATTTTGTTTTATTTATTATTTATAGTTTTATCGGGTGGATTTACGAGACGTGTTATTGTACTATACACGAAAAAGCTTGGGAAAATCGAGGCTTTTTATATGGTCCTTGTATCCCACTTTACGGAGTCGGTGCTACGCTAGCCCAGATTATTTTTGTAGATTTGCCTTTCGTACATAGTAAGAGTCCTTCATATTTAACAATATTCTTAGGATGTGCCGTCGGCTCTTTCTTTCTAGAATATGGTACATCATATATCTTAGAAAAAAGATTTCACGCAAGATGGTGGGATTACAGTGATTTACCACTAAATATAAATGGACGAGTTTGCCTTATTTTTACATGCTGTTTCGGAATCGCAGGAATAATAGTAACACAGTTTATTGTTCCGCCAATCGTAAGCATTATTGTTATCATCCCTCAGATAGTCATAGAATTACTAGCACTAATATTTATGTTTCTATTTGGAATGGACATGGCATTAACAGTTTCTGCTCTCACAACATTTGCTAAGGAATTCGAACGTATTAATGATCAGATAAATAGTCAAATGGCAGAAAAAGTGGAAGCACTTACAACAAATCTGGCCGATGCAAAACTTGCTAGAATAGAAAAAGCAAACGAGCGTAAAGAAGCTGCTTTTGTAAAACGTGAAATGACTGCCGAAAAACTCGAAGAAATAAAAGAACAATTGTCCAGCGAGGCGGTTAAGCAATGGATTATGAATGCTACCGAAACTCAGCGTGGCCAGTTCAGACACATTGCCAAATTCACTCACCCAGTAGCATCTACAAAATCATTATTAAACAAAGGTTCAGAATACTTACGACATAGAAAAAAATAATAAAAATAAAGCCACCCATATGGGTGGCTATTTTAGTCTAAATAAATTATTTAGTCTTTTCTTTTTTATCTTTTTCGTCTTCCTTTGAAGCCTTAACAGCATCCTCAGGCTTTTCAATCTGAGCGATAGCTACCTTCTGCATTGGAATACGGCAGTTCTTGTTGCTTCCGAACTCTACGATAACAGTTGTGTCATCAGGAATTGCAATAACAACACCATAAAAACCGCTTGTAGTAAGAACTGTATCACCTACAGCAAGTGTAGACATCATAGCTGTCTTTTCCTTCTGCTCCTTCTGCTGTGGACGAATCATGAAAAAGTACATGAATACAAAAAGAACTACTACCCAAATAATTAAGCTGATTGAGCTATTAGCTGCAGTTAATAAAACTGAACTGTTCATTAAATTATTCCTCCTAATCGTTGGCCCTATGGGCCAGTCACTGAAATTTATTTTACATAAAGAATACTATATTCGCAAGAAAATTATACCATTTAATATATTTTTAAGAATTACTGTTCTCCTGCTTCCATTGAAGCAAGCTTGTTTTTCTTATAAGTAGCAAATTCTCCTGCATCTAAAGCATTTCTGATTTCTTCCATCATTGTGTTGTAGAAGTATAGATTGTGAAGAACACAAAGTCTCATTCCAAGCATTTCCTTTGCTTTAAGCAAATGACGAATGTAAGCTCTTGAGTAAGTCTTGCAAGCAGGACAACCACAGCCTTCTTCGATAGGTCTCATATCCTTTTCAAACTTCTGATTGAAAAGATTAAGCTTACCATGGTTTGTATATACATGACCATGACGACCATTACGGCTAGGATATACACAATCAAAGAAATCAACACCTCTGTCAACGGCCTCTAAAATATTTGCAGGTGTACCAACACCCATCAAATATGTAGGCTTGTTCTGAGGGAGATATGGTACTACGTGATCAAGAACATCATACATCTGTTCATGGCTCTCACCAACAGCAAGACCACCTACTGCATATCCTGGTAAATCAAGCTCTGAAATAGCCTTGGCATGCTCGATTCTGATGTCGTTATAAATTGCTCCCTGATTGATACCAAAGAGCAACTGCTCTTTATTAATTGTATCCGGCAAAGAATTAAGACGAGCCATCTCTTCCTTGCAACGATGAAGCCATCTTGTAGTACGAGCCACAGAATCTTCTACGTATTTACGTTCTGCAAGTGCTGGTGGGCACTCATCAAAGGCCATAGCAATTGTAGAGCCAAGGTTTGACTGAATCTGCATTGATTCTTCTGGACCCATAAAGATTTTACGACCATCTATGTGGGAATTGAAGGTTACACCTTCTTCCTTGATTTTACGAATACCGGCAAGTGAGAACACCTGGAACCCACCTGAATCTGTAAGGATTGGTCTATCCCATGCCATAAACTTATGAAGACCACCAAGCTCCTTAATAAGCTTATCTCCCGTACGAACATGCAAATGATAGGTGTTTGAAAGCTCCACCTGGCATTTGATATCTCTTAAATCGTCTGTAGATACAGCACCCTTGATTGCAGCAACTGTACCAACATTCATGAATACAGGTGTTTCGATAACACCGTGAACAGTATGGAATCGACCTCTTTTAGCTCGACCTTCTGTTTTTAACAATTCGTATTTCAATTCTTATAAAACTCCTTAATATAATCTACTCTATCTGTCATATGTGAAAGCAACGCATCACAAATTGTAATAGCACACATAGCCTCTACCACAACTACAGCACGAGGAACAATCACAGGATCATGTCTACCGTGGATTTCAATATCTACGTCTTCATGCTTTTCATTAACAGTAGCCTGTACTTGCGCAATAGATGGAGTTGGCTTAATAGCACATCGGACAATAATATCATCTCCATCAGAGATGCCGCCCAGGATACCACCACTGTGATTAGTAAGCTTTGTAACAACCCCGTTATCCATTCTGAAATTGTCATTATTAATGCTGCCTAGAGTCTTTGAAGCAGCAAAGCCATCTCCAATTTCAACGCCTTTTACAGAACCAACAGATACAAGAGCCTGAGCTAATTTTGCATCAAGCTTTTCAAAAACTGGATCACCTATGCCTGCTGGAACTCCAGTAATAAGACATTCGATTACTCCACCAGCGCTATCCTTGTTAAGCATACAAGCTTCCAGGTATTCTTCTGCCTTTTTAGCAGCCACTGCATCTGGCATGCAAAGCGGATTGTTATCTCTTTCAGATAAATCAAAATCATAGATTTTAATGTCGCCAATAGACTTAGTATAGGCGCAAACGGTAATTCCAACCTCATTTAAAAGCTTGGCGCAAATAGCACCAGCTGCTACACGGCCAATAGTTTCTCTTCCTGATGAACGACCACCACCGCGGTAGTCTCTAAGCCCAAACTTTTCAATGAAGCCGTAATCAGCATGGCCAGGCCTAAAAGTAGTGGCAATATTTCCATAATCCTTTGAATGTTGATCCTTGTTTTCGATCATCAAAGATATTGGTGTACCAGTAGTGACACCCTCAAACACACCAGAAAGAATAACAACCTCATCACCTTCTGCTCTAGCAGTCGTATACTTAGACTGTCCAGGCTTTCTTCTATCAAGATATGGTTGAATATCTTCTTCTGAAAGCTTTAAGCCAGCAGGAAAACCATCTATAACAACGCCAAGTGCCTTGCCATGTGATTCTCCCCAAGTTGTCACTGAAATTCTATTGCCAAATGTAGACCCTGCCATATTCTCCTCCTATGAAAAAAGGGCTGCGCCTTGCAGCCCTTAGATAATACATACGATAATTTATTTTATCTTAACAACAACAATACTATTAGGCTTAGCAATTTTGATAGGTGCATTCTGCATTAATGAATGTCCTGTCTTCTTATCAATAGTAAAGCTTCGAATTTCATTTGTATCATGATTCAATGAAACATAATACTTATCCTTAGGCAAAACAGCAAAGCTCTTTGGATAATCTCCACTGATGAAACTGTGTGAGAAATACTTAATCTTTCCTGATCTAGCATCACGTTCATACATGCAGATAGCATTTAATCCATCAACACTAGCATATACGAACTTGTCATCCTCGCCAAACTTAATGTTTGTTCCTGTACTGATTTCCTCATCAACACCAACAAGAAGTGATACTGTCTGGATATTTTCAAAATCAGGATGGCCCTCGATAATATGATAATCGTAAACTAAAATCTCATTAGACATTTCAGTAATTACATATGCATATTTTCCATCTGGAGAAAACTTCATTTTAAGTGGAGCAGAACCCATTGCGCAACGAACAATATCAACAAGATGAAGCTTGCCCATTTCATAGTCTACTTCGTAAATCTTAATCTGATGAAGACCATTTTCTACAGCACAAAGGAATCTCTCATCTGGAGTAAGTTCGACACATGTGCAATGTGGATACAAAGGACGATCTGCTACTGATTTACCAATTCCCTGATGGAAAATACCATCAGCAATACCGCCTATGCTTCCATCCTCGTTGAGTTTCATCATTGTAACACGGCCATCATGATAACCTGCTACAAAAAGATATCTGTTCTGTGAGTCAACGCAAAGGTTACAACCTCTCATACCGCCAACCCATTCCTGGTTCATCTTTTCAAGATCACCATTTTCAAGAATCTTGAAGGAAGCAACACCTTCATCTGCAATAGAATAAAGATATTTGTTATCCTTTGAATTAATGATGTCTGATGGATTGTTGATAGGAGCTACGCTCTGTTCAACCATCTTTCCTGTGTCAGGATCAACATCATAAACATAAATACCAACGCTAGTCTCATGTGTATAGGTTCCCACATAAGCCACATATTTGCTCTCTGCCATTATATTCTCCTCGTAACTAACTTATGCTTCTTTTCTTCTTAAAATGTCGAACTCATCAGGAGTAACGCTAAGCTTAATGAAAAGCTTCTGCTTTGGATGTGGACATGACTCCATATCTTCTCCCTCTTCGTTTTTGATTCCAAGAACTTCTACCTCTATATTATCTCCATTTGGCTTCATAATTTCAATAGTTTCACCAACTGAAAATTTATTACGCTGCTCAATCTCAAAGTATCCCTCTGAATTTAGCTTACCTGTAATACCAAGGTATGTATAACCTATATTATATGTATTGTTATCATATATCTGTGATTCCTCAGATGGCTTGCCATAGAAGAATCCAGTAGTGAACTGACGATAAGTACATGCAGAAATCTGCTCCTTGTACCAATCAAGGTTTGCAAGATATTTTTCTTCGGATTCCTTACAGTCATCAATAGCCTTGCGGTATGTACGTGCAACAGTTGCTACATAAAGAGCTGTCTTCATACGTCCTTCGATTTTAAAGCTATCGATACCAGAATCTAAAAGATCAGGAACATGCTCAATCATGCACAAATCTTTTGAATTGAAAATGTATGTACCACGCTCATTTTCGTATACTGGGAGATACTCTCCTGGACGCTGCTCCTCAACCACTGCATACTTCCAACGACATGGATGTGTGCACTCGCCGTGGTTAGCATCTCTACCTGTAAAGTAGTTTGAAAGAAGACATCTACCAGAATATGAAATGCACATGGCACCGTGAATAAATGTCTCGATTTCTAAGTCATCCGGAATATTTGCTCTGATTTCTTTGATTTCTTTAAGAGAGAGCTCTCTAGCTGAAACAACACGCTTAGCGCCAAGCTCGTACCAGAACTTGTATGTACCGTAATTTGTGTTGTTAGCCTGAGTACTAATATGACGCTCGATATCTGGGCAGATTTCCTTTGCCAACATAAATACTGCAGGGTCTGCAATAATAAGAGCATCTGGCTTAATCTCATTAAGCTCTCTAAAATATTCTTTTACGCCTTCGAGGTCTTCGTTGTGAGCAAGGATATTTGATGTGACATAAACCTTTACACCATGCTCGTGAGCAAACTTGATACCCTCAATCATATCCTCTTTAGAAAAGTTTTTAGCCTTAGCACGAAGTCCATAAACTTCTCCACCAATATAAACTGCATCAGCTCCATATATTACAGCAACCTTAAGTACTTCAAGGCTGCTTGCTGGAACTAGTAATTCTGTTTCTCTCATTTTGTTCCTTTCACACTAATACTAACTCCATCCCCCAATGGCAAAATAGTTGTGTTAAATTCTCCATCATGGGTAAGTTCAAATAAGTAATCGCGCATACGTTTATGAATAGTACGATTACGTCTTGTGATTGCATATCTGGATTCGATTATATCACCATCCTGAAGGACATTGTCTGTTACAACCACTCCTCCATCTCTAATGAGACGCTTGATCTGAGGCCAGAAATTAATGTACTGACCTTTGGCTGCATCCATGAAAATAAAATCATATGGTCCTTCCAATGTAGGAAGAATCTCCATGGCATCACCTTCTAAAAGAGTTATTTGCCCATCCTTACCTGCTCTAACAAAATTGTTGTTTGCAATAGGAATGCGAGGCTCATAGTTTTCTATTGTGGTGATGACTGCATCCTCGCCAGCTGTCTCTGCCATGAGGCAAGCTGAAAAGCCAACAGCCGCACCAACCTCAAGAATCTTCTTAGGCTGGTGAAGCTTTATAAGTGTCTGTAAAAGATTTATTGTCTCTGTGCGAATAATGGGCACATAAGTATCCAAAGCCTCTTTCCTGATTTCTGAAAGTACCGGGCTTAGCTCAGGATAAAGACTGTTTAAGTATGTGGTATATCTTTCGTCTACAATCATTTTAAACTTCCATGATAATTGGAATAATCATAGGACGTCTCTGAGTCTCATGCCATACGAAATCAGAAAGATTGTCCCTGATATCTGCCTTAATCTTATTCCAATCTGTAATATTCTTCTCCTCAAGAACTTCCATAGTTTCTGTAAGGACTGCTCGAGCGCTTTCCATAAGATCTTCTGAATCTCTAACATATACGAAACCACGGGATACAATATCAGGACCAGCTAATACTGTACCTGAAGCACTGTCAAGGGTAAGAACTACGATAATAATTCCATCCTCAGCAAGCTTTTGTCTATCTCTAAGAACGATGTTTCCAACATCACCAACACCGATACCATCAACCATGATAGCACCAGTGTGAACATGACCTGAAACCTTGGCATAATTGTCACCAAGCTCTAATACATCGCCTGAACGAATAATCTTGATATGGTCATGATCCCATCCTAAAGACTCTGCAATACGTGCCTGAGCTGTAAGGTGCTTGTATTCACCATGAACAGGAATAGCAAACTGTGGACGTACAAGAGAATAAATAAGCTTAATCTCCTCAGCACAAGCATGTCCTGATACGTGTACATCCTGCATAACAATTTCTGCACCACGCATTGTCAGATCGTTAATTACATTTGAAACGGCCTTCTCATTTCCTGGAATTGGATGAGAAGAAAATACAATCATATCTCCTGGCTTAATCTGGACCTTTTTATGAGTTCCATTAGCCATACGAGAAAGCGCTGCCATAGACTCACCCTGAGAGCCTGTAGTAACAAGGACTACCTTTTCATCTGGGTAAGACTTAAGTGACTCAATATCGATAAGTGTATTGTCTGGAATCTGTAGGTATCCAAGCTTTGAAGCTGTCTCAATAGTGTTAACCATTGAGCGACCTTCTACACATACCTTACGTCCGTATTTATCTGCAGAGTTGATAATCTGCTGAACACGGTCAACATTTGATGCAAATGTAGCAATAATAATTCTAGATGAATCATTATCAGCAAAGATTGAATCAATAGTCTTTCCTACAGTCTTTTCAGACGCAGTAAAACCAGGGCGCTCAGCATTTGTAGAATCGCACATAAGCGCAAGTACACCCTTTTTACCGATTTCACCAAGACGCTGTAAATCGATTGGATCACCATAAACAGGTGTGTAATCAACCTTAAAATCGCCTGTATGGACAACGATACCAGCTGGTGAATAAATCGCAAGTGCAGCCGCATCCTGAATACTATGATTTGTACGAATGAACTCTACTCTAAATTCACCTGCGTTGATATGTGTGCCATATTTAACTACCTTACGCTTAACCTTAGTAAGCATTTTGTGCTCCTCAAGCTTGTGTTCAATCAAGCCGTTTGTGAGCTTTGTCGAATAAATAGGACAAACATTAAGATCCTTAAATACATAAGGAATAGCACCTATATGATCCTCGTGACCATGGGTGATAAAAAAGCCTTTAAGCTTGTCCTGGTTCTCCTTCAGATATGTTATATCTGGAATAACCAGATCTACGCCCAACATATCATCCTCAGGAAATGAAAGTCCGCAATCCACAACAATAATACTGTCTCCATACTCGAAAGCAGTAATATTCATGCCGATCTGCTCAAGACCTCCAAGTGGAATAATCTTTAGCCTTTCAGCCTTCTGTTCAGTTTTCTTCTTCAAAAATAAACCTCCTAATTGTAATCAATTAATAATCAATGTCAGCATCGTCGCCAACTAATTCTTCAAATAATTTTGCTACTGCATCAAACTCAACATCATCCTCAACAACATCGTAAATAACTTCACCGTTGTCTTCTGATACCTCTTTGAGAATAAATGCATCAGCGTCTTCATTTTCATCCTGGCTGTCGCATACAAGAAGATATTTTACACCTGATAACTGTGTCTCTTCGATAACATATACTGGTAAATCTTCTCCGTCAGCTCCTGATAAAATAATCTGTTCCATAAAACTCCTTATTTATCTCGATGATTGTCGAGATAGTCCTGTAATATAATTGCAGCTGCAATTTGATCAATAAATTTCTTTCTGTCTTTTTTATCAACACCAGATTCTTCAAGAATCTCGTCTGCATACATGGTAGTAAGTCTCTCATCAATGAGGACTATAGGTATATCAACACGCTTTTCTAAAAGTTCCTTGAACTTGATAGTGTCTTCACATCGAAAGCCTTCGGTATCATCCATATTTAAAGGATAACCAAGGACGATTGTAGACACTTGATATTCATCGCATAATTCTTTGATTCGAACTAAAGTATGACGTAGTTTACTAGCTCTATCACGAGTAATAGTTTCTAATTCCTGTGCAGTCAAAAGTAAGGGGTCACTAATCGCGACCCCCACTGTTTTGGTTCCATAATCTAGACCAAGAATTCTGCCACTCATTACTTGCTCCAACTCTCGTTGATGATGTATTCCTTGAGTAGCTCCTCTACAAGCTCATCACGCTCTACCTTCATAATAAGGCTTCGTGCATTGTTATGACTTGTGATATATGTAGGATCACCTGACATGATATATCCTACAATCTGGTTAACAGGATTGTAGCCTTTTTCCGATAATGCTCCATAAACCTGTTCTAAAACTTCTTTTACCCCAACAGGATTTTCTTTTTGAACTTTAAAATATTGTGTGTTACTTAAATCTGCCATATCTACCTCGTATTAATAAAAATATCCCACACTAAAAATCTATTACAATAATATTAATATACAAATGGCTAAATTTCAACAATCAAGTACTCATTATCTTTTGTGATGGAAACAGCTTTTGCCTTTAAAATAACATTTGATAATGATTCTCCGTTTGACTTAATAGCACATTTTATATATTCTTTTGAAAATCCTACGAAATAATCTTCACCATCAATCTGTGCTTCCTCTTCAAAAAGAATATCTAGCTCCTGACCAATATGGTTTTGTCTGTAAGCTTTTGTCTGGATATTTCCCGCTTCGATGAGCTTAGCGCTTCTCTCTTTTTTGACTGCATTTATAATCTGATTTGGCATAGTAGCAGCCTTTGTACCAGCACGCTTTGAATACGCAAATACATGAAGCTCTGCAAATGCAATTTCATCAACATATGCAACAGTCTCATTAAACTCTTCTTCTGTTTCACCAGGAAAACCTACGATTATGTCAGTAGTGATTGCTGGATTTGAAAAATACTTTCTAAGGATGTTAACTCCTTTAGTATACTCCTCAATTGTGTATTTTCTGTTCATTCTTTTAAGAACTGTATCGCAACCTGACTGGAGAGAAAGATGAAAATGAGGACACATCTTTTCAAGGGCAGAAACTCTCTTTGCAAAATCTTCTGTCACTATCTGTGGCTCAAGTGAACCCATACGAATACGTTCAATTCCATCTATTTTATGAACAGCTTCAAGTAAATCAGCTAAGTCGTAATCCTTACCATTACCATAAGATGAAAGATGTATTCCTGTAATGACAACCTCTTTGTATCCAGCTTGAGCAAGGCCAGTAACTTCCTTGATTACGTCATCGATATCTCTACTTCTAATACGACCTCTTGCAAAAGGAATGATGCAATAACTGCAGAATTGATTACAGCCATCCTGAACCTTAACAAAAGCTCGTGTATGCTCAGAGTCCTTTTCGATAATCATATTTTCATATGCAACGTTTCCATCATTAATATCAACACACTCAAGAATTGGACCTTCCAATGAATCACGTTTCTCGAAGAATTCATGAACCTTTGCTACCAATTCATTCTTTTTATTGTTGCCAAGAATAATATCCGCACCAAGCTCATCTGCAATATCTTTTCCAAAATTCTGTACATAACAGCCGGCAGCCACAACGCATGCATCTGGATTTAACTTTTTACATTTATGAATCATCTGACGAGATTTTCTGTCAGCAATATTCGTTACGGAACATGTATTTATTACGTAAACATCGGCGCTCTCATCAAATCCTACGATTGTAAAACCGTCCTTTTTGAGGAGTTCTTCCATCGCTTCAGTTTCATATGCATTAACCTTGCAACCAAGGTTATGTAAAGCAGCTTTTTTCATTAGATTAAAAACCTTTCTATTTTTGTTAAAAGTGCAATACTTTATTGACTTTTAGGTACCATTGTTTTAGTATAAATTTATATTTTAAAACTATTAGAGGAGGCAAGCAGGATGAAAACAGTTCAAATTTCTCTTAACTCAATCGACAAGGTTAAGTCATTCGTTAATACTATTTCACAGTTTGACTATGATTTTGATCTTGTTAGCGGACGTTATGTAATCGACGCCAAGTCTATCATGGGTATTTTCTCCCTTGATTTATCTAAGCCAATCGATCTTACTGTACACGCTGAGGGTGATGCAGAAGACGTAATGTCTACATTAAAGGATTACATCGTTTAATTCTTTAAATCAATGTGTTAAATATTATGAGCTTTGCTATATTAGCAAAGCTCATATTTTTTATCTAACTTTAATAACCTCAACTGTATCTATAGCCTGCTTCATAAGCTCATCTATCTTCTCATCAAGATTGTGCTCATGCTTTTCAATAGCCTCAAGCTTTGGCTTTGTAACAGGATGCTTTGCAACGAAAATTGTACAGCAATCCTCGTAAGGCAATATTGAAGTCTCATATGTATCGATTTTCTCTGAAATATCTACAATATCCTGTTTATCAAATGCAATAAGTGGTCTGTAAACTGGAAGTGTACATACAGCATTTGTGCAGTTTAATGACTGCATAGTCTGGCTGGCAACCTGTCCGATAGACTCGCCTGTAACAAGACCAAGGCAATCATTTTCCTTAGCGAAGTGCTCAGCTATTCTCATCATGTAACGACGCATAATGATTGTAAGCTCTTCGTGAGCACACTGCTGATAAATGTAAAGCTGGATATCTGTAAAGTTTACAATATGTAAATCAATTGGGCCTGAATACTTAGCAACAAGCTTTGCTAAATCTACTACCTTTTGCTTTGCCTGCTCCGAAGTGTATGGTGGTGCATGGAAATATGTGGCTGAAAGTGTAACACCACGCTTTGCAATCATATATCCGGCAACTGGTGAATCAATACCGCCTGATAAGAGAAGCATTGCTTTACCTGCTGTACCAACTGGCATACCGCAAGGTCCAGGAATCTCTGTAGAATAAATAGCAATATTCTCTCTTACCTCTACGTAAATGATTCTGTCTGGATGATGAACATCAACATGCATCTCAGGAAAAGCATCAAGAAGTCTTGCACCAATTTCAGCAGCAACTTCCATAGAAGTCATAGGATACTGCTTGTTTGCTCTTCTGCCCATTACCTTGAATGAGAAGTTCTTATCTACAAATTCCTCATCAACATACTTAATAACAGCCTCAGCCATTTTATCGAAGCCTTCATCTGGCACAACAACAGTAGGGCAAATAGCGCTAATACCAAATACATGCTGTAAAGCTGCGACTGCATCATCATAATCGTATTCACCTTCTACAGAAACTAAAATACGACCGCTCTGCTTCTTAACCCCAAAGTGCCCATCCACACCATAAAGTGCTCTTTTAATCTGATGAACTAAGGCATCCTCGAATACATAACGATTCTTGCCTTTGACACCAATCTCTGAATATTTAATCAAAAATGCTTGATATGTCATTAATAATCTCCTTTAGATTATATTTATAAAACCATCATAGGAACCAATTCAGTCATAGCCTTAATTGCTTCCTCAATTTCTTCCATTGTATTTTCAGGACAGAAACTAAAACGAATAGTACGCTCCAGTAAATCCTTTTCCAAGCCAATAGATTTTAATGTCTCACTGATTGCAGGCTTATTAGATGAACATGCTGAACCAGCAGAAACATAAATGCCATAAGTATCCTGAAGAGCATTCAACATGACCTGCGCTCTTGTACGATTTCCCTTTATAGAGACGCTAACAATCTGAGGCGCACTGTTTTCATCGTGATGTCCATTAACAGTAACACCGTCTATTGCAGTAAGGCCTTCTATCAGTCTGAACTTCATTTCATACATGTGCTTTCTAGAAGCTTCGAGATTGTCATATGCTTCCTTTGCAGCAACACCAAGTGCAGCAATAGCTGGAACATTTTCTGTACCAGATCGCATGCCGTTTTCGTGTCCTCCACCAAGAATCTGAGGAACAACTCGTACTTTATCTTTAATATATATAAATCCAGAACCCTTTGGTCCATGAATCTTATGACCGCTAACTGTAAGAATATCCATTCCCATCTTCTTTGGAATAATATTCATTTTGCCGAATGCCTGAATAGCATCCACATGGAAAATAATTTCTGGATTGGCAGCCTTGATAATTTTAGCAGCTTCTTCTATTGGCTGAAGACTACCAATTTCATTATTCACCATCATGATAGATACAAAAATTGTATCTGGTCTGATTGCAGCCTTAAGCTCCTCTAAATCGATAACACCATATTCGTCAGTACCAAGATAAGTAACATCAAAGCCTTGCTTTTCAAGGGCTTTAACAGGATTCAAAACACTTGCGTGCTCAATCTTTGTAGTAATGATATGATTACCAAGACGCTTTCTTGCCTCTACGCCACCTTTAATAGCAAGATTATTTCCTTCTGTACCACCTGAGGTAAAATAGATTTCCTTAGGTTGGCATTTTAAAATGCCAGCAATAATCTCTCTGGATGTTTTGAGGTAATCCTTTCCTTTGTAACCCATGTTGTGCAAAGATGAAGGATTTCCAAAGTTTACCTGCAATGCTTCCTGCATTATTTTAAGCGCACCATCAGAACATCTAGTGGTGGCTGAATTATCAAAGTATATCATTGTAGTTCTAATTCCTCGCTTTTTAGCATTAACATACTGAGTGAACAAATCGCTGCAGTTTCAGTTCTAAGTATTCTTCTACCTAAAGATATAAGCTTGCATTTGTCTTTTACAAGCTCAATTTCGGATTCATCAAATCCACCTTCAGGCCCAATAAATATACCAACACTCTGCCCCTTTTGCAATCCATTTATAACGTCATAAGTATCTTTCATGCCATTTTTGCTTTCGTAAGGAAGCAAAAGCAAATCAAGATTTGCTGCGTATTCCATAGCTTCCTTGAAAGAAATGACATCATGAATAGCAGGCACAATTGAACGTTTTGATTGTTTGGCTGCTGTAAGGGCAACAGTCTGATATCGTGAAAGCTTATTCTTTTTCTTTTTATCATCAAGCTTTACTATACAGTTTTTCATCTGAACAGGAATGATTTCGTATACTCCAAGCTCTACTGTCTTTTCAATGATGGTTTCCATTTTATCCCCTTTAGGAATGGCCTGGAAAAGATAAATCTTGTTTGAAAGTTCAGTAGAGTTGACCTGCTCATTGACATCGACTAAAAGCTCTTTATCCAAAATGTCGCTAACTGCACAAAGGTAATTATTGCCAGCTGCAGTAGAAACTCGGATGATTTCGCCCTTTTTAATGCGTACAACACGCACCAGATGATGCATATCATCACCTGTGACAGTAAATCTTCCTTCTATTGGCTCTTCATTAACAAATATTTGCTGCATATTTTTATTTACGAGCGGTAATATTTACCCACTCACCCTGATAATTAATCTCTACTATATTAAGTCCAACTGCCTCAAGAGCCTCTTTTACTTCATTTTCCTTGAAATTGATAATTCCAGAAGAAATAAAGTAAGCTCCCTTCTTTAATGTTGGATAAATGGCTGGAGCCATACCGATAATGATGTCTGCCAAAATATTAGCAACAACTACATCATATTTTTCATAGCCCACTTTATCCTGTAAATCCTTGTCCTCAGTAAGATTTCCAACAAAGAAATCTCCTGCGTCCTTGGAAATATGATTTACTTCGAAATTCTCATAGGTAGACTCGATACAATCCTCATCGATATCTGTACCAACGATATGACACTTACCATCTAAAAGCTTATTAGCAATAATAGAAAGAATACCGCTACCGCATCCTATATCAAGAATCTCGTCGCCCTCCTTAAGATATTTCTTAAGCTGTCTGATGCAAAGCTGAGTAGTCTCGTGCTTTCCTGTTCCAAAAGAAACGCCAGGATCAATTTCAACAACCAGATTGTCCTTTGCATCTGCTGGAATTTCCTCCCATGTAGGCTTAATAAGAATATCTTCGATATAGAAGGCCTTGAAGAATTCCTTCCAATTGTTAACCCAATCTTCCTGCTTTGTAATAGATGTATCGATTGTTCCTTCACCGATATCCATCATATCCTTAAGCTCTGCTAAGCCAGCCTTTACCTCGGAAAGCTTTGACTCATGATCCTCGTCCTCTCCTAAATAAAAGCATACTCGAGATGTACCATCATCATCTGGTAAATCAGGCTGAAGCTCTTTGAATTCTCCGCCCTGCTTTTCTCCAGAAACTGGTACATTATTTTCAATTTCAATAGAGACAATATCTAGTTCCATCAGCATTGCGCTAACAAAATCCTCTGCCTCTGTTGTTGTATTTATAGAATATTTAATCCAATTCATAATTACCTCAAAAAAACACATATCAGAATAATCTGATATGTGTCAATTCTACTTTGCTCCTTGTTTTGCAACAATATCTTCCTTAAGCTCTAAGCACTTATCCTTAAGCTTTCTGGAAGTACTAGGTGACTGAATAAGTCTTGCGATAAGCTTCATAGCTGCATCGTATTTTTTATAGTGAACTGACATATTAGCAAGCATATATTCAACTGCCTCTGATGCCATTCCGCAATATGGAGGAGTTTCTGATGAAACAGCCTTCATAAAGCCTTCATATGCCTGTGAGTAGAAACCTTCGTATTCTTTTTGAATCATATCTACAATCTTTGGATCAGCATCCTTGTTTCCCTCAAGCTCTTTAAGCTGTGCTCTACGAAGCCATGCTATCTTAAGGCAAACGTAAGCTTTTTCAGACATCTTTGCACGCTTTTTCATTGTACAAATCAATGCAAGCTTAAACTTTTCGATTGAATATTCATATGAATATGTCTCAGGAAGTGCTGTCTCCTTCTGTGGCTTAAAGCTTGGGCAGAATTCAGCTCTGATAAGCTTAACACGAGCTGTGTCAATCTTAGCAAATGTAGTATCAAGAGCAGAATAACCACAGTTTGGGCATGACATAAAGTCGTATTTGCATTTGTCAACATGCTCGTAATTAGGTCTTAAATCGAAATCAGGCTCTAATCTCTTAAGCTTTGTAGCAAGTACAGCCTTGATAGGAAAATCCTTATCGCAAACTGGACATCTAACCTTTTTATCAATGATAAAATCCTTCTCAGTTTTAACGACAGGCGCTGCTGCTGTCTTTTGCGCAGCATCCTTCTTTGGCTTGTCATCCGCCAAAATATCAAGCTCTCCGTCCATAGAGAAGCCAAATTTTTCCATTCCAGATAATAAATTCATTTTGCAATCCTTTTCTAAATAGATTACTAAATCTATAACTTAGTTATTTGTAGGCAATTTAAATGAGCTCTTTAAAGAAACAATTCTATTAAACACTAATGCATCTGGCTTTGAGTCCTTAGAATCAACGCAGAAGAAGCCTTGTCTAACAAATTGGAAACTATCATAAGCCTTGGCATCCTTAAGGGATGGCTCAACAAGACAATCTTTAAGAACTGTAAGTGAGTTTGGATTAAGATTTAAACTACCATCTTCATTATACACTCCTTTTTCTTCATCTACAATGTTTTCATAGAGACGAACCTCTGCCTTAAGAGCTGTCTTAGCAGCTACCCAGTGAATTGTTCCCTTAACCTTACGTCCATCAGGTGCATCTCCACCCTTTGTAGCTGGGTCGTATGTACAGTGAATGCAAGTAACCTTACCGTTTTCATCTGTTTCATAGCTTGTGCATGTAACAAAGTATGCATTCATTAAACGTACTTCGTTGCCTGGGTAAAGTCTGAAATACTTCTTAGGAGGCTCAATCATGAAATCCTCTCTATCGATGTATAATTCCTTACCAAATGGAACCTGTCTGCTTCCAAGCTCAGGATTCTCTAAGTTGTTTGGAGCATCAAGCCATTCAACATCATCACTCTCGTAATTATCAATAACAAGCTTAACTGGGTCAAGAACAGCCATAACACGGCCACGGCTAGTCTTTAAATCCTCTCTGATGCAGTACTCAAGCATTGCATAATCAGATGAGGAATTAGCCTTTGAAACTCCAGAAAGCTCAACAAATTTTCTGATTGATGAAGGAGTAAAACCACGACGTCTAAGAGCTGCAATTGATACAAGACGTGGATCATCCCAACCGTCTACAATTCCATCCTCAACAAGTTTCTTGATATATCTCTTTCCTGTAACAACGTTTGTAAGATACATCTTTGCAAACTCAATCTGACGTGGTGGATTTGGGAAGCCTGCTGACTTAACAACCCAATCATAAAGAGGTCTGTGGTCCTCAAACTCTAATGTACAGATTGAATGTGTGATACCTTCAAATGCATCCTCAAGTGGATGAGCAAAATCGTACATTGGGTAGATGCACCACTTATCACCTGTGTTGTGATGTGTCATGTGAGCAACTCTGTAGAGAATTGGATCTCTCATATTGATGTTAGGTGAAGCCATATCGATTTTAGCTCTAAGTGTATGGCTACCATCCTCATACTTGCCAGCCTTCATGTCTTCGAACATAGCAAGGTTTTCCTCGATAGAACGGTTTCTATTTGGATCTTCCTTACCTGGATGCTCGAAGTCACCACGGTACTCTCTCATCTCATCAGCTGTAAGATCAGAAACATAAGCAAGCCCCTTTTTGATAAGGTCAACTGCTACTTCGTACATTCTATCAAAGTAGTTTGAAGCGAAATAGAGATGCTCTCCCCAATCAGCTCCTAACCACTGAATATCTGCCTTAATTGAATCAACGAACTCTACCTTTTCCTTTGTAGGGTTTGTGTCGTCAAATCTCATGTGGAACTCACCGTTGTACTTCTCAGCGAGACCATAGTTTAAAATGATTGACTTTGCATGGCCAATGTGTAAGTAACCATTTGGCTCAGGTGGGAAACGTGTACAAACATGGTCGTAAACGCCCTCCTTTAAATCCTTGTCAATTTCAAGCTCGATAAAATTTTTGCTAACTACTTCTTCACTCATTATCTATTTATTGTCCCTTCAATAATTATATTTTAGATTTATCTAATGTGATTGTGTGTAAACAAATGATCACTGCAATATTCATAATTACCATTACATTTACTGCAGAATCTGAACTCCAAACCTGGGTTTGTAAGCTCTGTGCGCCCGCACACAGCACATTTATGTCTCGCGATAGGTGTGCCATCACGGTACTGAGTACGTGGTGGTGTTGCCTGTCGTTTAAACTCGTTTCGTCTATGGATATCCTTTGGATTGAATCTAGCCATATTTCTAGTCATCAGGAAGAAGATGAAGAAATTAAGGAGTGATGCAATCACTGGTACGGCAGCAAAAAATGCACCGGCCATACAGTATCTAAATACTTCATATCCAATAATAACAAGGTAGAATATGGACATCCATTTCATCTTGATTGGAATGATAAAATACAAAAGTACCTGCATATCTGGGAAGCATGTAGAAAATGCAAGGAAAATTGAAAGATTAATGTAGTAAGTGCTGGTAATCTGTCCAATATATCCTACAGGTAATGCTCCGCCATAAATAAAGTATGTAATGAACGCTCCAAGAAGGGTGAAAATCATACCGCCAAAAATATATACGTTAAAACGAAAAGCACCCCAGGTACGCTCAAGTGTCTGTCCCAATTGATAATAAAGCATAAACATGATAATTGCCCATATAATGCTAGTATCAGGTGGAATAATAACCCATGAAATAATTCTCCAGATTTGTCCATGGAGAATGTAATATGGCTCCAAGGTAAGAAAACTCAGATAAGGCACCCCGGTAAATCTCTGTCCAAAGGATAATAAATATCCGATGGCATATCCGCCAAGCAAATATACTATTAAATTATTAATGGCATATCGGCCAAATTTCTTCTCTAATTTGTCTAACAAAGTATAACCTCCAAGTAAAAAACGACATAAATATAGACTTTAAAGATTATACCTCTTTAAAGCCTATGTTATCAACTAGATTTTTAGAATTAATAGTAATATCACTGGGAAATAGTATACTGCGAAACATTAGTATTATCTATACGTTCATAAGGAACATAATAATATTTACCATCCTCCATCTGGATATCCTCTGGAGGTCTTCCATCCATTGCAATCCCTACAGCTAATTCAGCTATAATTCTTCCTTTTTCCTGGGCGTTATTCAAAGCGGTACCTTCAATTTTGCCCTCAGCAATATCTGCAAGAACCTCTTCCTGACCATTAACCCCAACAATTAGAGGATCATTTTGCACTCCAAATTCAGTCAATGCATCTAAAGCTCCAAGAGCCATATTGTCATCATTTGCAAGGACCAGCTCAATTTGTCGAGGATATCCTGCAAGCAAAGATGTCATTTTTGTCTGTGCCTGTTTCCTATCCCAGTTTGCTATTTCATCTCCCAGCATTTCCATCTCGTATCCCGCATCTTTTATCGTTTCCACAGATACGCGGCTTCTAAGAATAGCATCCTGATGTCCGGCCTCGCCCTCTAAAAGTACATACTGAATAATGCCATCACCATTAACGTCAATCTCATCGAAGCGCTCATCCAATGCATCAATAACAATCTGCCCCTGAATCTGGCCACTGTCCTCAGGTCTAGCGCCTACATAATAAAGCTTGTTAAATCGTTTCAAATCGTCTTCTACAAGCTCGCGATTAAAAAAGATAATTGGAACATCAGCTGATTTAGCAGCCTCAATTATTACAGAAGGATCTGTTCTATCAACCAGATTCACACATATGACGTCATAGTTTTTTTCGATAAAATCAATAACCTGGTCATTCTGCACCAATTGATTCTTGCCTGAATATACAACGCTACTTTCAATTTCAATATCCTTTTCATCCCCATACACTGCAAGATAGTCCTCGATATTGTGCCTGATTTCCTCTGTAAAAGGATCATACTGATTGTACATAGTAATCCCAACCCTGATTACCCGAGGTTCAGTACTTTCCTTGGATTGAACCATATGGTAGCCGCCGAATAAACATGCAGCCACAGCAATTGCTATTCCAAATACAAACAACCTTCTCTTATTCATTACATCCTCTTATTTAACAAATGGAAATAGTATTTTTTCATACTCCTCTGAATAAATCTGCTCTTTATTAATTATGTAATAAAGAGGAACACCTTCATCTGAAACCTTATCTCCATTATCAAGTACAGCCTTCACTGCCAAATACCCCATTGTATAATCGTCCTTACAAGCAAGTGCCTGAATAGAACCGCTATCAAGGTAATAAACTGCAGCCTGTCTGTCATCAACTCCATAAATTGCAAAGCCAGATTTTTGATCAATCCCCAATGACATTGCACAATCTAGCACATTGGCGTCCAACAAAATCATTCCGCTATACAATCCAGATCTGTAAATGTTGTAAATATGGTTTATCAGGGAACTATCATCCATAGTAACAAGTTCCCTTTTCAAATAGACATCTGAGCCCTCTAATGATTCCTCCAGTCCCTTGATGAAATTAATGTTATTTACAGAATCAGAGCTATACATAACATACAAGGAACCTGAAAAACCATCGTCGATTATATATTTACCGTAATCTTTTCCCATAGAATAGTCATCAGCTATGATAGAATATTTGTCGTCATCACAATTTCCATTCTTTACAAATCTAACTTTGCTTTTCAGACCTTGTTCTTTGATATAAGTGTACAACTCATCATAAAAGCCTGAGGCAACATAAACATATTCAGCCCCCTCGTATATCTGTCTATTGATTAGCTCTATTTCGCCTTCCACTCCAGCAGATACAGGGCTATTCAAAAAAGTAACCTGACACTTGTTGTCCAGCGCAGCTGTTTCTGCACCTGATTTTAAAGTTTCCCAGTCGTCCAGATTGTCTCCTGTGACAACAAATGAAATACGCTCATCCTCTCCCTCAAATACACTTGAGTTGGCGTAAACATAAAACTCAACAATGATCAATAGGATAAGTACAAGGAACATGCCGATAAAGAATCTATTTCTTCTCATTTCCATCACCTCCCATATATTCCTGGTAGGAAATCTTTGGCAAATGAATTATGGCAGTAGTTCCTACGTCCAATTCGCTTTCAATTTTCAGTCCATAGTCCTCCTTAAAATACAGGTTGATACGCTGATTGATATTCCACAATCCGATACCAGATCCTTTGCCTTGAGATTTACCCTTTTCCTTAAGCAAATCCTTTAGTTTCTCAGGAGGAATTCCCATTCCATTATCCTTAACCTCGATATAAATATCTCCGTCTTTTTCATAGCCCTTTATATCGATTACGCCTTCATCATACAAATCCCCCACAGCATGATAAATGGCATTTTCGATAAGAGGCTGAATAATAAGCTTGATAGTAATGCAATCCTCTATCCCCGGATCAACGTCGATATTGGCTTCAAACTTGTTTTTATAGCGCACCTTCTGGATGGCTAAATAATTCTTTGCATGGGTAATCTCATCTCTTATTGTAATGATGTTGTTGCCCTTGCTAAGACTGATTCTAAACAGGGATGCCAGGCTTGTAATCATAGAAATAGCCTCTGGATATTTCTCCGATTCAATCATCCAAACAACAGAATCCAAGGTATTATAAAGGAAATGTGGATTTATCTGAGCCTGCAGAGCATTCAATTCGGATTTACGTTTTTCTTTTTGCTCCGCAACGCTTTCTTCCATCATAGTTCTCATCTGGACTACCAAAGATTTTATGGTGCGGCCCAAATGCCTGATTTCGTGAGTACCACCAATGAAAATCACATCTTCATCAAGCATACCTGCATCGATAACGCCAATAGAATCCTCCAGCTTCTTAATTGGATCAGTAACCACTCTTGCAATGAAAAGGTTTCCAAAAAGAATCATAAAAATAGTTATTGTAAGTATGATAAGCATGAATACACGCAGCTGGAAGCTTTCACCGATCAGCTCCTTAACTGGTGTTACTGATACTATTTTCCAGCCTGTGTAACCTACCGTTTTTACGATAACCGCTCTTTCATTTCCTTCAAATGTCTCGATATAGTTTCCATCATCATAACTAGCCGCCACAATATTGTTCTCGTTTGCAAGACCTGAATATATAGCCTTCTGAGCAGGATGATATATTATTTCTCCATTTGAATCTATCAGATAGACATAGCCCTCACCAGACTCATTTGCTTTCATAAACATTTGCTCTATAGCAGAATAGTTCATGTCAACCAAAAGGATTCCTCGCCTGATGTAGCCCATGTAATTCAAATCGATACTACGAGTGAGAGAAACTACCCAATAATATCGATAATTGTCGCTTTCAAACATGTTTTGTACATGTGGCGCAGAAAAATGAAAATTCTCCACTTTCTCTTCTTCAGTATCGCCAAACCAGGACTGCTCCGTAAAATCCACCCCAGTTTTTCTTGTGGCGATTGGCGCAGCAGAAATCAATGCTCCGTCCTGGGAAATGCAGGCGATGCTGATAAGATCATCCTTATTCGCCTCGTACAGGATATCCATTTCCTTAGTCATACTATCGCTAGTCAAATCCAGATTTTTGATTACGCTGTAGTACATACTATTTGAAACGCCCATCATATTACGTAAATACGAATTAAGATTCCAGCTTATCTGCTCTACTATCTTCTCATCGTTATCAATAGCATTCTGTCTGGATGTATTGATATAGTTTGTATAAAAGGCCATAGCCATAAAGGTCATACTGATTATGGCAACCAACGTGAAGGAAATAGAAATAACAAGCTGAATACTTCTTCGCTTGGAAGCACGACGCAATCTATGAAATTGATTTTGAAAATCAAAAAGTTTCATTAGCTTTCCCTTTGCTGTCTATACTTTGATGGTGATATGCCATAAGCCTTTTTAAATACATAGCTGAAATAATTTGGCTCATCGTAGCCTACAAGACCAGCAATTACATAGGCCTTTTCATCTGTAGTTTCAAGCAGCTCCACTGCCTTTTTCAACCTAATATCAGTTAGATATGATACAAAGCTTTCCCCTGTGTTTTTCTTAAATACAGCAGAAAAATAATTAGCGCTTACATTAAGGTTTGAGCAAACTTTATCTACCGACAAATCTGAATCCTTATAATGTTCCTTAATATATTCCTTCGCTTTATCTACAAGCACTTCCGTGGAGTCCATTCGACTCTTTTTGATTTCCTTTTGGATGAAGAAGCACTTATCCAAAAACCACTTTTCTACTTCCTGTATTGAATCGATGTTGTCCAAAAACTCAAAAATATCTCCATCATTACCATCAATTGATGAGCCTGAAATATCATAATTCTTTGCAAGCTTAAGGACCTCAAAATAAGCCTCCAAAATAGAAATCTTCATCTGGTACAAGCCAATTCCTTTTTCACTAAAGTTAGAAAAGAATTCATGAATAGCTCCATTCAATTCATCAGTAGAGCCAATCTTGATAAGCTTAAGTATCGTATTTACGTTATCATTTTCAAACAGATTGATTTCTGTCTTGTCCGGTTCCACATCCATAATTGAAAATGCCTGGTTTTCATCGAAAAGCTTTCTATAGGCAGTAGCCTCCCTGGCTGATTTGAACGAACTAAACAAATCCTTAAGTTCATTTACCATTAAGCCAACACCAGCAGTGGTTGGCACCTCTATTAGCTTCGCAGAAAGCTTACAAATCATGTCCAGATTAGATACAAACTCTTCGTACTCGTCTTCCTTCTCAAAGCAGCCCAGCACAATAACATTGCCCAGGTAATTTAAGCAATGATAATTTCCGTAATCCTTTAATGTTTCCTTTGCAAGCTGATTCAAAGAAACAGAAAAAAGTTTTCTATCGGTTGTATTAAATTGTTCACTGTTTTCAAAGGATAATTTGATTATGCCGACGGCATAGAAATTCCCCTTAATATCTTCTCCGTAATCAGACGCTATCTCAGCTATCCTATCGACCTCAATATGCCCCTCAATAAGGCCAATAAGAAACTGCTCCCTAAAAAATGGGAAGCTCTCCTGATAGTATTTTTCAAGATTTTGAAGATTGCGCCTCTTGTCAAACTCCTCGTCCAAGGTGTGTTTAAGACGAGTAAAAATAGAATGCAACTCATCTGCATCAATCGGCTTTAAAATGTATTCCTCTGCTGATAGCTCGATTGCTTCCTTGGCATACTCAAACTCATCATAGCCAGAGAAAATAACGAATTTCGTTGCAGGAAGCTCCGCCTTTAACTGCTTTGAAAACTCAAGGCCATTCATGAAAGGCATGTTAATATCAGTCATAACCACATCCGGCTGAGCCTCAAGCGCTCTCTCCAAAGCATCCTGACCATTTTCAGCAGTGGCAACCACATTAAACCCCAAATCCTGCCAATTAATCTTTTTTTCAATGGCGATGCGGACTTCCTCCTCATCGTCAACTAACATAACATTATACATACATTATTCCCCCAGTAAAAACCTACCTCTAGTATAACAAAAAGCTGGTTACGGCTACAAGCCTTAGCGTTTCTTCATTCAGCTAAGAATGCTTCTTTCAGAAACCTAAGAGCTTGATGCCTACCAGCTTTATCCTAGTCTATGAAATAATGTATTAGTTCTTTTTACGCTTAGAAAGAACGTCTACAGTAACAGCGCCAAGAAGTACAGCACCCTTTACGATTTTCTGGATATCTGTCGACCATCCAAAAAGTGACATACCGTTGTTAAGAACACCCATAACGAAGGCACCAACAACTGCACCAAGGATAGAACCAGAACCACCAGCTACGGCAGCACCACCGATGTAGCAAGATGCAATAGCATCCATCTCGAAACCATCACCAGCCTTTGGAGTTGATGATCCGTTTCTTGCTGAAAGAACGATACCTGCGATAGCTGCAAGAACGCCCATGTTTGTGTATACCCAGAAGAATACCTTATTTGTATCGATACCAGAAAGGTTTGCTGCTTTTCTATTGCCACCTAATGCATAAATCTGGCGACCTGCAACAGTCTTTGTTGTAACAAATGCATAGATTCCAATAAGAACAACCATGATAAGAAGTACAAATGGAAGTCCGTTGTAACGAGCAAGCTTATAGAAGAAGAACCAAATGATAAACAGCTCGATTACAAGCTTAGTTACTGTCTGCCATGTAGGAGTAAGTACAAAGTTATATTTCTTCTTTGTCTTGATTCCTCTGATTTCATTCCAAATAAGAGCAACCGAAGCAATAAGTGCAACTGCTATTGAAACTAAATCAAGGATACCATCACCAAAGAATATTTTGTATGTAGGAAGGAAGCCTGCACCGATAAAGTTGTAATTTGAAGGAAGAGGACCTTTTGTCTGAGCCTGTAAAAGTGTGTATGTTAATCCTCTACCCATAAGCATTGTAGCAAGGGTAACTACAAATGGAGGGATGCTCAAATATGCAATGAAGAATCCAGCAAACATACCAACTAAAAGACCGATAGCAAGTGCTGCAATAATTGCAACCCACATATTCATTTTGTAGTCCATCATCATGATACCGGCTGTGGCACCACACAATGCAACTACAGAACCAACACCAAGGTCAACGTTACCAGTTAATACGCAAAGCAACATACCGATTGCAAGGATAACAACGTAACCATTTTGCATAACCAGGTTGTTGATGTTCATTGGTGTAAGGTTTTTGCCACCAGTAAGAATGGCAAATATCAAATAAATAACAATAAGGGCAATGAACATGCCGTATTGTTTCATATCAAGACTAGCTTTTTTATTTTTCATTTCCATCATCCTTTCTATTATGTGCCATTACACACTGCATGATTTTTTCTTGAGATACTTCTGCACTAGAAAGCTCTCCCGCAATCTCGCCCTCATTGATAACGTAAATACGGTCACAGGTACCAATGATTTCCGGCATTTCAGAAGAAATAACAATGACTGCTTTTCCAGCCTTTGCTAAATCGTTGATAATACAGTAAATTTCGTATTTAGCACCAACATCGATACCACGAGTTGGCTCATCCAAAATCAATACATCCGGTTGTGTAAGCATCCATTTAGCAAGGACAACCTTCTGCTGGTTACCACCTGAAAGTGATCCAACAACCTGATTGATGGAATTCGATTTTACGTTAATTTTCTTTTTATATTCTTCAGCCGCAAGGATTTCCTCGTTCCCATTAATAACACCATGCTTTGAGAAGAACTTAGGACGAGCAGCAAGTGTCATATTCTCCTTGATATCGCCAATAAGAATAAGACCATTTGTCTTTCTATCCTCAGTTACATACGCAAGCTTGTTATCAATAGCATCCTTGACTGTATTTAAATGGACTTCTTTGCCATTTATTTTTACAGTTCCTGAGATTTTCTGACCATAGCTATGACCGAATACACTCATGGCAAATTCGGTACGGCCTGCTCCCATCAGACCAGCCAGACCAACAACCTCACCAGCTTTAACTTCGATATTAATGTCCTTAAGTACCTGACGATTTGGATCATCAGGATGATATACATTCCAATTCTTAACCTCAAAGATTGTGTCACCAATAGTGACACCTTCTCTTTCAGGATAACGATTAGTCATTTCACGACCAACCATTGCCTTAATTACTCTATCTTCAGAGAAATCATCTACACCCTTAACAAGTGTTTCGATTGTCTTACCATCTCTGATAATTGTAACGGCATCAGCAACATAGCTAATCTCGTTCAATTTGTGAGAAATAATAATACATGTAATCCCCTGCTTCTTTAATTCAAACATGATATCAAGAAGCTTCTTTGACTCCTCATCATTCAAAGCCGCTGTAGGCTCGTCCAAAATAAGAAGCTCAACCTTTTTTGCCATTGCCTTTGCGATTTCAATAAGCTGCTGTTTACCAACACCAAGTGAATTTACTGGGGCATTGACATTTTCATTTTCAAGACCAACTCTAGATAACATTTCCTGGGCTTTTTGTCTTGTCTTTGTCCAATCAATTACGCCCTTCATTTTAAGCTGTTCGTTACCTAGAAAAACATTTTCAGCAATTGAAAGAAGTGGGCTAAGAGCAAGCTCCTGATGGATAATAACGATTCCTTTCGCCTCTGAATCTCTTAAGTTATGGAATTTGCAGATTTCGCCGTGATATTCAACATCTCCCTCATATGAGCCGTATGGATAAACTCCTGATAAAACATTCATCAGAGTAGATTTTCCAGCACCATTTTCCCCACAAAGAGCATGAATCTCTCCCTTTTTAACCTGCAGATTAACATCATCAAGGGCTTTAACTCCAGAAAACTCTTTTACAATATGCTTCATTTCCAAGATGTAATCTGACATATTCTTCTCCTTCTTAAAAGTAATGGCGACTTAAGACTAAGCCGCCACTACAATTAATACATTAATTACTATTCAGCTAACTGCTCCTCTGTGTAGTAGCCACCGTCAACAATGATTTCTTTGTAGTTGTCCTTATCTACTGCAACTGGTGTGCAAAGGTATGAAGGAACTGTAATCTTTCCATTGTTGTACTGCTCTGTGTCGTTGATTTCTGGCTCTGAGCCTTCAAGAACTGCCTGAACCATTGTTACGCACTTGTCAGCAAGAAGACGTGTGTCTTTGTAGATTGACATTGTCTGTGATCCAGCGATGATGTTCTTTGTAGCCATAAGCTCAGCATCCTGACCTGTGATAAGTGGCCAATCTTCGCCAACTGTGTAGCCTGCTCCTTCAAGAGCTGCCTTACATCCATATGCAAAACCATCAAAAGCTGTTGCACAGATATCAAGCTTTTCATCAGCATAGAAACCTGTTAAGTAGTTTTCACAGTTCTGCTGTGCTGTTTCCTGAGACCATCTGAGGATACATGTATCATCAAATGATGTTCTACCTGACTTACATACTAATGTACCGTCATCAAGGTATGGCTGAAGAACTTCCATAAGTCCGTTGTAAAGCATTACAGCGTTGTTATCATCTGGAGATCCCATGAAGAACTCGATTGTGTAAGTCTCATCTGTGTTAGCCAAATCCTTTGCCTCTTCGATGTACTTACCAATTGCTGTACCAACACCCTTGTTATCGAATGTTGCATAGTAGCTTACAGCGTCTGTGTCCATAAGAAGTCGGTCATAAGCGATGATAGGAATACCAGCTTCCTTAGCCTGCTCTTCTACGTTTACAAGAGCTGATGAATCAACTGCAGCGATTACTAAGCAATCAGCGCCAGCAGCGATCATGTTCTCAATCTGAGATACCTGAGCCTGAACGTCATCCTCAGCATACTGAAGATCAACTTCATATCCGAGAGCCTCAAGCTTCTCTTTCATGTTGCTACCATCGTTAATCCATCTCTCTGAAGACTGAGTAGGCATTGCAACTGCAACTCTCTTTCCGTTTGAAGCTGCAGGTGCAGAAGAATCAGAAGATTCTGTTGCTGTGTCAGTTGTAGCAGCTGGATCAGCGCCTGTGTCTGCAGGGCCACATCCTGCAAATAACCCCATTGCAAGAGCGGCTGTCATCATTAAACCTAGAACACGTTTTTTCATTTTACCTTCTCCTCCTGTGTTTTCTTGACAACTTTGTTGTCGTTTTTAACTATGAATCAATAATAACAGTTCACTTTTTTGTTTAAAATATAAAATTCTATTTAAAAATATCAAAATTCTACACAATAAAAAAAGACTCCTAAGAGTCTTTTTTGTGATTATTGCAGTTAAACATCATATCAAAACCAATTCCGCTATAAATACAACCGCGCAACAAAGTGCTGCTACTTTAAATAGGCTTTGATTAAACCAAGCCGCTACAACTCCCACAATCAATGCAATTATTCCAGCAAGCTTTACCTGCGTTGCATCGATGATAGCCGGAAAAGTCATAACTGCAAGAGTCACATAAGGAACATAATATAAAAACGAACGAATGAATCGATTCTTAATTTGTTTTCTAAAAACTGTCACCGGCAAAATACGTATAAACGTACTGACAAGTGCTGCCACCAATATATAAATATAAGTTCTAGTCATCATCTTCCTCCATAGGATGTGGAAATAGTATTGCAGCTACAGCAGCAATTACAACAGTAAGAATAATAGTTTTTGTTCCAGCTGATATGGATGCAAAAACTTCTAATCTAGATGCTAAATAGCTGAGAACAAAGCTTATTATAATTAACACTGCCACTATTCTGTGCTTTCTGGCTTCCGGCATAATGCAAGCTAAAAACATTCCATACAAAGCAACAGAAAATGCACTGACAACTCTAAGAGGCATCAGCTCTCCTGCCACAATCCCACATGAAGTACCAAGAGCCCAGCAAGGAACCGCTATAGCACAAGCTCCATAATTATATATAGGATTGATAAAACCAGGTCTGTTAATGGTTATGGCAAATATTTCATCAGTAACACTAAATCCCACAAGCATTCTATGAATCAAAGGGGTTTTAGGATCAAACTTTTGACTTAAGGCCGTAGACATCAGTAGATATCTGGCATTGACAACCAAGGTCATAATAGCCATTTCCACAAAACCCGCTCCAGCAGCAACTACCGTATATACGGCATATTCACCTGCGCTAGCTCGATTTAAAAAGGAATTAATAAACCCCTGCAATGGAGTGAAATGTGCTGTTCTAGCCAAAATTCCAAGAGAAAATGCAACAGCAAAATATCCTAATCCAATAGGAACCCCATCTCTTACTCCTTCTCTAAAAACTGTTAAATTAGAATTAGTTTTTTTCAAATTCATTTTATCCCTTTATTTCACCAATTTTTTAAACTTTTTTCTTCTCAAAAGTGTAAAATAATATACATAGGAGGATTTTATATGAAACCTGGCGTATATCAGGCCACTAAAAAAGACGGAACAGTCTATTATCGTGGCAATATCACTTACAATGGAAAACACATCAGCATCGGTAGCTTTTCTACAGAAGCTAAATGCAACAAAGCATACAATGAGGCTTGGAGCATTATCAAAAATGAAGATATCACTATCTTAAATTTGCAAAGCAAAATTAAAGAGCTTCCATTTGATAAGTGCATCACTCTAATTAATTTTAGAGACAACCATATTTATATTAAAACTCCAATATATCTTCAGAGAAATTATTTTCTATATTATTTAGATAAAACAACTATCTTGAAATTCGACAATGATGACCTCTTCTACTATTCAAGTCATAAGATTCAGTATCGCGGAGGCCACATGTTTGTCAGTGATTACGGAATGCAATACAACATTCTTGGCCGTTATGGCATCAAACCTTACAGTGTAAAAGGTAAGGACTTTCTCTTCGCCAATGGCGACGAAACTGATTTCAGATATTCAAACATTATAGTTGTAAATAAATATCACGGCGTATACCGTGAGGAAAAGGCTGGAAAGGTAATCTATGCAGCCAAGATTCATCTTAATGGTGATTTTATAGTCGGCCGTTATAATAGCGAAGCAAAAGCTGCTATAGCTTACAACAAGGCTGTAGATTTATGCAAAGCCCGCGGTATGAAAAAAGCTTTTCCTACCAACTTTATATCTGAATATTCCCCTCGTGAATATGCCGACATCTACACTGAAATCAAGATATCATCTCATCTGTATAAATTCTTTCATAATAAAAACTTCCGCGAGGCTTAGGCCTCGCGGTTTATTTTTTATATTAGTTGTTGATGAACTTGTCTTCCTCATTGTTCCATGAGTAAAGGCTACGAATCTGCTCACCAACTTTTTCTGCTGGATGCTCAGCAGCAAGCTTTCTCATTGCCTGGAAGTGAACCTGGCGACCAGCTGGTGACATATCAAGAAGGAATTCCTTAGCAAATGTACCATCCTGAATATCAGAAAGGATCTGCTTCATTGCCTTCTTTGTATCTTCTGTAACAATCTTTGGTCCAGTGATATAATCACCGTACTCAGCTGTATTTGAAATAGAATATCTCATTCCAGCAAAGCCTGACTGGTAGATAAGATCAACGATAAGCTTCATTTCGTGTACACACTCGAAGTATGCATTTCTTGGATCGTATCCAGCCTCAACAAGAGTCTCGAAACCAGCCTGCATAAGAGCACAAACACCACCACAAAGTACTGCCTGCTCACCAAAGAGGTCTGTCTCTGTCTCTGTTCTGAATGTTGTCTCAAGAATACCAGCACGAGCTCCACCGATACCAGCACCATAAGCAAGTGCAAGATCAAGAGCCTTTCCTGTAGCATCCTGATATACAGCAACAAGACAAGGAGTTCCCTTACCTGCCTGGTACTCAGAACGTACTGTGTGACCTGGAGCCTTAGGTGCAATCATAGTAACATCAACATCTGCTGGTGGCTTGATGCAACCAAAGTGAATGTTGAAACCATGAGCAAACATAAGCATGTTGCCAGCCTCAAGGTTTGGCTCGATATCAGCCTTGTACATATCAGCCTGCTTCTCATCGTTGATAAGAATCATAATGATATCAGCTTTCTTTGCAGCCTCTGCTGCTGTATATACTGTAAGGCCCTGCTTCTCAGCCTTTGCCCAAGACTTTGAACCTTCGTAAAGACCAATAATGACGTCGCATCCGCTTTCCTTAAGGTTAAGAGCGTGTGCGTGACCCTGGCTACCATAACCAATAATAGCTATTGTCTTACCCTTCAATAATGAGAGATTACAATCTTCTTGGTAATAAATCTTTGCTTCCTGTGACATTCTTTTATCCTCCTTATAATATAACTACATCCTCTGAGCCGCGGCTAAGACCAGTAAGACCGGTACGAGCGAGCTCTAAGATGTCGTAGTCTCCAAGCATATCTAAAAATGCTTCCAATTTGTCTTGGTTGCCTGTAAGCTCAAGAATCATAGAATCATGAGTAACATCTACAACCTTTCCCTTGAAAATCTCAACGATTGTGAGAACATCCTGTCTCTCGTCATTTCTAACAGAAATCTTAACAAGCATAAGCTCTCTTTTTACTGAGCTACCATGCTCCAAAACCTTGAGATCAACAACCTCTGTAAGTTTTGACACCTGCTTTTCAATCTGTTCCAATATCATTTCATCGCCATGTGTAACAATAGTCACACGTGTATATCTAGGATCAGCAGTGACACCCGCTGAGAAACTGTCGATATTGTATCCTCTTCTTGAAAATAAGCCTGAAATGCGGCTTGTAAGACCTGGTGTGTTTTCTACTAAAATAGAAAGAACTTTTTTAGACTCCATAATGCTCTCCTAAAAATATAATCTCGTTTGCACTTTAATGCTTTGAAGTACGAAACTATTACAAATTCTATCACAAACAATTTATATGTCAACCAAAAAGATTTCAGAATTTAGTAAATTTAGTAATACTTTCCATCGTATGGGTTATAGAGTCCCATTTGAATTGGTTGTCTCTTATCTTCGTAACATAAAGTAATATAAAAATCTCTGAACTCAAATCCCTGTTTTGTCCAGTAAGTACTTCCCTTTTCAAAATCACAGTACTCACTGAAATCAACCCATTGAAGGACCTGCATTAGTGGTCGGTCCATCATCTTGCAGGTAGCCTCTTTAAATGTCCAAACCTCAGTAAATTTTTTGTTTACCTCGGTTTTCTTTAATGATTCCAGGTACTCTAAATCAGCCTTCGTAAAAAAGCGTTCAACTAAATCTCTATCGTATGGACGTATTCGCTCAACATCAATTCCAACAGGCTTATCTGAAATTGCCGCTACTGCAAAAAAATTAGAATGCGAAATACTAAAATCTACGTTTTTCGGCTGTATAAAAATGGGTTTTCCTTGAGAAGTTGATGAATAGACATATGGTCTTTCAATGTGATTTTCCCATAGAAGTTTTTCTAAAAGATGGGCAGCGCCTAATCTCTCACATTTGCCCTTTAAGGTCTTAGCCTCGTCAACATGTTCTCGTCTTTGGGGACTGATCATGCTGTACACTTCATCAAATATGAACGGATTTTGTAATGGCTCACAATTATATGCTGCTGCTTTAATCATATTCTCCCCCTTTAACGTTTACATAAAGTATAACATAGTGGAAATTAAATATGATAAAATATTTGTGAACTATTCTTATAGGGGGCTATATGAAATTCTTAATTTTTGAGATGAAAACTGTATGCTATAATTCCTATCTTTACTTCGGGGACGCTTTAGGCAAAGCACTCACCGATATGGGACATACAGTAGAATATTTTAAAGTAGACGAAGACGCCTTAGACGATTTAGAAAACTATGTAGGAACAAAATACGATGCACTTATCGATTTCAATTCCGATTTGCCTCGTGCACTTATGGATGACGATTCATATTTTCTAGATCATGTAGATGCGCCTTTTTTTGATGTTATTTTAGACCACCCTCTATATCATCATGATTCATTAAAACATAAGCTTAGCAATTTCAATGTAGTCTGCCTAGATGCAAAGCACCGAGACTACATTCTAAAATACTATCCTCATATCAAATCAGTTACTGTCACACCAATGACTGGCGAATTAGCCTTCGGAAATGAAGCCATCAACTGGGATGGTTATAATGAGCGCCCATACGATATTCTTTTATCCGGCACTTATACGGACCCTACCAGGCTTGAAGCTGCCATTCATAAGATTCCAGATTTCCTTGCACAAAACGTATACGAATTGATTGATATGATGCTTGCAGACAGTACCCTTACAATAGAGAACGCTGTTGAAACTCTGGCCAAAAACGAAATCTACGACTATATTAATTCCGACCTTCCTTTACACACTCAGTCTTTCTATCTGGCAGATGCTTATGTGCGCTGCATAAACAGAAAGAATCTTGTGTTAGAGCTGGATAAATGCAGTCATAACTTCCATATTTTTGGTGCACTTTGGGAAGAATTAGATTTAAAACATGCCACTCTCCATCGAGAGATTCCATTCAATCTTACATTTACAGTTTTTTCCAAGGCTAAAATATCAGTAAATATCATGCCAAATTTCAAAGCAGGCAGTCACGACCGAGTATTCTCAGGCCAGCTAAACGGTGCTGTTTCTCTCACCGACCCTACTACTTTGTTGCTTTCAGAATATCAGCATGACAAAAATATACTATTCTATGATTTGAATCATATGGATGATATTCCCTCTATGGTAGATAGTCATTTGGATAAGCCTGATGAGCTAAAAAAAATAGCCCAAGGTGGATTTAGTATCGCAAATGCGAATCACACCTGGGCTAATATTGCAAAATTAATTTTAAATAATCTTTAATCTAAATTAAGCATTTCCTGGTAGAAAGCGAAGTAATCCTTTCTACCTTCTTTTGTAAATTGGATAGCTGTTCTAGGATGCTGATTTAATAGGCCTGTTGTAAGATACTGCATATCGTATCCCCAAACAACCCCCTGCTCCTTTAATGGTAGCATATAGTCCTCTACAAACTTGATAGCATATCTTTCCTTGTATTTAGGGTTCTTCAGGAATCCAAGAAGAAGCTCCATAGCGCAATTTCCCGCGCCACGTCCCATGCTGCAGTATGTGGCATCCAAGAAATCTACATTGTCGCCGACAGCTTCTATCGTATTTGCGAAAGCAAGCTTCTGGTTGTCGTGAGCGTGCATTCCCACCTTTTTGCCATACTTAGACGCAATTTCATAGTACATATCAGCAATTCGCTCTGTCTGCTCTGGATATAATGAACCATAGCTATCAACAATATAAATACATGAAATAGGTGTCTGACATACAATATCAAGTGCAGACTTAATATCCTCCATAGAAGCTGTTGAAATAGCCATAATATTACATGTAGTCTCATAGCCTTTCTTATATGCGTCCTCAATCATCTCAACCGCACCTGGGAGCTGATGAAGATATGTTGCAACACGAATAAGATCCACAGGACTTTCTGCCTTTGGATGAATATCCTCCTTGTAATTGCAACGGCCAACATCCGCCATGATTGCAAGCTTCAAATCAGTATTGTTGTCCCCAACAATCTTTCTAATATACTCATCAGATGAAAACTTCCATGGGCCAAAAGAATTCTCATCAAACTGCTCTTTATCAGCACGATAGCCCATTTCCATATAGTCGACTCCAGCCTTTACATTTGTAAGATAAAGAGCTTTAGCAAATTCATCTGTAAAATAAAAATCATTTACCAAACCTCCATCGCGAAGTGTAGCATCCACTACTCGTACGCTTTCCCTTACTTCTAAAAGCTTTGAAATTTCCTTTTTCATCTGTCTATCCTCCAGTTACTTTAGTGATTAAAAGTGGTAAAGTAAATTATAAACGTATCTGACCAAAAAAACAAGCCTATTGCAGATTATCACTACAATAGGCTGTAAATTTATACTACTTCAAACTGCATTGTGCTTTCATTAAGCTGCTTTGTAACAATATTGCTTTGATCCATAGCAGCATTAATTCCCTGGATTTCCCCAACAATATCTGTTGTGGCTGTTGCAGAAGTATTGATAGCCATTGAACTTTCCTGAATTGAGTCACCAATAGTAAGAATCTTTGCTGACATATCGTCCATAATGGTATTAAGATTGTTAGTCTTCTCAGAAAATGCTCCAAGTAAGTCTTCAATTACAGTAGCTATACTCTCGAACTTATCTCCTGTCTCAACAAATGCATCATAATCACATAATACATTTTCATTGATAAACTGGATTACCTGAACAGCATTGTCAGATAAAGCCTGAACTGCTGTAGTAACCTTTTCTGAAATATCCTGGATATTACCAGCTGTATCTCTAGAATTTGCAGCAAGCTTGCTGATTTCATCAGCTACTACTGCAAAGCCTCTACCTGCTTCACCAGCACGGGCAGCCTCAATTGAAGCGTTAAGTGCAAGTAAGTTTGTCTGGCTTGCAATATCAAGAATATCGTTTGTTAAATCGCTAATCTGATTAACCTGCTCTGATTCTTTAACAGATTCCTCAAGCACACATGAAAGCTCCTCAATTCTTGAACCTGTGCTGGCTTTCTTGCTGTTAGCTTCTCGCTTAATTTCATCAGCCTGAACTTTGATTTCGTTTGCCTTATTTGAACCGTTTACTGACTCTTCGCTAATTGCTGCTGTAGCCTTTTTAGCAACTCGAAGCTTGTCTTCTAACTCAACAGTAGAGAATGTGATTGTCTCCATAGATGCAACAAGCTCCTGCATAGCTGCAGATGTGTTAGTAACGTTGTTGCTAGCGCTCTGAATCTTGCCAACCATGCTCTCAGATGATGACTGAAGCACATCAGTTCCAACCTTAACATCCTTAATAACATTTTGAAGGGTAGATAAAAAATGATTGACCTTATCTTCGATAAGAACTAACTCTGTCTTGCTTTTCGCATCAACTCGAGTAGTTAAATCTCCCTTTCCCTGATTAATATCGTCAATAATTACCTGTATATCCTGGGACATATTAACGATTTTCTTACTAACTCTAACCTGAGTAAGTATGAATGAGGCAGCAATAAGCAAAATACCAATCGTCATAACTATATATCCCCCGATAAAAGTCTCCGCAATTAAAGCAGAAAGTATCAAAACACTCATGAGAATATTTTGAAACTTAATAGAATGAATAAACTTGCTTTTGGTTTCCATTATTGCCCCCAATCTTGTAGTAATAAATATTTTGCACAGCTATTTAATTTTACACTATTACCATACTTTAGGGAACCGATAAGAACGATAAATTTCATAAAAAAAGAGCTCTTGGATTAACCAAGAGCTCTTGAATATAACAAGGACTTAATTAGAATTTACCAGCAGTAGCAGCTTCCTCTACAGAAACAGCAACAGCAACTGTTGCACCTACCATTGGGTTGTTACCCATACCGATAAGACCCATCATCTCAACGTGTGCAGGAACTGAAGATGAACCAGCGAACTGAGCATCTGAGTGCATACGTCCAAGAGTATCTGTCATACCGTATGAAGCAGGACCTGCTGCCATGTTATCTGGGTGAAGTGTACGTCCTGTACCACCGCCTGAAGCAACTGAGAAGTACTTCTTGCCGAGGTCAACGCACTCCTTCTTGTATGTACCAGCTACTGGATGCTGGAAACGTGTTGGGTTTGTAGAGTTACCTGTGATAGATACACCTACGTTCTCATGATGCATGATAGCAACACCTTCCTGAACATCATCAGCGCCGTAGCACTTAACTGTAGCACGAAGACCGTTTGAGTATGCCTTCTCTGATACGATGTTAAGCTTAGCTTCCTTGTAATCGTACTTTGTCTCAACAAATGTGAAACCATTGATACGAGAAATAATCTGAGCAGCATCCTTTCCAAGACCGTTAAGGATTACTCTAAGAGGCTTCTGACGAACCTTGTTAGCCTTCTCAGCGATACCGATAGCACCTTCAGCAGCAGCGAATGACTCGTGACCTGCTAAGAAACAGAAGCACTCTGTCTCCTCCTCAAGGAGCATCTTTCCAAGGTTACCATGTCCAAGACCTACCTTACGGTGATCAGCAACAGAACCTGGAATACAGAAAGACTGAAGTCCCTCTCCGATTGCTGCAGCTGCATCAGCAGCCTTGCGGCAATTCTTCTTAATAGCGATTGCAGCACCTACAGTGTAAGCCCAGCAAGCGTTCTCGAAGCAGATAGGCTGAATCTTCTTTACCTGCTCGTATACATCAAGACCTGCGTCCTTAGTAATCTTCTCAGCTTCTTCGATTGAGCTGATACCATACTTATTAAGAACTGCGTTAATCTGATCAATTCTTCTCTCATATGATTCAAATAAAGCCATTTTTGTTTCTCCTTTCCTATATTATTCCTGACGTGGATCGATAATCTTAGCAGCATCGTCAACACGACCGTACTGGCCCTTTGCCTTTTCCCATGCTGTGTTAGGATCATCACCCTTCTTAATGAAGTCTGTCATCTTTCCAAGAGAAACAAACTGATATCCGATAACTTCGTTATCATCATCAAGTGCGATACCTGTTACATAGCCTTCAGCCATTTCAAGGTAACGAACACCCTTTTCCTTTGTTGCGTACATTGTACCAACCTGTGAACGAAGACCCTTTCCAAGATCCTCAAGACCAGCACCGATTGCAAGTCCGTCATCAGAGAATGCAGACTGTGTACGTCCGTAAACGATCTGAAGGAAAAGCTCTCTCATAGCTGTGTTGATAGCGTCGCAAACAAGGTCTGTATTAAGAGCCTCAAGGATTGTCTTTCCCTGAAGAATCTCTGCAGCCATAGCTGCTGAATGTGTCATACCTGAGCAACCAATTGTCTCAACAAGTGCTTCCTCGATAACACCATTCTTAACATTTAAAGATAATTTGCAGGCACCCTGCTGTGGAGCACACCAGCCAACACCGTGTGTGAAACCGCTAATATCAGAAATCTGCTTAGCGTGTACCCATTTTCCCTCTTCAGGGATAGGAGCTGGTTCATGCTTTGCGCCCTTTGCTACAGGACACATGTTTTCTACTTCTTTTGTGTAAATCATTGTAGAACTCCTTTCTATAATTCCATTAATATACTGCTACCTACATTAATGACCTAATTATATAAACGCATAGAAACGCGTTATTGATTACATTTTCTCACTTTCTGTGGCTTTAGTAAAGTATTCTTTTGTATTTTCGTTAAAATATTATCTAAATATTTAGAAGCTGTGACCTCCACCTGAGTGGCCACCGCCACCACCGCCGGAAAAACCGCCGCCACCGCCAGAAAATCCACCGCCACCACCGTGGTATGAGCTTCCAGCTGATGCAATTTTTCTACGAGTTGTATTTAATACAGTAGATGTTCCTGCAATGGAAGCTCCTATTAGAAGCAATTCTGCAGGAGTAAATGTCTGAACCCTTGCTCTCTCTCTTACTGCTTTCAAGAATACAAGTAAGAATCCAAGAATTATAGAAACTAGAGCTGTAACTATAAGTCTCATTGGTCTAAGGATCATTCCATCATTAATCAATGTATTGCACTGCTCAAAAACAGAATAAATGCATTCGTAGTACTCTTCATTTGACGCATATCTATAAACATTATCTGTAATATCATATGCATCTGCACTTTTTATCTCGTATTGAGCCTTTCCATATCCTGATAAATATAACTCTCGATGGTACATATCAATCAAGAAAGCGACTCCATCCTCTCTTGAGTTGTAATTTTCAGTATAGAAATCAAAAAGAATAGAATCTTCATCTTGCCCATAATTAGACTCATCTGTAGTAGCAACCACATAATTGTAGCTACTATCCAAAGAATCCAGATATTCTTCAAGCTCATCATATTCATCATCGCTAAGCAAATAAGCATCATCGATAATAGTTACATTTGATTTAGCCTCAGCACGAATTGGAAGTAAGAGACATACAACGAATAAGAATATAAAATATTTAGCCTTTCGCATTTTCAAGCTTACCTCCCTTCTTCAAAAACTGTGGTGATGGACGTGTTGCAAGTCTGTTGTACTCTCTAACAGTACAGTCAATGGTAAATACGATAATTGCAAACACTATAGCTAAAGCTATGTAATAGATTATGTCGTTTGGAAGGTTGATTATTCTTATAAGAATTGCAGCAATCCATCCAAAAGTTCCAAGCATAAGAACTGTCTTCTGTCCCTTTTTAACTACATTAAAGCCTTTAAAAATGAATACAAAACTAGAAATATACATCGCTAACATCAGAATAACATTAAGAACATTTGAAACAGCTCTACCATTCTCAATAACATAAAGTATACCTGCTATGATAAATGCATATCCGCCCTTTAAAATCAAAAATAAGACAACGGCACCAGCGCCGGATAGTGCTGCCTTTGTTGACGATTTAGTAATCTTCTTTTTCGCTTTCTTTTTAATTGGCTTAATATTTTTGCTGGTAACAACATCTTTGCTGCCAAAATAACCCTTATCATCAAGATGATTGTCACGTCTATAGACACCATCTGCAATCTTTGCACCATAGTAAGCTATAAATGAAGAAACAAGTGCAGCAAACCCGCAAAGATTCTTTATGCGATAAGTAAAGCTAAAGGTTAAACTGAGCACAAAAAGAACAGCAAAAATAGCAAATGATGCACCTATAGCTGCAGCATACATCTTTCGCTTATCGATAGGCATATCCGAATAAACAGCACCTGAAGCGCCATTGATTACAGAATATGAAACTCTATCGTAATTACGTGTAGTCATGAAATAGACAGGAAGATATGCTCCTTCGCATCCCTTATACTGTAGCTTCGAAGCAACATCATTATGAATTCGTTCATCTTCTCTGCTAGTCAAATCATATCCATCTGCTTTAGCTTTAACTTTGTTACAAAGTGAGTTCTGAGCTTCCTCTAATGCATCCTCAACATAGATTTCCTTATCAACAGTAGAATTTTCAACGAAAAATCCTGCTAAAAAGTTTGGATTAAACTTTTCCAATTCTTTAAGTGGAAATGGATTGATGGAGCCAGAAACATTGTCGTCGAATGTCTGTGATGCATCAAATGGAACCTTCATATCATCCACATCAACTCTAACATTAAACTGGGTTTCTTTTGTAACTTCATAATCTCCACTTGTAGATGTTTTTTTACCAACAAATGAAACATCACCATCTGACGAATAATCATAGAGATAATATGGAGTATAAAGTCCAACAAGCTTATCAATATTGTCATCGATATTTAATCCATCAGGGACAAAATGAATATGTTTAACTTCCTCTAGATATTTTTCACGAGCTTCCTTTTTTGTGAGATTAAAAGGAAGAATATATTTAGGAACACCACTTTTAGAAAAGTGCTCCTGCATAGTAGTCTGAGTACCGCAGTATGGACAAAACTCCATACCATCGTTATCTATTACCTGAATTTCCCCAGCACAATTAGGACAGGTATAAATAGTAGTATTTATACCTGCCTCATTTTCAATATCATTACCTTTGTACGCTCTTGGATCTGTATACTGACCGCAAGAGCTACAAAGCATTTGCATACGTTCTGGCGAAAACTTCAGTTGCCCTCCACAACTTGGGCAAGGGAACATTGTAGCCATTTTTCAACTTCCTTCCTATGGTCTCTTAGTTCCGCAATTTACACAGAAATTGCCGTAGTTTTCATTGCCACAATTTGGACAGAACCATCTACCTGGCTGTGCTGCAGCTGCGTCCTGACCTGGAGTCACCTGAGGCTGTGCTGGCTGACCTGGCTGTCCAGCAAACTGCTGTCCTGCTGCCATACCTGCAGCACCTGCATTTAATAAATCAGCTGCATTTGCACCACCTGCCTGCATAGCCATGTTCATACCAAAGAATCCCATAGCTGCACCGTTTGCATTGCCGGCTGCTGTCTTCATTGCCTCTGCCTGAGCCTGTACAAGTGTTGCACCTGCCATAGCCTGTGAACGAAGTGCACCAGACTTCTGAAGTTCTCTAAGTAAATCAGCATCCTTGTCAGGAATAACTGTTGTAAGAATCTGAACAGATGTAATTGCAAGACCGTACTTATCTGTCCATTCCTGATCAAGCTCATCGCTCATAGCCTCAGATATTTCCTTTGTATAAGATGGAATACCTGAAGGTCTAACACCAAGTGCTGTAAGCTTGCCAAGTGCTGGCTGAAGTGCCTGGATAAATGTAGCACGAAGCTGATCCTGAATATCGTCAACTGTGTATTCGTTCTTTACGTTGCCTGCAAGGTTAACATAAAGCTGAGTAGGATCAGATACTCTCATGCTGTAGTTACCGTTAAGCTTAAGTGTTGTATCTAAATCTAATCCAATGTTGTTATCAAGAATTCTGAAAGGAATTGGTGATGGTGTGCCGAACTTCAAACCAACAATATCCTTTGTATTAACGAAATAAACTCTCTGCTGAACTGGCTTCTCGCCGCCGAATGTAAATCTACGTCCGAATTCCTTAAATACATCGATAAAGTCACCAGCAAAAATAGAAGCAGAACCATTATCTTCCCATTCATATGCTCCCGCCTCTGCAGCAACATCGATAATTCTTCCGCTATCAACTAAAAGAGCACACTGACCTTCGTTTACAATGATTGCAGAGCCATGTGAAATAACATCAACATCTCCCTGTGTGTTTGTACCGCGGCCTGTCATCTTGTGAACAGCTCTCTTAACAAGTACATCTGATGACATTGAATCAGATACGAATAACTCTTTCCACTGATTTGCAAGCTCACCAGATACTGAGCCTTTTACTGCTTGAATAAGTCCCATTTTTTTATAAATCCTCCCTAAAAAAAATAATCTTTAATTAGTTTAACAAAAAAGACCCATTCTTTAAAGAACGGGTCTTAAAAAATTTCAATTTTTTAGTTTTTCTTAACGATGTTGTCCTGGCTTTTGAAAATGCTATCTGCCTCAACAACTCCTCTTACAGAAGAAAGTGGGTAAACATTTGAACGAGGGCAAACTACTGTACCAGGGTTAAGAACTGAGTTGCATCCAACCTCTACATTGTCTCCAAGCATGGCTCCGAATTTCTTTAATCCTGTTTCAATTTTCTCTCCATCGCGTGATTTTACAACAACAAGAGTCTTATCCTGCTTTACATTTGATGTGATTGAACCGGCCCCCATATGAGACTTGTAACCAAGAACTGAATCACCAACATAGTTGTAATGAGGTACCTGTACGTTATTAAAAAGAACAACGTTTTTAAGCTCTGTAGAGTTACCTACTACGCAGTTCTTTCCAACGATAGCTGAACCTCTAATAAAAGCGCACTGACGAACCTCAGCATCCTCATCAATGATAAGAGGTCCGTTTAGATATGCAGAATCAAAAACCTTAGCTGACTTAGCTACCCAAATATCCTCTCCTCTTTTCTCAAACTTCTCAGGATCAAGAGTTGAGCCAAGCTTTTTGATGAACTCAGAAATCTCAGGAAGAACCTCCCATGGATATTCCTTTCCATCAAACAAGTCTTTAGCGATAGTTTCATCTAAATTATACATAGATTTAATTTTTGTCTGTTCCATAATGTTCCCTTTCTTGTATGTAAATTACTTTGCATCTGAATAATTATCAAACTCAAACTCTGTTCTACATTCGTCATTGAGCTTAAGTCTCGCATCAAAGAATAAACCTTTTTTACTCAAAAAGCCAGATATAACATCAGTTTTCTTTTCCAGGATAAGCTTTTTGAATTGGTCTTCTGGAATATCTACGCCGGCGACCTTGCCTACATAGAACTGACAGCTGTCTACGTTGTCCCTGATGTTGTTCTTACATCTATAGCCAAAGTGATTCTTTAAAATAGGCTCGCCACATTTAGGACATTTTAAGCCTTCCATAACCTTTTCTTCATCTTCGAATACGAACTTTATTCCTGACACTTTGCCTGTCTCATCTTTGTTTAAAGCAAGCTTCGCATCAAACTTTGTTCCCTTCTTGGACTTGAATCCAGATATTGTAGATGTGATGCCATCCTTTAAAAGCTCCTTTACCTGAGCTTCTTTAAGCTTAACGCCAGCAATCTGTCCAATATTAAAGCCGCATGAATTCTCAGGATCATCCTTTTTGTAATTGCTGCATCCGTAACCAAATGGTGTGACAACAACCTTGCCTCCACACATTGGACAAACAACGTCCTTAATATCCTTTGCTTCTACATTGTCAAAATCAAAGGTTACCTCTGATTTGCCTTCTTCGTTTTTCTTAAGGACAAGGCAGGCATCAAACTTCTTACCTGATTTGCCTTTGAAGCCACGAATAGTTTTGGTGTGTCCTTCTGTAAGAAGCTCTTTCACATCACCATCGCCAATCTTTTTAGAAGCAATCTCTCCTATAACAAAATTACATTTATTCTCTTTATCAAAGTACTTTTCACAAGCGAAACCGAAGTTTGTCTTTATGATTTTATTGCCGCAATCAGGACAAACCACATCTGCCAAATAGTTAGGAGCCACATCATCGAAATCAAATACAAGCTCTGTACGACCTGTCTCCTCATTCTTTTTAAGAACAAGCCTTGCGTCAAACTTCTTTCCAGTCTTGCCCTTAAAGCCTCTAAGTGTATCTGACTTTCCTTCTTTAAGAATCTCGGTAACAACCTGCGAGCTGATATTCTTTCCTGCAATTGTCTTTCCTATATAGAACTTACATGAGTTTTCATCCTGGGCATTAAAGTTAGCACAGCCATATCCGCTAGGACGAACAAGAATATCTCCTCCACAATCAGGACATTTAACATCTGGAAGCTTTTCAGCCTCAATTCCATCAAAGTTAAAGCTAAGTACCTTCTTGCCCTCTTCGTTTTCTTTTAATTGAATCTTAGCGCTGAACTTCTGATTAGTCTTTGACTTGAAACCAGTAAGCACATCAGTGATTCCATTATTAAGAAGAGTTGTAAGTTCTTCCAGTGAAATCTTTCTGCCAGCGATTTCACCAACAGAGAAATAGCACTGGTTCTCCTCCTGGAAACGGTGCTCGCATGCGAAGCCGTAACCAGTCTTTGCAATTCTTCCACCACAAACAGGACATTTCAAATCCTCAACATACTCAGTAGGTGTTTCAGAGAAATCAAAGCTAACGTTGAATTCACCATCTTCGTTTTTGCCTAGCTTAAGCACAGATTTGAAAGGCTTGTTTGACTTACTCTTAAATCCTTCTATTAAATCTGTCTTGCCTTCAAGGATAAGCTTTCTAAATTGCTCCTCTGGCAAGTCTACTCCGGCAATCTGGCCGATACTAAATCTACATTTAATTTCATCGTTAGTGTAATTACTGCAGCCATATCCAAAGGATGTTGTAGTAAGCTCACCACCGCAGGCAGGGCAATTAATTCCAAGAGGCTTTCTAGTAGCAAGGCCCTTAGAATCCTTACCTGTGAATTGATTAATATTAAGAGCGATAGTCTGAGTCAGGTCGGAATCTATCATGCTCTTTGTTTCAGTACGGATATAGTCCTCAAGCTCTTTACGATAATCATCGAACTCTACAGAACCATTAATAATTCCTTCCAATCCCTTTTCCCAGTTGGCAGTCTGCTCTGGCTTTAAAAGAGATGGTGTAGTCAAAAGAACTACCTCATAAATCATCTCACCCAAGCGTTCAGGTGTGATGACCTGAGTCTTGTTGTTTTGATTGAGATATCCAATTCGAACAAGCTTTTCAAGTATTTCGCCTCGTGTAGCAGATGTTCCAATACCAGTAGTCTTAATCTGCTCTCGAAGCTCCTCGTCCTCAATAAGCTTTCCTGCATTTTCCATTGCAAGAATCAAGGAACCAGATGTGTATCTCTTAGGTGGAGAAGTCTTTCCTTCCTTTAACTCGAAGCCATTTACATTGATGGAATCTCCGATGTTTACCTGCTCTACAAAGGCAGCAAACTTCTCTTTAGAGAAATCATCCTCTGCATCTTCGTTCTCATCGTCAGATTCGCCTGCATCATCCTTTTTATTCTTAGGAATGCCGGCTATTTCCAGATAACCAGGCTTCACTAATAATTTAGAGCCTGCAAAGAAGCATTCAGAATCTATCTTAACTGTGATTTTTACATTTTTGTATTCTGCAGGCGGATAGAAAATAGAAAGGAAACGACGAACAATAAGCTCGTAAACCTTTTGACTAAGAGGGGAAAGGTTTTCTATTCCATTGCATTGACCGGTAGGAATAATCGCATAGTGGTCAGTAACCTTGCTATCGTCTGTATAGCTTGTCTTTTCAATGCCGATGTATTTTCTATCTGCAAGAATCTCATGAACATACTTTGCAGTAGGTCCGTAAGACTGAAGCTTGTTAAGGTTTTTATTGATTTCCTTTGCAACTGCTGTTGTAAGAACTCTGGCGTCTGTACGAGGATATGTGGTGTACTTTTTCTCGTAAAGCTCCTGAATAATATCAAGGGTTTGAGCCGGAGAAATCTTGAAGCGCTTAGAGCACTCCGATTGAAGCTCAGCCAGGTTGAAAAGCAAAGGTGCTTTTTTCTTCGAAATACCTGTTTCCTTATCTGAAACCCGGGATTCTGCATTTGTTAAATCGTCTATTAACTTTTGAGCGCTATCCTTTGTTTTAAAGCCGTTGCCCTTGTCGCCATACAACAAAGGAGATTCAAAATACTTAGATCCGTCAACAGCTTTCCACTCAGCAGGGAAATTAACATCTGAGAACTTACCAACTACTTTGAAAAAAGGATCCTCGTTGAAATTACGAATCTCTCTTTCTCTCTCAACTACCATACCAAGCACACAAGTCATAACTCGACCAATAGCAATTGCTGCATAGCTTGTGGTAGCTGCCGCATCGTTTATCAAACGGCCGTATTTAACAGATAAAGCACGGGAAAAATTAATACCAAGACTGTAATCCTCGATGGTACGCATAATACCAGAAGCACCGAGCTTTGCGTAATCGCTCATTGGCTTTGCTTCATTAATACCGCGCAGGATTTCATCATCAGTCTGTGAATCAATCCAAACACGAAGCTCTGTCATGCCATCACGAACTCCACCATAATTACGGATGTTTTCCTCAATTGTCTGTCCTTCTTTTCCCGAGTCACCTGCCCAATATACAGTATCAATATCCTCTCTGTGCAAAAGGCCATTAACTACTTTGTATTGGTCCTTTGCAGATTCAACAACACCATACTTGTACTCAGTAGGCAAAAATGGCAAATCCTCAAGATTCCAGTTTTTATATTTAATGTCATACTCCTCTGGATAAACCATCTGAACCAAATGGCCATAGCACCAGCTAATGACATATTCATTATTCTCAATAAATCCGTTTTGATTTCCGGAAACCTTCAGCACTCTTGCAAAGTCTCTTGCAACAGATGGTTTCTCAGTGATAATCAATTTTTTGCCCAAACTTATTACTCCCTTGTAAAAATTAATTTTAGTTTTAATAATATTTAGAGCCCCTAGCCAAAGGCAAGGGGCTCTAAATATTATAACTTTATAGCTCCGTCATGTCCACCAACACAACAGATTTATTTTCTTTTGAAAGCTCAACTAATTTGTTGTCAAACTTAGTTGCTGAGAAAAGGAATATGGTGTTTGCAGTGATACGAGCTTGCTTCATAGAATCGAGAAGCTTTTCGTATGTATCGTATCCCATAGTCTTCTCAGTCCAGTTGCAAATACCAACCACATTTTCTCTGTTAGTACTTTGACCGATTACATCAATTGTTCCTTCTTTACCAAGCCATGTACCAATTTTTACTAGCTTGATTGGCAGCTGCCCTACCATATTTAAAAGATGTAAATATTCTCTACATACATCCACGAAGTAATTCTGTAAGTATTCATCTAAATATGGAGCAATAAACTTGTCATAGAAAGCTTCCGGTGTGTGTGAAATCAACTCTGATAAATGAGGATATACAAATGTGAACCAGAAATTTGTGTAAGGCTCAACAATTCTATAAATACCCTTTTTAGTGTTATCCCATCCGCCTGTCTCAAAGGAAACAACCTTATCTATAACATCAAATGCTGCCAAGTTTTTCATATATACAGAAATCTTTGCTCTTGAATATCCTGTATCCTCAAACAAATCATTAAGCTTTTCATTGCCAGCTGCAATAGAACCTAAAATTGTGTTGTAGCAAGATAATTCTCTAAGCTCTGAAGAAATATATCCCTCAGCCTCCGAGTAAAGAAATCCTGTTGGAGATAATATATTTTCACAGACATTTGCCTTAATGCTCTTTTTACCATTCCATCTGTCAAGGTAATCAGAAACACCACCGATGATACCGTATGTGCTAACGCACTGGGCAACAGTGTAATTTGGAAAAGCTCTGACAATATCAAGGAATGAATGATTCTCAAGCTTGATAGTCTCATCAATTTCATTAATGGAATTTCCAGCGAATTCTGCAAAAGTATTTTCAGACCATACAATTGAAGAACTAGCGATAATGATCATAATCTTGCCTGGATAAAGCTTTCTATTCTTTAAAGAAACAAGGCTTGAAAGCAAATCGTTATTCTTCTTGATAGCAAACTGAGCTTCATCAATAATAAACACAAGCTTAGAGCCATCTTTAGATTTGAAATTCTTGAAACACTCGTCAAAAGATTCAGATTCCATCTTTTTATCGTACGCAGATGCCATCTGATCATTAAGATACTTTAGCTGCTTGTTATCTGAGCATTGACGGCTACGGTAATATAAATAATCTTTGCCAGTTGTGAATTCATCTAAAACGGACTCACACCCGCAGCCACGTCTGCCATATAAAAGCACAAGGTTGCTTTTATTCTCTTGGTAAATAGTTTCTAGCTTCTTAAGTTCGTTGCTTCGTGTCATGTTATTCTCCCAATAAAACGTCAATTCACTAAGTACGAGTACTATAATAACACAATTCACTTTAGCAGACTACACTAAAAAAGTATTTTATTTGAATTTAATTTATAAAATATATTTATATCCAATAAAAAAGGCAAGCACTAACAACTGTGCCTGCCTTAAAATCAGATTTTATACTATTTAGCTGTGATATATCCCTGTGCCTTAAGAAGCTCTGCACAAAGAACTGCACCACCTGCAGCACCACGTACTGTATTGTGTGACAATCCAACGAACTTCCAATCATAGATGCTATCCTCACGAAGACGACCAACATTGATGCCCATACCATTTTCGTAATCTACATCAAGTGCTACCTGAGGTCTGTTGTCCTCTTCCATGTAACGGATGAACTGCTTTGGTGCTGATGGAAGCTTAAGCTCCTGTGGCACACCAGAGAAGTTGTTAATTGCATCGATAAGCTGCTGCTTTGTAGGCTGTTTCTTGAACTTAACAAATACAGCTGCTGTATGTCCGTTAAGAACTGGAACACGGATACACTGGCTAGTAATCTTTACATCGTCAGCTGGAACGATAACACCGTCCTTGATTTCGCCCCAAATTCTAAGTGGCTCCTTCTCAGACTTCTCTTCCTCTCCTGAGATAAATGGGATGATGTTGTGCTCCATCTCTGGCCAATCCTTGAAAGTCTTACCTGCACCAGAAATAGCCTGATATGTTGTAACAACTACCTCATATGGCTCGAATTCCTTCCAAGCTGTAAGAACTGGAGCATATGACTGAATTGAGCAGTTAGGCTTAACTGCAACGAATCCTCTAGTTGTACCAAGTCTTTCCTTCTGATACTTGATAACATCCATGTGCTGAGGATTGATTTCTGGAACAACCATAGGTACATCTGGAGTCCATCTATGTGCTGAGTTGTTTGAAACTACTGGAGTCTCAGTTTTAGCGTAAGCTTCTTCAATTGCCTTGATTTCATCCTTAGACATATCAACTGCAGAGAATACGAAGTCTACTTCTTTAGCTACTTCTTCAACCTCATTAACGTTCTTTACAATGATGTCCTTTACAGCTGCAGGCATTGGAGTATCCATCTTCCATCTGCCACCTACTGCATCCTCATAACGCTGTCCCGCAGAACGTGGTGAAGCTGCAATAGTTGTAACCTCGAACCATGGATGATTCTCAAGTAGAGAAATAAATCTCTGACCAACCATACCAGTACCACCAAGAATTCCGACTCTTAATTTCTCGCTCATTTCAAACTTCTCCTTACTTTTGTATTTGTGTCGCGGACAAATGTCCGTCATTAGACTAGATTATAATCAAACTATATAATAAATGCAAGGAGAAATTAAACAAATTTAACAACTCCTTGCATAATTATTACTCAAAACTAAAATGTTCTGGAATATTCTTCATAAAATCCTTGCATAACTGGATTTCATCTAGCATAACATCATGACCTGGAGCACCAACTGTAAGGCGCTTGTTTACGCAAGTCTCCATAGAAATCGCATCGAAAATATCTTCATCGAAGGCTTCAGAATAGCTTCTAAGCTCCTCTAAAGACATATCATCAATGGCAATTCCCTTATCGATGCAAGCCAAAACGATTTGACCGATTATGCCGTGGGCATCTCTGAAAGGCACGCCCTTATTTACAAGGTAATCTGCCGCATCTGTGGCATTTGTAAAGCCGTTTCTAGCGCTCTTCGCCATCACATCCTTATTGAACTTGATTGTAGAAAGCATACCATCGAAAAGTATTATGCAATCCTGAACTGTCTTCATAGCGTCGAAGGACATTTCCTTGTCCTCCTGCATGTCCTTGTTGTAAGCAAGAGGTATGCCCTTCATTGTAGTAAGAAGAGACATCAAAGCGCCATAAACACGGCCTGTCTTTCCACGTACAAGCTCAGCAATATCAGGATTCTTCTTCTGAGGCATGATAGAGCTTCCTGTAGAGAAGGCATCATCGATCTCGATGAATCGATATTCATTACTATTCCAGATAATGATTTCCTCTGAAAAACGAGAAAGATGCATCTGGATAGTACATAGTGCTGATAAGAACTCGATAAGATAATCTCTATCAGAAACACCGTCCATCGAATTAAGTGTAGGTATTTCAAAACCAAGGAGCTTTGCAGTCATATCTCTATCAAGAGGATATGTGGTGCCAGCCAAGGCGCCAGAGCCCAATGGACAAGTGTACATTGATGAGTTGATGAAAGCTAAGCGCATAACATCTCTTTTAAACATCTCGAAGTAGGCTCCCATATGATGGGCTACTGTAATTGGCTGAGCCTTTTGAAGATGTGTGAAGCCTGGCATGATGGTGTCGATGTTTTCTTCCATGATGCCAAGAATTGTATTTAACAGGTGTTCCAAAGCTTTTGCTGTAGAGTTGACCTGCTCTCTCGTGTAGAGCTTCATATCGAGAGCAACCTGGTCATTTCTGGAACGTCCAGTATGGAGCTTCTTTCCAGCATCTCCGATTCTATCGATCAGATTTGCTTCAACAAAACTGTGTACGTCCTCATACTCAGATGTTATCTGAAGTGCACCAGACTTAACATCAGCTTCGATTCCATCAAGACCAGCAAGAATCTGATTTTTCTCATCATCTGTGATAACTCCAACAGATGCCAACATAGTAACATGAGCTCTACTGCCTCTTACATCCTGCTCGAAAAGCTTTTTATCAAAATTGATAGAAGCATTGAAATCGTAAACAATTTGATCTGTAGCCTTGGTGAATCTTCCACCCCATAACTGCGCCATAACTAATCCTCCATACTTGCCTGTTGTTTCTGTAACTGTCTGTCTCTATAAGAATAGACACATCCGCAGTAATCCTGCCTATACATGTCGTATTCCTTTGAAAGCTCAGTGCTTCGCTTATACCCTTCCCTCTTTTTAAAATCACTTGGAAGCCAAGGTATCTCAAGCTCTTCGGCGATTTTCATACCGATTTCATTAAGCACCTGGGAATCTTTCATTGGTGATATTGTAAGCGTTGTTGTGAAAAAGTCAAAGCCTTTTTCTTTTGCAACCATCGCAGTACGTCTCAAACGAAGATCATAACACTTGTGGCATCTAGCACCTTTTTCCGGCTCATTTTCAAGGCCTTTGGCGATTTCGTAGAAGCTATCCTTGTCGTAATCACCCTCAATAAAAGCAACTGGATGCTTAGTAGGAAACTCGTTGATAAAACGCTGTTGCTCCTTTACACGATGATAATACTCTTCATCTGGATAAATGTTTGGGTTGTAGTAAAAGACAGTAACATTGAAATACTGTGAAAGATACTCAATGCAGTAGCTACTACAAGGCCCACAACAGCTATGTAACAATAAAGAAGGCACTTGGCCTTCTTTTTCTAAGTTCTCTATTAATTTATCTAGCTTATTTTGATAATTTTGACGAATCATAACTTGACCAAATATATAAAAAAACAATTGCAAATATATAAACACATGCCATAAGGATCATGAAAGGTACCTGAGATGCCATGATGCCGCAGACAATCTGAGCAATGATGACAAGTCCATGAATCCAAATAGGAATTTTATTGAGGCAAGCAGCAAGAGCAGCCTCCAAAATAACCATCACGCAAGCTACTACCACGTTGATTTTGAAAGCAACGATTGAAACTACAATAGCAACAATTGCGAATATTCCAAGGGCTATAAGTGTAATTAAAGGAAGATTTTCTTTTGAGAAGAACTCCTTAATGTTAAATGCAGGTAAATTTTTCTTTTTAGTTTCCATTTTAAATCCCCACTAATAATAAATTTTGGTACATGTGTCATTATAATAAAACATATTGATTTTCTCAACATTTTAATTGAGTTTTTAATTGATTTTTTCCAACCGTTATATTACACTTAATCTCGCATGGATTAAGGCTATATAGGCTTTTTTCATAAGCTCCGATAGCTCAGTTGGTAGAGCACCTCACTCGTAATGAGGGGGTCGTCAGTTCGAGTCTGATTCGGAGCTTTTATTTTACCTACACTACTATGGGTAAAGTAAATGTTATGAATGTATAAGGAGGATGATTAATTGGAATTTATTCAATTCGATCACGTATCAAAAAGCTACGGTAAGCAGCTGGTTCTTGATGAGCTAGACCTCTATGTTAAAGAGAACTCTTTCGTTACTCTTTTAGGTCCATCTGGCTGCGGTAAAACAACCACTCTTCGTCTATTAGGTGGTTTTGAAAAGCCTGATTCAGGCAAAATCTATTTAAATGGTAATGATATCACTGCACTTCCAGCAAACCTTCGTCCAATCAACACGGTTTTCCAGAAGTACGCACTCTTCCCTCATATGACTATTGAGGAAAACATTGCCTTCGGATTGAAAATCCAAAAGAAATCAAAAGAATATATCGACGACAAAATCAAGTATGCATTAAAGCTTGTTAACCTTGATGGATTTGAAAATCGTTCAATTGATTCTCTTTCTGGTGGTCAGCAACAACGTATTGCCATTGCACGAGCTATCGTTAACGAACCAAAGGTTCTTCTATTAGATGAGCCACTTGGTGCTCTCGATTTAAAACTCCGTCAAAGCATGCAATATGAGCTTATGAAGATTAAACAGGAGCTTGGTATCACATTCATATATGTAACACACGACCAGGAAGAAGCCCTTACAATGTCAGATACAATTGTTGTTATGAACCAGGGCTACATCCAGCAGATTGGTACTCCAGAAGATATCTACAACGAGCCAGAAAACGCATTCGTTGCCGACTTCATCGGAGAAAGTAATATTATAGAAGGAATCATGATCAAGGATGAGCTTGTTTCATTCCTTGGAGTCCAGGTTCCTTGCGTTGATAAGGGATTCGGAACAATGAAGCCTGTCGATGTTGTAATCCGTCCAGAGGATGTTGAGCTTGGCAAGCCAGGCGAAGGATTCATGGATGGCGTCATCACAGATTGTCTCTTCAAGGGCGTTCACTACGAATTAGATGTACAGTGTGGCCAGTACGAATGGTTAGTTCACACTACAAAATACTTTGAAGTTGGCCAGCATGTTTCATTAAATGTTATTCCATTCAACATTCAAATCATGAACAAGCCTGAGTCTGAGGATGAGGAGGTACTTAAGGAGGATGATTAATAAGCTACGCACTAGCTTTCTCGCCATGCCTTATGCAATATGGGTGTTGATTTGCACCATCCTTCCTTTGTTTTACATCCTTGGCTATGCCATCACAAATGGCGATGGAGGCTTAACTATTCATAACCTTACTGCTATAGCAGATCCAGTCCACTTAAAGTCACTTGGTCTGTCTATTCAGGTTGCGTTTATCACTACCGTGATTTGTCTCATTATGGCATATCCAGTAGCTTTGATACTTCACAACCTGAAAATCACTAATAAAGGATTCATCGTATTTTTGTTTATTCTTCCAATGTGGATGAATTTCATGCTTCGTATTCTTGCATGGCAAAACATCCTTTCAAACAACGGAATTCTAAACAGCATACTTACAGCACTTGGGCTTCCAACAGTCCACATCCTTTATACAAAGGCCGCAGTTATCCTTGGTATGGTATATGATTTCTTGCCATACATGATTTTGCCAATTTACAACTCACTTTCAAAAATCAGTGACGATGTAATCGAAGCAGCTGCCGACCTTGGTTCAAACTGGTTAAACACATTTATCAAAATCACAGTCCCTCTCTCACGAGACGGAATTATATCTGGAATCATTATGGTATTCGTACCTGCCCTCTCATCTTTCGTTGTTTCCAACTTACTTGGTGGAGGAAAGGTATTATTAATCGGAAATGTTATTGAGCAGGAATTCACTCTAGCTAGAAACTGGAACTTAGGATCAGGATTATCAATCATCCTTATGCTATTCGTCCTTGCTTCAATGAGCATCATGAACAAGCTTGATGATTCCGAGAATGGAGGTATGCTTCTATGAAAAAAATCAAAAAAGGCGCCTCTACTCTATACTTAGCATTAATATTTTTATTCTTATATGCACCAATACTTGTTCTCATAGTTTTATCATTTAATAATTCTATGTCGCGAACAGTATGGGGAGGATTTACCATTCAATGGTACCTTAATCTTCCTTCCAACGACACTATCATGGATGCTTTGTTTACTACACTTAGAATCACACTTTCTTCCAGCATCCTTGCTACTGTCCTTGGTACATCAGCAGCCATCGGTATCAACCGAATGAAAAAGCGTCATGCAGCTATTATGCTTGGAGCTACCAACATACCTCTTTTAAATGCAGATATCGTTACAGGTATTTCACTTATGCTTCTGTTTACACGATTCTCATCACTTGGAGAGTTTTCAGTTGTACTTGCTCATATAGCATTTTCAGTTCCATACGTTATTTTCAACGTTTTGCCAAAGCTTCAATCTATGTCTGATGCCTGCTACGAAGCAGCTATGGACTTAGGAGCCACACCTTGGTATGCATTTTGTAAAGTAATTTGGCCAGAAATCTTCCCTGGAGTGCTTTCAGGATTTTTGATGGCATTTACAATGTCACTTGATGATTTCACAATCACATACTTCACAAAGGGAGCCGGAGTCAACACCCTTTCAACTATGCTTTACACAGAGCTTAGAAAAGGTATTCAGCCAGAGCTTTACGCCCTTTCAACTCTCCTCTTCCTTTTGGCATTCATTATGCTTATAGCAACAAACTTTAAAGGTTCTAAAAAGGAGGTATCAGCTAAACGATGAAGAAAAAGCTTATTATTATCTGTAGCCTCCTGTGTCTCACTTTTACAAGTTGCTTTTCATTTACAGCTTGTGGCAATGATGCAGCCAGCGATGACACATTAGTTGTTTTAAATTACGGTAAATACATTGAGGCTGATGTTTTGAAGCGTTTCCAGAAGGAAACAGGAATCACTGTTAAATACGAAGAGTACGAATCAGTTGAGGATATGTACGCTAAATACAAGGCCGGATCAATCAATTACGATGTAATCTGCACTTCCGATTACATGATCGAAACACTTCGTAAAGAAGGCGAGCTTATCCCAATCGATTACAACTCTCTTCAATACTACGAAAACATTGACCCAACCATCGTCGAAGCATCAGAAGCTTTCGACCCAACTCACAAATACACTGTCCCTTACTTCTATGGTACGGTAGGTATTCTTTACAACACTGAAAAGGTTGATGAAGAAACAGTTAGCAGTTGGAATTGTCTTTGGGACCCAGCATACAAAAACCAAATCGTTATGATTAACTCACAACGTGATGCATTTATGGTTCCACTTAAGCTTCTTCAGTACAACATCAACACCACTAGCAAGGCTGAGCTTGACGAAGCATTCGATATGCTTTGCAAAGAAAAGCAATATGTTTACGCTTATCTAATGGATGAGACATACGAATGTATGGTTTCAGAAGATGCTGCAATGGCTGTATGCTACTCTGGTGAAGCTGCTATGGGTATGGAATACAATGACAAGCTTGCTTATACTGTTCCAAAAGAAGGTGGCAACCTTTGGATTGATTCATGGTTTGTTCCACGTACCTGCAAGCACTATGATGCAGCAATGAAATGGATTGATTTCATGTGTGAGGAAGAGGCAGCCACTGAAAACTTTGAATATGTTTGGTATGCTACCCCAAATCTCACAGTAGCCGCCAACGAAGACGCTGAAACACTTGCAGATGAAACAGTATTCCCTACTAAGGAAACTCTCGCTCGCTGTGATTTATACAACGCCTACGATGACGAAACATTAGACTACACTACTACTCTTTGGAAAAAGCTTAAGGCATATTAGATTATGCAAATAGCGTTGTTCTCTAAAGAATAATAATACAAACTGTCAGATAGAATATCTCCTTCAGGAACTTCATTTTGATTAACCATCGAAATCATTTCCTTTAGGTCATCGATTCCTATCTGGCAGTTTTTCATTTCTCTATAAATCAAAACCTCATGGACTGAACAAGGTATGATGAATATATTTGAATTCATCTTTTCAGCAATATCCTTAATCACATCCTTATATAAAATTGCAGATGCACCATATGTCCCCAAGCGATTAGATAACACCTGGAGTGGAATAAATCCATCCTCTATTGCGGCAGCATCATACATATCTTCTGCTCCAGTAATTTCTGCAATGGTCGAAAAAATACCCTGATATTTAAGCCCTAAAATACGCTGAGTATTAATACTTGCATTGTTCATCAAATCAGTAACGCTAAGTCCAAGCATAAGCATATGCTCATTATTTAGCATGAACCCCTTAAACTGCTCCTCATTGTCACTTGGGAATAAATAATAAAACACAATAGCCAAGTCCAAATATTCCACATGCGGTACAGTTTCTAAAAGCTCCTGATTTTTTTCCTTGTTCATGAGCTTATATATAATACGAGTTTTAGCCTCCTCAATGTCCTTAAACATAAGGGCAAAATCAATTCGATCAATATTAATTTTTTCAGTAATCATAATTAAATGATATAAAAAGTATTGGGATTTATATAAAGAAAAAATGATCCGCATGTTTCCATGCGGATACTAATATATCAAGATTCATTTTTAAAATCAAGCTTTATTTTTATAGCTGTTTGCCAACTCTTTCATTTCCCTGGCGTTTGTAAGCACAGCCTCTGTAATAGCGCTACCACCAAGCATTCTAGCAAGCTCTTCGATAGTGTCGTTGTCATAGAGCTTTTTAATACCGGAAATGGTATGGCCCTGCTCGACGTTCTTTTCAATGAGGAAATGCGTATCTGCCATTGCGGCAATCTGTGGCAAATGAGTGATACAAATAACCTGATGCTTGTCTGCTACAGTAGAAAGCTTCTCAGAAACAGCCTGGGCTGTTCTACCTGAAATACCCGCATCAATCTCATCGAAAATAAGAGTATCGATTCCGCCGCCTGAAGCAAGAACAGTCTTGATTGCAAGCATGATACGGCTCATTTCACCGCCTGAAGCAATATCCTTAAGTGGACGAAGTGGCTCACCTGGGTTTGTGCAAATCATAAACTCACCACTATCAAAACCATCAGCTGTGTAGTGATCAAGCTTTTTAAGATGCATTTCGAATTCGGAATTGAGGAAGTTTAAATCGCTCATGGCTTCCTGCATCTTTTTAGAAAGCTCTGCTGCGCTCTTTCTGCGGATATCAGAAAGCTTCTGACAAAGGTCATCAAGCTCCTTTGTAGCAACATCAACCTTGTGCTTTAATTCTGCCAGGTATTCATCAAAGGATTCAAACTTCGCTTTCTTTTCCTGACGAGCAGCAAGCTCCTCTAATACAGCCTCGATTGTAGTACCGTATTTGTCTTTGAGTCTGTTGATTTCATTGAGACGAAGCTCCACCTCGTTGAATCTGCCAGCATCAAAGGATGCATCAGACATGTAGCTTGAAAGCTCTCTGTTGAAATCCGAAATAATGCTATCTGCATCATTGAGCATTGAAAGAAATTCTGATGCTCTATCATCAATTCCTTCTATATATCGTATATCCGATATTGCAGAACTAATAGCATCTGATACACCGCCATCTCCTGCCATAGCTTCATGAGCTCTGCCAAAATATTCCATAGTGCGGCTAAAGTTTGAAAGACGCTTATACTCATCCTCAAGCTCTTCATCCTCACCAATTTTTAAATTAGCAGATTCGATTTCATTTATCTCATGCTCCAAAAGAACAATTTCTCTTTCCTTTGAAACATCACTCTGCTTTGCTTCCTCAAGCTCCGCAGTAAGTGCTTTATAATTCTTGTAAGATTCAGCGATTTTATCTTTTAAATCGCCAATTTCATTTTTAGCAAATTCATCTAAAAGCTCCATATGGCGCTTTGTGTTAAGAAGTGACTGATGTTCCTTCTGTCCGTAGATATCGAGTAACAACGCCCCAACTTCTTTCATCTTTGCAGCTGGAACCTGTTCACCATTAATCTTTCCAACGGCGCGAGATTCAGTGATTCTTCTAGACATAATCACCTCATCATCGTATGGCTCCACGCCCATTTCTCTCAGAGCTTCCTTTGTGCTTTCATCATTGATAAGGTACACAGCTTCCACAAATGCCTCAGAATCAGCATCACGAAGGAAATCCTTTGATGCCTTGTCTCCAAGACTTAAATGAAGTGCTCCCAAAATGATAGATTTACCTGCTCCGGTTTCTCCCGATAAGATATTAAGCCCCTTAGAAAAAATAATCTCCTCTTCATCAATAAGGGCTAAGTTTTTAACGTGCAAACTAGCTAGCATTTAATTCTCCTTTTCTATGCCCGCGTTTCTGTGTAAAAGGATCCTTGCACCAACCTTTTATTTCTCGATGATTCGTTTTAGTTTCCCCATTAAAACGACAGTATCATCAATGCTTCTGACAGCGCACATAATAGTATCATCACCGGCAATTGAGCCAACTATTTCTGCAAAATCCATATGGTCTAAGGCAGCCGCAACAGCCATAGCCATACCTGAAACAGTCTTGACAACTAAAATATTCTGGGCGTTGTCCATTGAAACAAAACCATCCAAGAAAATACGAATGTACTTCTCATTCATATCGTCCTCGGTAGTTTTGTATGCTACGTAACGAAGCTTGCCAGCTGCATCAGCAACCTTTGTCAGCTTCATTTCGCGTATATCTCTGGAAACTGTAGCCTGTGTGGCGTTAAATCCAGCTTCCTCAAGGCGAGCTGTAAGCTCCTCCTGAGTTCCTATTTCATTTTTTACTATTAACTCTAGTATCTTTGCCTGTCTTTCAATCTTCATTTAAATCTCCTGCATCCTAGCTCGAATACGTTCCAAGAAATTGACGTTTTCTAACATAACCATGTTGGATGTAATCTTTGAACGATGGATTTTTAAAACTTCACCCTTTTTGAGGATTTGTCTAAGTGTTCCATCGTAAATAATGTTTGCTTTTGGATCGTCCTCTTCGTGACGAGCCTCTATACTAACTTCAACCTCATCATTTGAGGCCAAAATAATGCTACGGGAATTAAGTGTATGAGGGTTAATAGGAGTCAAAACAATACAATCTGCATGAGGACTAACAATAGGACCGTTAGCAGAAAGATTGTAAGCAGTTGAACCTGTAGGTGTGGAAACAATAAGACCATCACAATTGTGGGAATACAACTGAATTCCGTTGACCTTGACTGTCAGGTTTAAAACAAAAAGCCCAGCAGCATCAGATGCAACTACAATATCATTAAGAGCTCTAAAACAATTGTCTGCATCGCTAGAACAATCTCCTTCAAGCATCATTCTCTCATCTATCTTATAATTGTCGCTAAGTAATTGATCTAAGCAGTGCTCAACATTATCAACTGTCATATCGCAAAGATAGCCCAGGTGACCGCAATTAAGACCAACGATAGGCACCTTGCGATTTGTAACATTCTGAGCAACCCTAACAACAGTTCCATCACCACCAACAGTAATGATGCACTCAATATTGTCATCAACTGTTACCTGTGTTTCAGAGCTATCCGGGCAAGTGTCTAAATCGAGAATGCACATTCCACCATGTGCCGAAATATAATCACGAATAATGTTAATATATTTTTCATGTAAATCACTAAAAGATCTTGCAACAATTAAGAAATTCTTCATTATTTGTCTAAGCTACCATGTGCAGCTGCTACTGTTGCAGCAACATCAATAGCATCCCCCTGTTTTTCCTGTGTTGATATATGAATGAGGTATTCTATGTTTCCTTCTGGTCCTTTAATTGGGGAATATTCCAAATGGAGAACATAAAAACCAATTTCTTTTACAAAATCAATAATTGTATTAATAACTTCTTCGTGAACAGCTGGATCACGGACAACGCCCTTCTTTCCAACCTTTTCACGTCCAGCTTCAAACTGTGGCTTAATAAGACAAACCATTTCAGCATCATCCTTAAGAAGTGCCTTTGCTGGACCAAGTACCTTTGTAAGACTGATAAATGATACATCAACTGAAGCGAAATCAAGCTGCTCGCCGATGTCCTCTACAGTGACATATCTGATGTTTGTCTTTTCCATGCAGACAACTCTAGGATCCTGACGAAGCTTCCAAGCAAACTGTCCGTATCCAACGTCTACAGAAAATACCTTTGTAGCTCCATTCTGAAGCATACAATCAGTAAAACCACCAGTAGATGCGCCGATATCCATGCATACCTTTCCATCTAAGGAAATATCAAAGTGAGTCATAGCCTTTTCAAGCTTAAGACCACCACGGCTAACGTATTTCAGCTGCTGTCCGTGGATTTCGATATCTGCATCTACATCTATTTTAGTGCCTGCTTTGTCCTCTCTGTTTCCTTTAACGAAAACATTGCCTTCCATAATCATGGTCTTGGCTTTTTCACGAGAAGGAGCAAACCCTCTATCTACTAATACTATATCAAGTCTTTCTTTCATATTACTTTCCTAATTTTTCTAATATACGCTGTGTAATGGACTCTGCATCCATGCCAAGCTCTTTAAACAGAAGTGTAACACTTCCATGTCTAACAAACTCATCTGGAACTGCTATTTTAAGGACCTGACCATTATAGCCTTTGTCATCAAGATAAGCCTGAACCTGCTGGCCAAATCCTCCGGTAATAACATTTTCCTCTAATGTAACGATTAAATCGTATTCATTTTTGATTTTATCCAGATATGCCTGATCAAGCGGCTTTGCAAATCTAGCGTTGCAGATACCTGCATCAATTCCATGAGCCTTAAGGAGCTCTTCCACTTCCTCAGCCTTCTTTACCATGGAACCAAGAGCAAATAGCATTACCTTTGACCCAGCCTTTATCTCCTCGGATTTGCCAAGGACGATTTCAGCTCTATGCTCCTTTAATCCGCAGTATGCCTCGCCTCTAGGGTATCTGATGGCGATTGGGCCATCATAAGCCACTGCAAATTTCATCATATCTGAAAGCTCCCATTTATTCTTTGGAGCCATCACTGTCATGTTTGGCATAGATGTAAGGAATGAAACATCGAATATACCCTGATGTGTGCTTCCATCTGCGCCAACAAGACCTGCTCTATCAATTGCAAAAATCACATGAAGATTTTGTAAGCAAACATCCTCAAGGATTTGGTCGTATGCACGCTGTAAGAATGATGAATATACGGCAAAAACAGGAATGCGACCGCCCAGTGCCAATCCGGCAGCAAATGTAACTGCATGCTCCTCAGCGATTCCAACATCGAAGAATCTGTCTGGGAACATATTTCTGAAACGCTTTAATCCAGCCCCCTCTGCCATAGCTGCTGTAATAGCAACAACTTCTGGGTTGCGATCTCCCATCTTACGCATTACAGTTGAGAAAACATCTGTGTATCCAGGGTTTGGATTGCGCATTGGAAGTCCTGTCTCGATTTCAAATATATCTGTACCGTGGAATCTGGATGGATGACGCTCTGCTGGCTCGTAACCATTACCCTTTTTAGTAATGACGTGAACAAGCACAGGTCCATTGATACCCATGGCCATATTGAATGTCTCCATCATGGCTTTAATATCGTGGCCATCAACCGGGCCAAGATACATAATTCCTAAATCCTCAAAAACCATATTAGGAACCATAAGAGACTTAATACCATTTTTAGTGCTACGAATCTTTCTAATAATGCGCTCACCATTAGGCCAGCTTTCCAAAGATGATAACACGTTGTTTTTCAAGCCAACGTATTTTGAGCTGGTACGAAGACGCTCAAGATTGGTAGACATGCCACCTACGTTTTTAGAGATGGACATTTCATTATCATTAAGTACGATAAGGAAATTAGACTTCTTTAAACGAGAAGCATTGTTCAATGCCTCGTAAGCAAGGCCACCTGTAAGAGCTCCATCACCGATAACTGCGCAAACCTTATAGTCATCTCCCGCTAAATCCCTTGCCATGCAATAGCCTAAAGCTGCAGACAAAGATGTAGAACTGTGACCTGTATCAAAACTGTCGCAAGGACTTTCTACTCTTTTAGGGAAGCCACTGATTCCATCGTACTGACGAAGATGATCAAATTCATTTGCTCTACCAGTAAGAATCTTGTGAGTGTATGCCTGATGACCTACGTCCCAAACAAGCTTGTCCTTTGGAAAATCAAGAAGCATATGAAGAGCAATTGTAAGCTCAACAGTTCCAAGATTGGAAGCCAAATGACCACCAGTCTTTGATAGATGCTCAATAAGAAAGCTTCGTATTTCTGCAGGAAGAGCTAAAACTTCTTCCTCTGTTAAATTCTTTATATCATTAGGTTGCTTTATTTTTTCAAGAACCATAATCTATTTTAATTGTCTCTGTAGACAAGGTATTTAAGTAGCTCATTTAAAAACTCGTTGTGATTATCTAAGCTATTAAGTTCTTCAACTGCCTCGTCTGTAAGACGCTTTACCTCTTCCTTGGATTTTTCTATACCTGCAAATGTAACGTAGGTACATTTTTCGTTTTTCTCGTCTGAGCCAATTGGCTTGCCAAGCTTTGCTTCATCTCCTTCGATATCAAGGATATCATCCTGAATCTGGAAGGCCATGCCGATTTTGCCTGCCACGCTCTCAACAAGAGAAACCTGTTCTTCACTGGCGCCAGCCAAAACCGCACCTATCATCATAGATGCTTCAATCAACGCACCAGTCTTTAGCTCGTAGATGAAATGAAGCCTGTCCTCTGTCATGTCTAGCTGCTTCTTTTCAGCCTCCACATCTACAACCTGGCCACCAATCATGCCAAATACTCCGGCTTTTCTGGCTAGAATGCGCATTGCCTCTGTGACGCGAACCACATCAACATCTGCATCGTAAGCATTTAATGCAGTCTCGAAGGCGTAGTTCAAAAGAGCATCTCCTGCAAGTACGCCCATTGCCTCACCGTATGCTACATGCACAGTAGGCTTGCCACGGCGAAGTGCGTCATTGTCCATTGCTGGTAAATCGTCGTGAATCAACGAATATGTGTGAATCATTTCGATGGCAGCCATAAATGGCTCAATCACATCGCCAGTGCCACCGAAAAGCTGAAATGTCTCGTTCATAAGGATTGGACGAAGGCGTTTACCGCCTGCTGTAACCCCGTATTCCATTGCATCAAATATGATGCCCAGTAATCCCTCTACATCCGGCAAAAATCTGCAAACAACATCCTGTGCAGACTCTGCTCTTACGCTAAGTTCGTTTTTAATGTCCATTTTACTCAACCCCTTCAAACACCTCAAAGCCGCCATCTTTACTGATTGCCATGACAGCTTTTTTAGTCTGTTCTATTTTTGAATTAGCTTTTTGAAGCTCTTCCATTCCGCTTTTGTACAAAGCAAAGGATTCATCCAAAGTGACATCTGATGATTCCATCTTTGTGATTATCTCATCGAGAGCCTGAAAGCTTTCTTCGATTATTGTCTCTTTTGTTTCTTTTTCTGCCATACGTGCTCCTATTTATCCTTTGAAATGCTGGTGATTTGGCTCTCCAGCATACCATCCTTTACTCTGATACTAAGGCTATCTCCAACGGAAAGATTTGATACGCTATCAACCTTTTTTCCATCAGGACCCGTAACATAACCGAAACCAGAAGCCAATCGCTTGGCTGGTGAAAGGCCATCTAAACGGCCTGAAGCTGCAATCAAACGACTTTCGTAGCGCTCTATTTTGGCGTTCATCAAGCTGTTGAGTCTGTCGTAGAGATGATTCAGCTTGTCCTGATTTGCTTTTATTTTGTTCTCTGGTCTGAGAGATTGTAATCGTAGTTTGTAGTTCTCAAGCTGAGAAGTGATTGATGAAAGCTTGTAATCCAATGTGCTGTTGAGCCTATCGGAATATCGCTCTACTGTTCTGGCAAAATCCTCGTAAACAAAATTAGCCAGCTCTGCTGCTTGAGAAGGTGTAGCTGCTCTTTTATCTGCAACAAAATCTGCAATTGTGAAATCTGTTTCGTGGCCAACGGCAGATATGATTGGTGTGTTGGCCTTGAAAATAGCTCGTGCTACCGGCTCCTCGTTGAAAGCCCAAAGGTCTTCGATGGAACCACCACCACGACCTAGGATGATAACATCCAGATTTAACTCATCCAGGCAATTGATTCCGGAAATGATGGAAGGCACTGCCCCCTCACCCTGAACCTGAGCTGGATAAAGAATCAATTCTACAAAAGGATTTCGTGTCTTAGATACTCGGATGATATCGTGAACAGCCGCTCCTGTAGGAGCTGTGATGATACCGATTCTCATAGCGTGGCTTGGAAGTGGCTTTTTGTACATTGCATCAAACATACCGCTTTCTTCAAGCTCCTGCTTTAACGCCTCAAAACGCTGATATAAATCGCCCACACCAGCCAGCTCTATCTCGTTTGCATACACTTGATATCTGCCGGCAGCCGCATAGATTCCAACATATCCAGTGACCACAATCTGGTCTCCGTCCTTCATGTTGAACTTCAACCCTTTTGCTCGCTTGCCAGCAAACATTACACAAGAAATAGATGATTTATCATCCTTCAAAGTAAAATATATGTGCCCTGTATGATTGTACTTGCAATTAGAAACCTCCCCTGATAAGGAAAGGTTTCCAAGCATAAAATCATCAGAAAACATACGCTCAATATATGTATTTATCTGAGATACACTATATACATTTTTATTCATTATACTAATTTAGCAAGTGCTCCATTAACGAATCCAGCAGAAGAATCTGTGCCGAATTCATCAGCAAGTGAAACTGCCTCATTGATAGCAACACCAACAGGAAGGTTTTCGAATTTGATTTCGTATAAAGCAAGTCTGATAAGTGTTAAATCAACCTTTGCCATACGTGTAGTCTTCCAACCATCAACAGACTTGTTAATAAGCTCGTCGATTTCTGGAAGCTTAGCAATGATATCCTCAGCCTTTGTCTTGATATACTCTTCATCCTCAGCTGTCTTGTTGTTCTTAGCAAGATCCTCTGCCTCTGCATTGTCACGGCCGCCAAGGAATGTGCTGATTACGCTATCCATATCCTCTGCATCATGAAACTCATTCATAAATACAGCCTTAAATACTTCTTTTCTAATTTCATGTCTATTCATAAATAAAAACTCCTGAAAATCTAATAGTTTAGACTAATATAGGGTGCTACTCGAGATAGCACCCCATAATTATACATTAATATGCATAAAAAATAAATAAATCCTGATTAATTGTTTCCTGCTACGCTAACAGTTGCGATGCGGATATCTACAGCTGTAACTTCAAGACCTGTCATAGTCTCAACTGCTGATTTAACCTTTTCCTGAACCATGCCTGAAACCTTTGGGATTTCGTAGCCATACTTCATATTGATAGCCATGTGTACTGAGATTTTGCCTGGCTCGCTATCTACTACTCTGATAGCCTTTGCAAGCTTTCCCTGACCAGCCTTTGAAATAGTTTCAGATGTAAGGTTGCCTGCAAGTGACTCAACACCATCAACCTCAACTGCACCAAGGCCAGCGATAATTCCAACAACCTCTTCAGAGATGTTTACACCGCCATCGCCATTAATATTTATAACAAAATTCTTGTTCTCTGCCATATCTGCCTCCTAAAAATCATAGAAAAACTATCGTAATTATATCAATAACCTACATTATTTACAACCCCGACAGACACATAGTTATTAAGGATTGCATCAAAGTCTGTGCCCTCCTCTGCAACCGGTGTATAGCAGCCATTTACCATGTATCTGACGCCGCCATCATCAAGGTTTTCCACCACATCGTAGCTATCTTTATAAAACATTCCTCGGGAAACTTTTCTTTCATATAATATGCCTTGGCAATCCGATAATTCACATCCTGGGAAGTTGACATTATGAATCATTCCAGGTGCAAGTGGTTCCGCCAAAAGCTTCTTTAAAACCTGCTTTATATATTTGTCAGTTACCTGATGACAATCACAAGCCCCTTCCGAAAGGGCTATTGCGTGATACCCTTGGAATGCTCCCTCAAAGGCTGCTCCGCAGGTAGCTGAATACTGAATATCCGAAGCGCAATTGTATCCATAATTAATTCCTGAAAGTACTACATCCGGACGCTCAGGCATAACGCTTAAGCCGCCAACTCGAACGCAGTCTCCAGGTGTGCCACTGCAAGAATATGCAAAAACACCCTCTACAGGAAATTCCTCACATGGGTAAACATCAATGGAATTATGAAGGGAAATACTGTGGCTTGCTGCACTTCTTTGGCTTTCAGGTGCAACCACCCAAACCTCACCAAACTCCTTAGCTGCTCTGGCCAAACGAATAATTCCATCTGAATTTATACCGTCATCATTTGTAATTAGTATTCTCATAAAAATCTCCCAGAAATAAAATAAAGACAGACTATCTGTCTGCCTTTAAATTTATCATATTTATTATCTGTTATCTACTTTTTCTGGATACATATCGTGATTGAAAAGTCTGTCCTCTGCAACCTTTTCCCACTTAGTTCCTGGCTTACCGTAGTTGCAATATGGGTCGATAGAGATTCCTCCTCTTGGAGTGAACTTGCCCCAAACTTCGATGTACTTAGGATCCATAAGCTTGATTAAATCCTTCATGATGATGTTTACGCAATCCTCATGGAAATCACCGTGGTTTCTGAAGCTGAATAAGTAAAGCTTTAATGACTTACTCTCTACCATCTTTTCACCTGGCACATAAGAGATGATGATGTTTGCAAAATCTGGCTGGCCAGTGATTGGGCAAAGTGATGTAAACTCTGGACAGTTGAACTTTACAAAATAATCGTTCTCAGGATGCTTGTTAAGGAATGTCTGAAGCATCTCTGGTGCGTAGTTGTCTGGGTAAACGTTGTTTTTATTTCCTAAAAGTGTAAGTGTTCCTTCTTCTTTTCTGCTATCTGTCATAGTAGACCTCCTAATTAATTCTCATACTCGATTGGATCTTTGATTCCGTTTAATTCAAATGCTGCAATTCTGTCGATACATGTACCGCACTTGCCGCATGCCTTATCGTGGCCTTCGTAGCATGACCATGTAAGCTCATAAGGAACGCCAAGCTCCATACCAAGCTTTACAACACCGGCCTTATTCTTATTGATAAATGGAGCCTCGATTGTAAGCTGCTTTCCACTTCCTTCGTAGATGGCTGTGTTCATTGCATTGTTGAAATCGCTAGAGCAATCCGGATATGCGTTACCAGCAGCATCATCAGCATGAGCACCATAATAGATTTTTGAGCATCCCTTAGAAAGTGCAATTGCTGCTGCGCTAGAAAGGAATAATCCATTTCTAAAAGGCACATAAGTGCTTACTGGCTTACCATTCGTCTTTTCAAGCTGTTTGTCATATGACTCCTCAGGAATCTCACCATCAGAATGCTGAAGCAATGTGCAATCACTAAACTGGAACATTGTAGATAAATCAAGTGTGATATGCTCCACTTTGTAGTATTCACAAACTGCATCTGCAGCCTTAATTTCTTTATCGTGACGCTGACCATAGAAAATAGAAAGTCCCACCACGTTTTCATGTCCATATTCTTTTACTGCCAAGGCAAGACAAGTTGTGCTGTCCAAGCCTCCGCTAACAAGTACTAAAGCTTTCATTTCAATTCTCCTTATAATAATCTCTGAAGTAAATCTCTGTCAGTCTTGAAACGACCTCTTAATGTCTGTGTATGAGTCTTTGCACTGGCATTTTTGATTCCACGTGCTGTCATGCAGCTATGGCTTGCTTCGATAAATACAGCCACATCCTCAGAACCTGTAACCATCTGGATGATTTCTGCAATATCGTTGCCGATACGTTCCTGAAGCTGAAGACGCTTTGCAGCCATATCAGCGATACGTGCGATTTTTGAAAGGCCAATTACCTTGCCATTTGGAATGTAGGCAACGCTGACCTTCATATCATACATAAGCGCAAGATGATGCTCGCAATATGAGAAAACTTCAATGTCCTTTACAAAAACAAGATCCTGATTAGTTTCATCGTAATAGTCCTCATCAAAGGTCTTGTTGAACATCTCTGCAATCTGTCCGTTTGTGTAATTCATGCCCTCAAAAACTTCTTCGTACATGCGAGCAACTCTATCAGGAGTCTCCTTAAGACCTGCTCTTTCAGGGTCATCACCAAGGGCAATAATAATATTTCTAATGCTTTCTTTAATAAGCTCTTTATTTATAGCCATGACTTTCCTCTCTTAAACGCCTCGTTTATTTGGATCCCAAATAAATTTGTGAAGCTGTAACTGCAATCTTATATCATTTCTTTTGTGGTCAATCAGATAATCAACCATATCTGCTGGCTCAATTCGTCCAAACACAGGACTAATCAAGCAAGTACATTTATCGGAAATACGATAATCATCAACAATCTTGCAAACCTTATCAAGCTCACTTACATCAGAGCAAACAAACTTGACTGTGTCCTTTGCTGTAAGAACATCAAAGTTTGAAAGAAGCATTTTATCTTCCATTCCCGAACCTGCCAGCTTGTAATCAAGAGTGAATGCTGGCGGATTATCTATACAAGCAAATGGGTGTATATCAACACTTCCATTTGTTTCTATCTCAACAAAAATATCAGGGTTTTCAGCAAATGCCTTCAGCAAATCAATAACATGTGGCGAAAGAAGTGGCTCACCACCTGTTAGGGTAACACGCTTCACGCCAGTAGAGATGACGTAGTCCACAATCTGTGTTTCTGTCATTTCCTCTGCAGGTGCATCGGCCGTGCAAGCCCATCTGGTGTCGCAATAGCTACAGCTTAGATTGCAGCCACGAAGTCTGATAAACACTGCAAGCTCTCCTGCATGCTGGCCTTCGCCATTTATACTTACAAATTTTTCTACTACATTAAATACCGACATAACTCCTCCTACTTGCTATAGCTTGCGCAGTTGTTTGGAGTTTCGTATACAGTTACTTCAGCAACCTCAAAGCCGTATTCCTCAAACTTCTCATAAAAATACTTTGAAAAGTTTTCTGCTGTAGGTCTGAAAGGAACCACTCTCATAAGGAAGTCTTCGTCCTTGAGAGCTGCAACAGTTGTCTCCTTTAGTGATCCTTCTTCATATATAAATGAGTGATCAAAGAAATCTGTCTCTTTTTTGAGAGCATTTTTTACATCACCAAAATCTACAACCATGCCTCGCTGCTGGCCTTCAGCCTGAAGCTCATTAGCCTTTATTTTAAGAATCACTCTCCAGCGATGACCATGAAGATTAGAACACTTACCTTCGTAGCCACTCAAAAAATGAGCGCCGTCAAATGATGCTTCTGCAGTTAAATAATACATTGATTTCCTCCGGAAACAGGACCTGATTTTCTCAAAAAGAAAAGGCTGTAGATGCGCACCTACAGCCTAATTGATTTCATATAGAAAAAATTAGTCCTGGTTTTGTTTAGGGACAGGATGGTACAAACGAACTGTCCTATTTAATTATTAAAGCCTCTGTATGATAAACCCATACTTGAAAAAATGCAACCCTTTAGCCAAGTTTCTTTTTCTGCTGATGGCCTGTGAGCTTGACGAGAATTGGAATTGGTAGCAAATGCTGGAAAGCCATGGCAAGTCTCATACCAAAGCCTGGCACGATAATTGTTTTGCCTCTATCCATTCCCTTCAGCGCTTCTGCTACGCATTTTTCTGGGCTGATTCCCTTCAATGCAAAAACTACATCTGCTCTGTCATTGAACTCTGTATCTACAGGCCCTGGGCAAAGAGCTGAAACCTTTACCTTTGAGCCTTTTTCCTTGAGCTCTACTGCAACAGCACGAGTAAGGCTTGTGACATAGGCCTTGCTTGCATAATAGCCAGCCATGTATGGGCCGCCCGGAAGAAGACCTGCTGATGAAGCCACATTTAAAATCTGACCAGCACCATCTGCATCCATCTTTTGAAGAATTCCTTTAAAGAGGATGTGCATAGCAACATCATTGACCTTTATCATAGAAACTTCTCTATCAATATCTGTTTCAAGGAATGAACCAGCCACACCAAATCCTGCATTATTGATAAATACATCGATGCGCTCCTCCTTCAGCTTATCAAGAAGGGCAAAGCATTCCTTTTTCTTGCTAAGGTCACCTGCGATTATTTCCACAGGAACATTTACCTGCTCTGCAAGTTCATTAAGTCTGTCTACTCTTCGTCCTGTGACAATCAGTCTGTAGCCTCTGTCTGCAAGTCTTTTGGCAAACTCAAGGCCGATGCCTGATGTTGCTCCTGTAATAAGTGCTGTCTTCATTAAGCCTCCTATTAAATCATTTTCAAAATATCGTCTCTAACGGAAGCCATGTGTTCATCTTCGATACCGAAATCCATCTGTCTGAAGCTCCATGCTGCACGGCCAATGCCATACTCATCGAAGCACTTGCAAATCATTTCGTACCATTTCTTGCTGTCCTCTGGAGATGCAAGATTGATAACCCCAAACTCTCCACAATAAAGAGCAACGTTTCTTTCATCTGCCACACGAACGGCTTCCTTTACCAAGTCTCTAAAGAACTCTATTCCAATTTTATCATTCTCATTGTAAGAATCAAAGTTAATAGTGAAGCCTTCAAGATTGTTTCGAGTATTCTGCTTGTACTCCTTGTATGTAACATCAAATGGCATTCTGAAATCATTGTCCATTGTAGGAATCCAATATGCACCCTGATGTGTGAAAATCAGTGGCTCATAGCAATGGAAATTATAAACGATATTTTCATCATAAGGTGGCGCAATGTCTTTAAGTGATTCAATTGCGTTGTTGTAATATCCGCCGATGAGAATCTTAATGTCTGGTGCATACTTTCTGATACGCTCCACACATGTGCGGGAAATTCTATTCCATGTATCGCAGTATTCCTTCTTAGTAACCTCGTTTAAAAGCTCAAAGCTAAGGCGATCAGAATACTTTCCAAATCTCTTTGCGAACTCTTCCCAAAGAAGATAGAAACGCTCCTGATATTCTTCATTTTCAAAGAAGCCAGTCTCTGCCTCTCCCTCATCAAAACTAAAGCCTGCTGTTTTGTGCAAATCAAGAACCATGTTCAATCCATTTTTGCCAGCCCAGTCGATTGCGTTTTGAAGATACTGGAAGCCATCTTCTTTATAGTCCCCTGCGCCGCGTTCTACAAGCTCGTAATCTACAGGAACTCTGAAATGATCCATCCCCCATTTCTTGATTGTCTCAATGTCTTCCTCATGAATAAATGAATCGTAGTGCTCCTTTGTGTGGACGCACTGAGATAGCCAGCCTCCCAGGTTGATTCCGTGGATATAACCTTCAAATGTTTTCATAATATCCTTCTCCTTATATGTTATTAAACTAGTTATATTCTAATAAAATGAGGGATTTTCGTAAACGTTTAAGTAACTGAAGACATGATATTTTTCGTAATTGGTAAAAATATTAAATTATTACTGACTCAGCTTTTAAAGAGTGATACAATAATTGACAGATATTTTAAATTAGGGAGGAAAGATATGAGTAATTTTTCAGCAGCAGAGGAAATCCAAAAGTATAAGGATTTGCTTGACCAAGGAGTTATCACAGAGGAAGAATTTGAACAAAAAAAAGCTGATTTGCTTAATGCAACACCTATCACAACTAGCTCATCAGCAAGCATGAGCGCACACACAACAGGTATTGTTGCATACCTTACATGGATTGGATTCTTAATCGCAGTTCTTGTAGGTGATCGTGAGGGAGCTAAGTTCCACATCAATCAAGCTCTTGTAATCAACCTCTTCTTCTTCGCTTGTGCTATTCCAGTACTTGGATGGGTTTGGTGGATTGTTATGGTTGTTCTTTGGATTATGGCATTAGTTGGTGCTTGCAATGACGAGCAGAAACCAGTTCCTATTCTTGGTGGAATTAAGATTCTTAACTAAAACAAAAAGGGTACGTACCAATAAGTACGTACCCTTAATTTTTATCATTTAGAAATCTGATAAAGCAGTAAATTCAAGATCTGTGTAATCCTCTGAAGCAGCTTCTCTTGAATTAAATTCATCCTCGGTAACATTTTCCCATTCATCTTCCATGTAGCTTATGAACCAAGGCTGATCTTCATTTGTATAAGCATCGATTTTGGTGCCCCACTGATACATCAGTTCAGAAGAGTTTGGCTCCATGCAATATACAAGCTTGCCATTTTCAAGTGCGCCGCTTGAATACTCATTTACAATCATACCTTCGCTATAAACATAGAATCTATTGCGGGCTGTTCCAGAAGCAACGAGTGCTGGTTCGCCATCTACCATTGTGTAGATATCGTAGATAGAACCTCTCAGCTCGTCATCAACAAGTGTGCCTACGAACAATTCGTCGACGCCATCTTTATCAGTATCGTAGTAAGCAATACCTATACCTGAAGCACCATCTGTCTGACCTATGCTGTAGAATTCTGGGCTCATGCCATTCTCTTCAAGCTTAGATGCATCCCATCCTTCATCAAGTGCAGTCTGATATTTTGCAACGATATCACCATAAAGGTCTTCGCCCTTGGTTCCTGCAAGATATTCAAAAGTTGCACCGTTAACACCGGTCATGTTAGCAATAACATCCTCCGCTGTATTGTATAGCTTTTCGAAGTCCTCTGGCATCTCTGTGTATGTTTCAAAATCCCATTGAACTTCAGTTGCATATCCTAATACAACCTCGTATTGCTTTCCATCTGCATCAGTAAGTTCACCCTTTTTAACATAAGGGCCGCCGTAGAACTCTGGTGGCATCTCTCTTGCCCATATCGTATATGCCATACCATTGTAACCAGCATCTCTTGACTCTTTGTGATAAAGAGTAATCTGCTGATCCTCAACCTCTGCCTCATATACGCCTTCAAGGTCGGCAGGCATTGTGATTGAAAACAGAGAATTTGAAAGAACCTCTCCTGTCTCAGCTGCTGTGGCATTATTCTCTGTTGTTTGTGTCTCTGATGATTCCGCCTCCCCTGCAGTCTCATTATTAACACTGTTATCAGCGTTGTTCGCTCCACAAGCCGAAAGTAGCAACATAGAGCAAATTAATATTGAAAATACCTTATTTTTCATTTTGTTTCTCCTCATTTAATTAGCTTTGTGCACATCTGCTCCTAACATAATAGCACAACAAAATTTACATACTAGTGGTATAAGTAAAAGTTCACTGTTATTTCATACTTTCTGATATTTTGAAATTTCTGTTATCGCATTTACGATATATTAGAAACCTTCGTGAGCATACTTATCTAATAATGCTTGTATTTGATTATTGGTACTTTCTACAGCCGATGTTTCAGTTGGCAGAATCCTGATCCACAAGTCTAAATCAACGTACTTATTGCCTCTACGTGTTTTCTGAATATCATCTACCACTACCATTTTCACCTGTGCTTTCTTCTGCTCAAAAAGCGGGATGACTACATAGTAAAGTCTGTCATCCTTAAAGCTTAGGTAGCCTATAATCTCTCCCACCTTATTTCTAAGAAACAGCCTGTGATTAGAAACGCCCGCAGGATAAAGCATACTGCCAGGCTTTGGTGGAGTTGCACCGGGTTCCAGCTCTACCATAGCATTCACTTTATAAGAATCTGCTTCCACAAGTGCCAGTTCATTTAAGGTAAGCGTGCTATCAATAAATTGGCCGGTTAAAAGGTACGTGATATCCGCCAGGTATTTTTGCTTAATTATCTCTGGCAATTCAAAGAAAAGTGAAGGTCTGGCATTGTCTAGAAGCTCTTTACTGGTTTCATATATGCTCTTTAAAAACATTGCAAACTCTTCATCCTTAGTCCATATGTACTTACCTCTAGCGATTTCGATAGTGCCTAAGTTGTTCCCTTCAAAATCTTCCACCTCATGCAGGATTGGCCTTGCACAAAAGGCGTTCTTGTTTTCCTTTGCAGACCAAGGCCTGTGCTTAGGACGCGATGTTCTTTTTGTGGTGCTGCGATTCGATTTGTTACTTTGGTTTCCAGAATTGGTTGTGCTGTCGGCATAATCCTTCATAATCAGCTCATAGGCTGTATTAATCTTTGCCGCCAGCTTACTATCATCAGAATCGCTATTATCCGGATGATGCTCATGCATCAGCTTTCTATATTTCTTTTTTATCTCACGCTTATCCTCGCTGCCATCCAGCCCCAGGATTTTACGCGCTTGGCTTTTGTTCATGTGGGTGCTCCTGTAGTTCTGTTTTATATTGAACCAATTATAAAAGATATTCTAATTCATTACTTTATAAATGAACATCTTTTGTTTCAACCTGCTAGACACATCATATCTGCCAAGTTATTTCAGTCAAGGGCAAGCCTTCGGAGCTTCGCTCCCTTGACTTCATAACTTTTGGCAGATACATGTTAGTCAAGCAGGTTTGAAACTTGGACTGTGGCAGAGCCGCAAGTCTATGAGTAGGTGGCGACATGCGGATTGGAGCTTTCTGCAATACGGCGTGTCTGTTTTGGAGGCCAGAGACACGCGCTTTTGCTATAACTTCAATTCCGCGTGTCAAGTTTCCACTTCCCAAACACGCCGTTTTACATTTTCTCTCTTTTGGCGTGTCTTTTCTTCCTCTTCCAGACACGCCAATTCATACTTTTGCACTAGTCAAGCAAAAGTAGACAGTTTTACGTGTTTTTACACATAGTTTCTCCACTGTAATACTCTCGATACTGTTTTGGAGTCAGATAACTCAGAGAGTAGGCAGGGCGTTCTTCATTGAAGAACACTATGTAGCTGGCAATGTCTTTTTCAATGGTGGCATTGCTTGTTATATGTAGATCACTAAATATCTCTGCCTTAATCCAACCATTAATCGCTTCCATAGCAGCATTATCAGTAGGAGTTCCCGCACGGGACATAGAGTGAATTATGTTATAAAGTGGCAGTATTTCATTAAAGTTTTTAGATGCATAAACGGACCCTTGGTCGGTATGCAGAATCATCTGAAGGTCAGGGTATTGAGATTTGATATTTATAAGCTCATTAAGGCCGCTGATATACGTTCTTCTATCTCCACGCTTTGATGACAATGAATAAGTAAGAATCTCATTGTTCCATAAATCCATATAAAGTGTTAGCTCATAGTAAACTCCACCAAGACAGAATGCGGTCATATCGCTTACAACACATTCCATTGGACCATTGATATTCATGCCACTTAATAAAAGATTTGGAAATACTTTGTATGGATCTCCTGGCTTTTTGTATCTATAATGCTTTGCAATACTTGTTATCCCAGCCGCTTTACATATCCTGTGAGCGCGTTGATCAGACATAATGAGACCTGTATCAAGTCTTATTTTTGCATTAAGCCAACGGTATCCGTGAGATGGATACTTAGCATGATATTCTTTGAACACAAGCATGTCACTGACAAATGATTTCATTTTGTCAGAAGGATGCTCAAGGCGCTTTTTCCACTTGTAAAAGCCACTACGGTTAACATCAAGTACCTTACATAAATGTTTTACAGGGAACTTGCCAGACAGTTCAAAAATTATTTCGTATTCTTGTTGTTTAAAGAAATGAACTCCTTGTTTACACCAACTCCTTTCACTTCGTATCCTTTTTTTGCTCGCAGTTCATTTGCTTTGGTTTTGATAAGTTCATCAATAAGTTCTTCTTTAGACATTGCCATATATGCATCAATATCAGCCTCTTTGGAAGAAAGCTCAGTTATGTTGCTGCATTTAGATTTTTTTCCATTGATTGTTGTAGATGTAGGAACCCCAATGGATTCTTTATAAGCTCTGATGCTTGTATCCAGAAAAGTTCCTTTACAACCATATTTTTCCATTGCCTCCGCTCTGGTTAATTCATGGTTATAAATCTGGCGTCCTATGTCTAATTTTTGTTCTTTAGAGTATCGCATATAGCACCTCGCTGTCTTTGATTATGTAAACAAGAATACTTTTATAAATAGATGTTACCTTTATAAAATACAGATGTCTACATAATGCGTGTAGTGTCTACTTTTACGTTACCACTTCACTTTTTCTATTTCCGCGTGTTTTTCTCTCTTCTGTTAGACACGCGTTTTCATCATTTTCACTTTTCCGCGTGCTTTTCACCCTTCTAGAAGACACGCAGATTTTCACTTTTCCTACTTTCGCGTGTCGCTGGTCCCTTGCTCCGACACGAAGATTCCTCTATACTCCATTTCTTCGTGTCGAAAATCTCTTCCTTCGACACGTAAATTACTTAAATACTCTTTTTTTCGTGTCTATCGCATCGCTTTCTGACACGAAAATTTGACCATTCTTCTTTTTTACGTGTCTTTCTACTCTCTCATAGACACGAAAATCTCAGGATTTCACGATTCTTCGTGTCTTTCCGTTCTTTTTCAGACACGTAAATCTCAGGATTTCTCAATTCTTCGTGTCTTTCTGCTTTTTTGTAGACACGAAAATTCAACATATCTCCTGTTCTTCGTGTCTCCAGGCCTTCCCCTGGTGTTCGTGGCTTTGCCACAGTCCCATTTTCAAACCTGCTTGACTACCTCATATCAGTCAAAGGAACAGGGTCAAGAGGCGAAGCGCCGAAGGCCTTGCTCTTGATGCTGGGCCGTAGACTGATATGCTGTGGTGTAGCAGGTTGAAAGAACAAAAAAGGCAATTCTGCCAAAGCCTTTACATTGTGCTATACTAAAAATCCTAAAGGGAGGAGGCATCATGAGCAAAATACTTAGACCACACCACGGAATGTGCTTTCAATTCTATGAGGGAAAGGGATATAGCGAGGATTTCACTGATCATATGGGGCGCATCATTTATGAGATGGAGGAAGATCCAACTCAGCTGATAACACTGAAGGTTGAAACTGATATCGTCTGCAAGAACTGTCCTAATAACGAATCTGGCATATGCACTTCACAGGATAAAGTTCGTAAATACGATAATGAAGTTTTAAAGGCATGCGGAATTTCCAATGGCGCCGAGATAAAATACCAGGACTTCATCTCAACTGTAAAAACAAAGATAATTGATACTGGTCTTAGAGCTGAGATTTGTGGTGACTGCGGATGGAATTACATCTGCGAGAAATCCAATAAAGAATAATAAAAAGCAGGTTTACTCGAAAGTGAGAAACCTGCTTTTTTAATGCAAATAGGAATTATTTTACATTGAATGCCTTGATTCCTGGGTAAACTGCTGCGCCACCGAGCTGCTCTTCAATTCTAAGGAGCTGGTTGTATTTAGCAACACGCTCTGTTCTAGAAGGAGCACCTGTCTTAATCTGGCATGTGTTCAAAGCTACAGCTAAGTCAGCAATTGTTGTATCTTCTGTCTCACCTGAGCGGTGTGAAGAAATTGCTGTGTAGCCAGCCTTATGAGCCATCTTGATAGCCTCAAGTGTCTCTGAAACAGAACCAATCTGGTTGAGCTTAATAAGGATTGAGTTACCGCATCCGTTCTCGATACCCTTTGAAAGACGCTCTGTGTTTGTTACGAAAAGATCATCACCAACAAGCTGAACCTTATCACCAATCTTGGCTGTCATCTTCTTCCAGCCTTCCCAATCCTCCTCATCAAGACCATCTTCGATAGAGATAATTGGGTACTTGTCTACAAGTGCTGCCCAGTGATCGATAAGCTCATCTGTTGTGAAGTCCTTGCCTGACTTTGGCTGATGATAGAAGCCCTTGCCTTTTTCTGACTTCCACTCGCTAGATGCTGCATCCATAGCAATCATGAAGTCCTTACCTGGCTCAAAGCCTGCAGCCTTGATAGCCTTCAAGATAACTTCGATAGCTTCATCATCATTCTTAAGTGAATTTGGAGCGAAACCACCCTCATCACCTACAGCTGTAACATCTCCCATCTCCTTAAGAATAGCCTTAAGTGCGTGGAATACCTCTGCACACCAGCGTAAGCACTCGCTAAATGAAGGAGCGCCAACAGGCATAATCATAAACTCCTGTGTATCAACAGCGCTATCAGCGTGAGCACCACCATTCAAAATGTTCATCATTGGAACTGGAAGCTTAGTGCCCTGAATACCGCCAAGGAATCTGTAAAGAGGAATATCAAGTGATGTAGCTGCAGCTCTACAACAAGCAATTGATGTTGCAAGGATTGCGTTTGCACCAAGGTTTGACTTATCCTTTGTGCCATCTGCCTTAATCATAGCTGCGTCGATTGCATAGATATCAGAGGCATCCATACCGCAAATTGCATCTGCAATAGGTCCGTTGATATTTGCAACTGCCTTTGTAACACCTTTTCCTAAGTATCTGCCTTTATCGCCGTCACGAAGCTCAAGTGCCTCGAACTCTCCTGTAGATGCACCTGAAGGAGCCATTCCGCGTCCAACTGTTCCATCAACAAGTGTGACCTCGCATTCAACAGTAGGATTTCCTCTTGAGTCGAGGATTTCTCTACCAATAACCTTTTCAATTTCTAAGTAATCCATAACTATCCATCCTTTCACATGAATTTGTTTTTTAGAACTCCATATTGTTAAGGCAGGTAGCAGCTGCACTTAACAATACAAAAAGGAGTTCCGCAATGATTTACACACAGTTAGACCTCGCTAACTACAAGTAGATTAACAGAACTCTTTATCATATTCAAGGATATTTAGCTCACCTTATTGAGCATTTTTCTCAATAAAAGTAAATGTATTTAATTACTCTACCCAGCTTACTGGATTTCCTTTTCTTTCAAGAGGCTTGCGAGAAGGAAGTCCATCTTCGCTATCAGGATATCCGAGGATTAGGCCGCCGGTGATTGTCTCGTCCTCGCCTAAGCCCTTTTCAATCATGAACTTTCTGATGGCTTCATTTTCATCAAGCCAGTGAAGCTGATTGATCCAGCATGAACCAAGATCAAGTGCATTTGCAGCAACCATCATATTTTCAAGGGCGCAAGCGCTATCTGCCATAGCATTGCCATATCCCTTGCGATTTGCTGTCACTATAAACACAGGCGCATTGTAGCAAAATACGTAGTTGTCAGTTTTAGCTGCATTAATAGAGTTTTTGATAGAAATGTATGTGTCTTCTGTAATCTCCATCTTTGCAAACTCTGATTTAACTAGATCCTTTAATTCATCAAGGACAGCTGAATCCGTAATTACGATAAAATGAGTTGTCTGGCTGTTAGATCCGCTTGGCGCAAATCTGCCTGCCTCAATAACCTTTTCAATAAGCTCTCTTGATGGCATTTCCTCAGTGTATTTTCTGGTGCTTCTTCTAGAAAGAATGGCTTCTAATGCTTCCATACATCTACCTCCAAATTATAGAATAGCAACAACTTCTCCAACATACATGTCATGCTGAGCCTCATTCTCATAAAACTGCTTTGCAATCTCTGGGATCATATTCGCAGGCTCAAGTCTCTGGCAAATCATCTTTTTGCAGACAAGTGTAACCTCTGCCTCTGCAAATGTAACGCCATTTTCTACTTCCTTTGGAGTAAGGCCAGATTCATGAATCTTGTCCATATCACGACCGGATTTTGAACCAAGGACTCCCAAAGTCTTTTTGCATTCTTCTGGATAAAAGCTAACAGTGAAATAATCGTTGTCCTTCATAAACTCATTTGTGTAGCGAGATGTTCTCACGTAAACTGTAGCAACTGGCTTATTCCAAAGAGTTCCCAGACCACCCCAGCTAATTGTCATAGTATTAAACTTGTCCTTATCCCCTGCAGTAAGCAACGCCCACTTTCTATCGTACTGCTCAAAAATGTTTGTATTAAACTCCATAAGTAATTATCCTCCTTTTATTGTACGCAATTAATATAAAACAATAGTACTGTTTTATTACTAATAATTCTAGGTGAGAACTGCAATTTTAATAATTTCTTTATTATTGCAGTTAGTAAATAGGAGTTATGTATCAGTTCAAAAATAATGATATCTTACGTTATTGTAGTTCAAAGTATTTAGATATTTTATTGCTTAATCCATAGATATAAATCTATTTTTGAAAATCAAAAGTATTAAAATACATTATATTTAATTTTTAATACCAAAATTCCCCTTTAAAGCATATGTTCAAAATGCCCCTAAGTATTAAAATTCAAATATTACTGAATTTAATACCTTAGAGGCATCTTTTCTTCTACATTGTTAAATATTTGTATAAAAATAATTTTTCATCAAGTATTAATATTAAAAAATTATCTTTTTTAATACTTTTGCCCAACAAATCCATGAATTCCAAGCAAAAAACTTATTTGCAAAGCTCAGCCACAATCATATTGATGGCTTTTCCGTCTGCCTTGCCCTTAAGAGCTGGCATAACTTCCTTCATGATTGCGCCCTTGTTCTTAGAAGCAAGCACCTCTGCGAAGTTTGCCTGAAGGAATGCGCGAATCTCGTCTTCGCTCATCATTACTGGAGCATACTCTTTGATTACATCATATCTAAACTGGTACTCTTCCTTTAAATCTGTTCTCTCAGCAGGGCATGTGTCGAGCTGCTCCTTTGCTGTCTTTAATGACTTGAGAATAACCTGATCTACCAAATCATCTGCAATGTTATCTCTAGTGCCAGCGTCGATAGCGGCCTTCTTTACATCAGAAACCAATGAAGAAATAGCATCTTTTCTTGCCTTATCTCTTGCCTTCATTGCTGCAACCATGTCTTTTTGTAATGTTTCAAACTGCATTTTCATTATCCTCCTCTAATCTATTACCTAGATTATAGTCCTTATCAATGCGTAAATCCATGGCGCAATTACAGAAATCTGAAGAAACCACCTTGCCATCATCTATTCGGATGATGTGATTGCAGCAAAGCTCGATTAGCTCTGGATCGTGGGTGGATACTAACACAGTACTTCCGCTGGCAGCCAGCTCCTTCAAGAGCTCAGCCACTTTCACCATATGAGAATAGTCCAAGCCTGATGTTGGCTCGTCAAATAAAAGAAGCTTTGCCCCTGCGGCTATGGCAGATGCAATAGCAACTCGCTGCTTTTGACCTCCGGATAAAGCCATGGGATGTTTGTCTTTGAATTCAAGCAGCCCCAATCTCTCAAGGATTTCATTACATTTTTCGGTATCCTTTTCTTTCATCGAAAGCATCACTTCAGCTTCTACGCTATCTGTAAAAAGCTGATGATTCACATCCTGCATAACGAGATAACTTATATTAGTCAAATCCTTACCATGATACTTTTTATTGCGATAAATGATTTCTCCTGTGCAGTCCTTTTCCAGGCCGCAGAGACATCTAAGAAATGTAGACTTACCTGTGCCATTTCTTCCAATGACACCTATCACGTTTCCCTTTGGCAGATTAAGCTCAGGCAGATTTAGATTTAGAATATCCCCATCCTCAGCCGATAGCTTTTTCTTCCAGAAAATGTATGGCCTTCTTTTATATGTAAAATAAAAGTTTTTCAGCTTAATAGAATTCCCATAATCGCTAAAATTTCTCAGTGCGCTCTGACCTGAAGATATGTCACTAAACTTGTCTATATATTTCTCTTCGATTTTCACTGGCCTAAGCTTTAGACTTCTTATTTGCGAATCCGTAAATGCGAAGAATTCATCTCCATTGTATTCGCCGGCAATCTCCCCATTGTCCATGTAGATAACTCGGTCAAGCAAATCCTTCAAGTACCATAATCTGTGCTCCGAAATTACGATAGTCTTGCCTTCACTCTTCCATTTGACAATTTCATTTTTCAAGTCCTTGATAGCGTCCCAATCCAGATTGGAAGAAGGCTCATCCAGAAGAATAACATTTGGCAAAAGTGCCGACACTGAGCCACAGGCAATCTTTTGTTTTTCGCCGCCTGACAAATCAAAGAGGCTTCGGCCCATGAGTTTTTCCAGATTCATATCCTTTACGACCATGTCCTGTCGTCTTCTGATTTCATCAGGATTTAATCCAATATTTTCTGGTCCAAATACTATCTCTCCATCGGTATCAACCGAGAAAAACTGGCTCCTTGGATTTTGAAAGACAGTACCTACCACACCTGCCAAATCATAGAGCTCAGTGTTTTTTATTTCATGTCCATCCACAAGAACTGTACCGCTATAATCACCTGGATAATAGTGCGGTATCAAGCCATTGATAAGCCTGATAATGGTAGTCTTTCCTGAGCCAGATGCTCCACACAAAAGTACAGTTTCACCTTGTGCTATGTTAAGAGAAACATTGTTTAGCAGGCCTTCCTCTGACCCCTTATATTGAAAACTTACGTCTTTAATTTCGATTATATTCTTCATAATAAAATGTACTTATTCAAAACAAAAATAACTGTTGCGATTGAAAACAAGAGTATCAAAATCCAGTCAAAAACATGTAACTTAAGTTCCACAACACTGGTTCTTTTAACTTCCCCTCCAAGTCCTCTGGTGATGGCCGCTGCCGACAATTCGTCACCGATGTTGACGCATGAAAATAACAGGGGAATCATTCTGTATTCAACCATTTTCGCTGCATTGCCGCCTGCCAGTGATATTCCTCTCATCTTCATGGCATCCCTGATAGAACCATATTCCTCTTTGATGGTTGGGAAAAATCTCATGACCACTGCAAGAGAGATGGTGATGCCATCTGGAACATGCATTTTCTGCATTGCCGCCATAAATTCATCTATCTTTGTAGAATGAATTACATACCAGGCAGTAATGAATGCAGGTAAAAACTGTGCAATAATACCGCAATAACCTGTCAATAATGCCCTGATTAGTCCTGTTGATTCCGATGATAAGAAATAGAAAGTCAGAATCAACGCACTTATATACAGCGCAAAGAAACGCAATGCGCTGGCATAGCGTTTCTCTGCAATAAGAAGTGCGATAGGCACCATGGTAGTTAGAATTCTAAGACCCCACAAAAATGGCGTGGTGGCACTCATCAAAACAATGGCAGATACCACAAAAATCATATAAATTTTCGTTCGTGGATCTAGCTTGATTTCCATTAAACAATTCCCGCCTTTTCAAAATGTTTCTTTACAACTATTTTCCCGATATATGAACCGATGTATCCAAAAATAAGGCAAAGGATCAAAAGAACCCATATAGTTTTGCTGTTGATTGCTCTAAACAAACTGTCTGTGTATTCTGCTGAATAGCCCTCTTCTAGAAGGGATTCTCTATAAGAATTTGCAGTCACAATTACAGGAAAATAATTGGCGCAAATCCACAGGCAAAATACAGCATAACTAATGGAAATCATTTTGAACTGTTTGTAATCTCCGGCTTTTGCAATAAAATCGGCAACTACACCCGCCAGAATGATAAGTGGTGCTCCAAGGAATCCCATTCCTGTAACAAACATGATGATTGCAATTAATACTGACATAATTGTAATCATTCCAAACTTATCTACCTTGCTGTAAAAAAGCATCATAGGGATAGAGCCAACAATAGGAATCATCACGACATATGACGCTACGATGTATGGGTGAATGAAACCAAGGATGCCACATGCAAACTCCACTACAAATACAATTGCTGTAAAAATTCCTACTGTAATAAAATCCTTTGCTGTCAATTTTTTCTTATCCATTTTCTTCCTCCAGTTTAATTAAGCAATCTTCCAGCTTACAGCCTTCTTGCGTCCGCTAACAAAATTCTTGTAAATGCCATCCACAGCCATGAGCTCGTCGTGCTTTCCCTGCTGGACAATCTTGCCCTTATCGATGACCAGGATTTGATCTGCGTGACGTACAGTTTTCAGTCTATGGGCAATCATGATGATTGTCTTTTCTCTAGTAAGATTCTCGATTGCCTCAGTCAATTCCTTCTCGTTTTCAGGATCCACGTTGGCTGTTGCCTCATCCAAAATGATGATTGGTGCATCCTTCATGATGGCTCTGGCAATGGCAATTCGCTGTTTTTCACCACCTGACAATGTGGCTCCGCCCTCGCCAACCAATGTCTCATAGCCATCAGGGAGTGACATGATGAAATCGTGGCAACATGCTTTCTTGGCTGCCGCTATAACTTCCTCCATTGACGCCTCTGGACGGCCAAATCTGATATTGTTTGCAATGGTATCCTCAAACAAATAAACTCTTTGGAACACAAAGCTGAAATTCTCCATCAGAGAATCGAAGCTGTAGTCCCTTACATCTCTTCCGCCAAGTGTGACCTTGCCGGATTTCACATCCCAAAATCTTGCAATAAGGGATGTCAGCGTAGTCTTGCCACCACCGGATGGGCCAACGATAGCTGTAGTAGTTTTTTCTTTAATATCAAGGGTCACATCGTCGATGATAGTCCTGTCCTCATATGCAAAACTGACATGATCAAGATGAATGTCGCGGTTTGAAGGATGAATATCTTCACCATTAATATCCATCTGCTCAACTTCCATAATCTCATTTACCATATCAACGCCTTTTCCAATGATTCTGATAAGAGCTGTGTAAGTTCCTGCCAAATCAAGGGACTCAAAGATGATGAATGCACAAAGCATCATTGTGATGCAGTATGTGAGCTTCATGGTGCCATTCAGATAAAAAGCAATTGATGCGCCTGCAATTACAACTCCCGCAAGCTTACAGATAAGCATCTGCACGCCTACCAGAGGAATGGCTGCAACCTCTGCCTTGATATCAGCCTTTGTTTTTCTTTCGATTGCTTTATTGAGCCTTGCGTTGTTCATGGCGATAATGTTGTAGTTTCTGATTTCTGCAATTCCCTGGATGAACTCAAGAATTACGCCAACCATGTCCTTATCTGACTCAATTTTCTCGGGGGCAACCTTCTCTACGCTCTTGTTTGTAAACTGATTGAAGATAAAGAAAATCAGGATAACAGCAATACATATCAAACCGATTCGCACGTCAAAAATAAACATACCAAGGCTTACGATGAGGGTTGTAATTGTGCCCTGCATAACTAATATTATTGCGCGGGTTGCAATGTCTCCTGTCTGTTCCAAAGTGTTGGTGGTGACAGATGTGATATGTCCCAGGCTTGTATCATTAAAATATCCCATTGGCAAATATCTGAGATGCTCGCCAATTTCAATTCGCTTGCCAGCGCAGGTCCTATAGCCGCCTTCTGTAAGAAGCATCTGATAGAACCTATTTATAACCATTTTTCCGACAGTGCTTAAGAGCATAAATCCCATTACAAGTAAAAACGTATTTACGGTAATGTTATTATTCACAATGGCATCAATTGCAAAATAAGCTGCAGGAATCTTCATGCCAGCAAAGAATGCATCTATAACACCTAATGCAATTGATTTATAAAACTTTTTTCTGTTTTCTTCATTACAGAATTTGAAAAATTTCATCAGAATTTTAAGCATGAGCGGCCTCCCTTCTAGCTTCAGAACCCATAACTGAATCCACTCTGTCATCGTCCTTCGACATGGTGTGAGCCTCCCACATATTTCTGTAGAGTGGACAATCAGCTAGGAGCTGTGCATGAGTGCCTTCTGCCTCAACATTTCCCTCATTAATAACGAAAATCTTGTCCGCATCAATGATGGTTGAAAGTCTATGAGCAATAACGATAAGTGTCTTGCCCTGTACCAGCTTTGCCACGCTTTCCTGTACCAGCGCTTCGTTTTCTGGGTCCGTATATGCGGTAGCCTCATCCATAATTACAATCGGTGCATCTTTGAGCATTGCTCGTGCTATACAGATTCTCTGTCGCTCTCCCCCTGATAGATGTCCGCCTGCGCCACCAACTATGGTGTCGTAGCCATTTTCAAGTCCCAAAATAAATTCATGGCATCCAGTAGCTTTCGCTGCAGCGATAACCTCTTCATCTGTAGCACAGGCCTTGCCCAGTCTGATATTTTCCATTACAGACATATCAAACAGATAGTTGTCCTGGGCAACATAAGCAATCTGGCTTGTGTAATAGTCAAGCGGAAGTTCCTTAATATCCACTCCGCCAAAAGTGATGGTTCCTTCATTCACATCCCACAGTGAATCGATGAGACGGGCAATGGTGCTCTTGCCTGAGCCAGAAGGTCCTACAAAAGCATTAACCTCGCCTTGCTTGATATCCATATTCAAGCCGTGCAAAATTTCCTTATCCTTGTAAGAAAAATGCACATTTCTGAGAGTAATATCAGAGCCCACCGGCTGCTTTGTAAGAGTGTCAGGTCTCACCATATCTTCTCTTTCAATAATCTCTGTAACCTCTCCAAAGATTGCCTGCATTTTCATAATGTCATCCATGTATGAGAATGCAATCATCAAAGGTCCCATGAGACCTGCCGAAAGAATAACTGATGTTATGAAATCCTCTGGTGTCATGCCACCATTTTTCACTAAAAGTAACCCAATTGGGAGAACTCCAAGGAATGTAGCTGGTGTGAAAGCAAAGCTTCCCGCCTGGAACCAGATACATTTTCTCATCCAATTGATGAAGCAATCTGCACCTTCCTTTGCAGCAAGCACGAATTTTTCATAAGAACTTCCCGTCTTGCCAAAGGCTTTGATAACCTCGATACCATTGATATATTCAACAGCTGTATCATTCAAATATTTAGTTTTTTGTATCGTATATTCGAATTCACCCTGACTTTGGGCCATCATACCAGCCACAAAACATAAACCGATTGCAACTGAAATGAGATTTGCTAAGCCCATGCGCCAGTCCAAAGCAAGAATGTAAATGAACATGACTATAGGCAACAAGATATTTGCTGTAAACTCAGGCACAATATGAGCCAAAGTTGTTTCCATAGAATCAACGCGCTCTACAATAATATTTTTGTAGGCACCACTGTTGTCATCCAAAACCGAACCAAGTGGAATAGTTGAAAGCTTCTTGCAAAGTTGAGTTCTTATTCCGCCCAATACGTTGAATGTGGCAATGTGGGACAATGTTGTAGATGTTGAGTGAAGTGCAACTCTAAGGATCCAACATAACGCCATCATCAAAATCAGTGACATGTAATGGCTGAAATCCATATCCTTTGATAAAAGCATTCCAACAATCTTAGCAATTATCAAATATGGAATAAATGACATGGCTACACCGATAATAGCAAGCAGCACACTGCCGATGTAAAAACTTTTCTTTCTCCCTGCAAAATGAATAACCCAGGAGAACGTACTTTTTTTCTTCATAAATTCCTCCTTCTGGCAAACAAGAACAAATTTAGAAACCTAAGAATTTTCTCCAACCTTCTTTAAAGAATCTGGATATTGTATCGCAATAGTGAAGGGCCTGCTCGTATGTGAAATCATGATGAACCATCTCCAGCATTGCTGTGTATTGCGCGCTTAAAAGCAAATGCATCTCATTTTCATCAACTGAATTTACTAGCATACCTCCAGCTTCAAGCTCATCTTTGAAAGCCAGCGTAGCTTCCTGCACCTTTGAGACAATCGTATGAAGATAATTCTCATATTTCGTGCCCTCGTTTTTGCAAAACAAAAGCTTGTGTGCATCAAAATTATCGTAAATAAGCTTAACGATAATCTTCGCCTGATCCTCATCTTCCCACATGGCTTCAACGCCATCTTCTCTAGCAGTGCCCACCTGCCTTGCCTCTTCTGTCTGGCATAATCCTTCCCAAGCACTAACAGCAGGCTCAACTACAGCATCAAAAATCTCCTCTTTGTTAGCATAGTGCCTGTACAAAGCGGTGGCTGTAATACCTACTTTACTTGCGATTTTTCTCATGGAGGCATCCTTATAGCCCTTCTCCATGAACACTTCCATTGCGGCTTTTAAAATTTGTTCCTTAGTTTCTTTGGTTTTCACGTGAATTCCTTTCAAAGTTAACACTGTTAACTTGTTAGTTCCGACTAACATTATAGTTAGGTATAGCTAACTTGTCAAATAGTATCTAAAAAAATTATCATTGCCATCAAAAAAGCGAGGCATTTAGCCTCGCCCTTTTTAATATCTATCCTATTTTCTTCCCATAAGAATTGCGGAGCCGCTCAGGCCCATCCATACTGACTCCCATTTGCTCATGAACATTCCATTTGTTGTATCTACAAGCTTTACTTCTTCATACCCCATATCCTTCAGTTTTTTAACAAAACTTTCCATATCACCATATTTGCTTTTAGACATGATGTCATGAATAGCGAATGTTCCACCCTTCTTGAGAGTTCTTAGTGTCTCTAAAAGAATTGCCTGCCTATCTTTGCTAGGTATATTGTGATAAACATAGTTGCTTGTTACTGCATCAAATGTTTCATCTGGAAAATCTAGAGAACAAGCATCTCCCTGCTTGAATGTGGTATTATTTACTCCCTCAGCTATTGCATTGTTATCGCAGAGCGACTTGCTAAAGGATGCATATTCCTTACCCCATCTATCAATTCCAGTGATTTCAGCTTCAGGATTTTTCTTTGCACATGCAATACTCAGCGCACCGCTTCCACAACCAACATCAAGACATTTTCCCCCTGCTGGAATGCTGACATATGAAGAGACACCATTTATTATTTGTTTTGACATCTGTCGCTTGCCATCATATGAGAAAGCTCTATACATCAAATACATCCATATGCTACACAATAAAAATATCACTGTTAGTGCCAAAAAAACTTTTCCCAATGGTGTTCTGTAAAAAGTAAAGTACGTCAGCACAAGGAAAAATACTGATACAGTCTGCACTCCCAGAATCATTCCCTTAGGCATCCAATTTTTGTAATCTGGTTTCATATTACCCTCCACTCTTAAATAGTTTTAATTTGATTACATAATACTACTTTTAGTTAGGTATGTCTAACTCGAATTATAAGTTATTAACATTTGGCTTCTGGAGGCAGGCTTTAATTGATGTAAATAGTATCATGATTAAGCTCTGGAGAGATGATTATGAGAATTTTAATCATTTTTTATGTAAAAATGAGCTATGACATGGTTTAAAGAACGATATCTCAAATTCTTTATATATTTTTATGTCTATTTAATGGATAAGCGACCTCTCTCCCAACTTAAAAGTATTAAAACAGCCTTAATTGAATTTTTAATACCTGATTTGTCCTGGCCCCCTTATATTCACAATGTCTCCAAGTATTAAATATTTAAGTAACTTTGTTTTAATACTTTGAGGTGATTTATAAATACACAACCTGTAGCTTTTATCCATAAATAACAAATCATCGAGTATTAAAATTGAAAAATACTCCCTTTTAATACTTTTAAATTGAAAAAAGTATATTTTGGACAGAAAACGACAACAAAAAAAGGCGAGGCCTCAGCCTCGCCATACAATATCAGAAAAACAATAGCAAGGCTAAATGCCTCGCCTAATCAAAATCCTGTTCTACATCAGCAATAGCGCATTTGCCGCAAACCTGGCCGACGAATTCTTCCATGTAGAAAAACTCACCATCAAAATAGGAATCAAATTCCTTAATGGCGCCAGCCAAAGTAAAGGCTTTGCCACAATCCTTGCATTTCCTCATAAGAGACATGGCAACTTCGTCATCCTCTACTTCGTAGTCGTCATGCTCCATGTCGCCCTCTTCATAGCCTTCCAGCTTATGAGTAGCTAAATATTCATCCGATGGCTTAAGCTCTCCATCTATCTCTGAAAAAAATCCCATAAATATTTATATCTCCATTCTTTCTACATCCAATTATAATCGCCACCGGTGACAGCTAATGAAAGAAGTGCGTCCATACGCTCAACCTCTTCTTCGCCTCTAACAACCTGCAAAAGCTTTGCTGTTTCCTTGACCACTGGCATTTCTTCATCTGGTCCAATTTCCATATCTGGCTCCTTGCCACAGTAAGGACAAACCAAACTTGGACCAACCTGAACTGATAAAAATCTGTTAGCACATTCTGAGCATTCATAAAAGCCTGCTAATTCTGTGCCGTCTGGAACATAATACATAAAACTAACCTCTCTATCTATTCATGTAATTCTAGTGGTAATCCATCTGGATCAAAAAAGAATGTCATTTTTTTATTTGTAAATTCATCAGTCCTGATGGGCTCGCATTCGATTCCAATGGCATTCAATTCATTTACCGTATTTACGATATCATCAACTACAAACGCTAAATGCCTAAGGCCACAAGCTTCTGGATATGATGGTCTTTTAGGCGGATTTTGAGGTGCAAAAATCTCCAGTTCAGTTGACTCATTTATCCTCAAATCTAGCTTCCAATCGTTCTTCTGAGGCCTAAAATTTTCTCTGATGATTTCAAATCCTAGCTTATTAACATAGAAATCCTTGGACTTTTCATAATCAGAAACAATTATAGCCACATGATGTATCATAGATAAATTCATAATAAACTATTCCTTCTTTAAATTAATAATATAACGATTATATACTATCTTCTAGAAAATATCCTTCAAAATCCCAAAAGTCTCCCTCACCATATTGTTTGGAAGATAATGGTATTCTGTGAAAGCAGCAATGCCCATCACATCAGCATCGGTGTAGCGCTTTGCAATCATCACTCCTCTGAATACATGGAAATTGTTTGTGACGATGCCGATTTTCATATCAGCTGATACCTCCACAAGATTCATCGCATTGCTGATATTTTGATCAGTATCTCGTGACTCACTTTCAACTATTATTCTATCTTCTGATATGCCTTGTTCAATAAGATAAATTTTCCCGCCTTCACCTTCGGAGATGGATTCGTTGACGCCCTGGCCGCCTGTAACAATTACCTTCGTGTCAGGATTACTATTCAAATAATCAACCGCAGAATCAAGCCTTGCCTTATAGACTATACTTGGTCCCCAGTCTTTCATCTGCGCGCCCAGGACAATAATGTAATCTGCACCGTTCTCTGCTTTTGAAAAGAATTGAGTGAGTATACATCCCTGGCATATGATGAAGATGGAGATACCTATAGCGACAATAATTCTGAAAACAATTCTTATCGCTTTAGGTACTTTGGGCCATAAGTTTTTCTTGTCCATCAGATACAGTAAGCCAAAAAATATAGCTGCTAAGACCCATATAATAAATGAAAATGTACCACTTCCCACCATATAAACAGCAATTGAATACAACGCTGAAAGAATGGCTAAAAGTGCATAAACTAATCTTAATTTATGCATTACTCTTCCCTTTCGAATAATTGAACTTTCCCAACGTATGTACTAAGCTTTATATAGATTATATAGATATCACTTCAAAAGGGGAATAATAATAATGGAAACTTACAACACAGAAGAACTACAATCAACTGGCGATGGCGCCCGCCTTGCCGCCAAAACATTGCTGGTGTCCCGTATCATAAAGCTCTACGGCGCAGCAACATTATTCCTGGTATATTTCCAAATATTCTATAGGCACTGGGATTACCTGCAACGATGGATATACAGCTACTCCCGCATTCTACTTGGTGTGGCAATCGTTCTGTTTTTTGCAGGCATCGACATCGCCTATATTTCTCATAGCATCAACAAAGCCTACCGCCTTAGCAGGCCTGACCTAATCGACTTCTACCACGATTTATCGAAGCACCTGCTCATAAACATCATCCGTGGTAAGGAGCAAACCAAGGATGAAATTGCTGCAAAGCTTCCCGATAATGCAAGAAAGAATCATCCTTTCAAATTGCTGATAATGTTCTGGATCTTCGCTTTTAGCATCGGCTTTATAGGCGCGCCATACGACAACTATTATTGGTTCGGATTTCCGAAAATCGCAGTAGGCATCGCCGCCCTCATATCCACGGTGGGCCTAACTCTGATTATCCCAACAATTGTGGCTATGATTGCATACATCATATCTTTGAAAAAGACTGACACAGCCAAGCTCTCAAAGCTGCAAAAAGCCCTGATTATAGTGATTACTATCCTATCATTTGTACCAAACTACATTTGGCTTTACGATGCAATAAACTTTGGATTCGACTTAGATTCAAGCTCAGATGAGGCTGTTGAAGACACAGAATACATCCCTTCGTACGAATCAGATTATCAGGACGATAGCTCCCAATATATGATTGACGACTCCGAAGAGTATATGGACGACGTCACCATCATGAATCACATGATAATCCTTTGTAACTACCTGGTTAAAGAGGACGTCATATCCGATTTTTCCGTGGAGCTAGACTTCAACGCCAAAGGCTATGTAAAGGGCACCGTCGCCCGCGACGACGACTATGTTTACGTGCTGTATGACAACGGCATAAAACAAGACGACCAAGGAAACGACTGCCTCGAGCTCGTGCTTGAAGCAGAGCCATTGGATGAAGACGGCAATTCCCTTGGCCAATCCGAAGCTTCTCTAAAGGGCTTTTATTTAGTGAACGCAGAAACTAAGACTGTAATCGACGAGCACAAAACCCATTGGTAATTCCAACAAAAAGGCGAGGCCAAAGCCTCGCCTTCTTTATATATTCTACAACCTGTCCACAGCTTCTTTTAAAATTGCCTTTTCATCAGCGCCGTAGATATCTAGCCCAGTTGCTTTAATCAATTCTATATCCTTTATTCCATAAAAATTTTCTGCTAGGGATTTTATATATCCAAATCCGAATTCTTCCGGAACATAGGTACCACCTGCTGTCATTACGTAATACAGCTTACTTGCTTTGCATAGTCCTTTTGGGATGCCTTCTGGAGTATACTCGAAAGTAATCCCAAGGACATTTATGTGCTCAATATACTGCTTAAGCACAGCTGGAAAAGATAAGTCCCAGTAAGGTGCAGCAATAACAATTGTCTCTGCCCTTGCAAATTGCTTGGCCAAAGTAAACATCTGATCATCAAAATTACGCGAAGCAATAAGAGAATCTCTTTTCTTTAAGAAAGCCTCATCGGTCTTTGGGAAATCAATATCTTCAAGCTTTACTTCTTCGAAATCACCTAGCTTAGAAAGCAAAGCCTTTGCTAACACTTCTGTTCGCGATTCTTCTCTTACACATGCATTAATAAATAAAATCATACTCTTATCACTCCCCGTAAAATCTTTCTAATCTGTTTTTCAGTTGCTATAGGATATACTTCCATAATATGCTCAGCTATAGCTTTTCCAGATTCTTCCGGATTCATACTATATAAAGATGCCACGTGGTCACGCCCATAGATATTTTCAGGCTTAGTATATATGGCGATAGGCCAGCCATAAGCTTCGCCTATTTTGTTCTTGCGTTGCCTAAAATCACGTACTGTAAGATATGTCATCATCTGAAGGTCAGTGATTGTACCATCAAAGCCTTTTTCGCCGCCTTTGCCAAAGCCTGCTTTTTGTTTCAATTCATTAGAATATATTTCATCACAGATTTCTAAAACATCCATAACTTTCTTTTGGCGTCTTGAAGCTTTTTCATCATCCCATAGAGCATCAAAATCATAGCCATCACGCCTGTAGTTAGCAAAAAATGGAAACCATTCCTTTGAAATAAATCCAGCTTTCTTATTGAAAAACTTACCATAGGCAATGTCACCACGACGTGCTATAATTTCTCTCCATTCCCATGGATCAAGTGTTGGATTGCCACTCCACCAATATTCGGGAACTGTGCGCTCTTCTAGTGAAAATCCGGGAATTTCATTCTTAAATAGAGGCAGAAATCCAATTTCATTTATATATTCAATTGCTTCATCAACTGTATGTAAACATTCTGGATCATCCCATTCCACTCCATACATTACCCATGTACCATTTTCATTAGGCATTAATTTAATATCCCCCATTCTAACCCATCAAAAAAGCCCCAAGGCAGGCCTCCTACTCATCATATTCAATCACATACCCTACATGGTCCTTATATTTAGGCACACTTTCAGCTATATCATCGGGCGCAAAATATAGATACAGTCCTGATGAGCCATACATTAAAAGCCCAGCCTTGCCATCGTATACGTCCCACTCAGTTTCCTTAAATGATGAATCATAATCAGGATCATTCCTATACTCATAATCATACGAAGAATACGTATTTACGTTTTCCCCAGAAGGAAGAACCCAACGATCATTCATGAATTCATCTCCAACCCATTCACACTTCCTAAAGGCGATATAAAAGGAATTGTCAGTCATATTTTCTTTTTCTATAAGTTCCTGGACTACTTCTAGTTCCTCATTACAGGTAATTGTGGCCAGATATCCGCCCTTGGCCTGCGCCTCATCAAAGGCTTCCTGCCATGATACATTTTCCTTAACCAATTCATACCGATGACCATATGAACTCCATTTGCCGGTTTGTAGTATCGCACGAATCTCGCCAAGCTGATAATAATCATCTGGACGCTCCAATAAGTCTATATCTATATACGATGCGATATTGCTATTAAATTCTTCTTTTGTAACTTCTTGACCTTCCCATTCATATGTATAGTTAATACTACTTTTCTCTGACTCATCTAGACTCGATAACCGTTCACGTTCTTCATCAGACATATAATATAAACCCTCGGCTATTTGTGTAAATTGGCCATTTTCCAATTTAGAAATATATACAGGATAATAATCCATGTGGCCAGTATCAGTATATAATAACCCAGTTTCAGGAATGTATTTCGTGCCAATACGACTTAGCACATAATCAACAACCTCACCATCATAATAAGTTGCAATTAGCTCTCCACCTGCTTCAACATTTGTATCAATCATAAGCTCAGGTATATCATCGTCATCCAAATAAATAAGAGTATAGTCCCAAGTGTTCAAAGTCTCTTCTTTATTAGAATCATCTGAACCAACTTCCATATTGTTAATATAATCCAAATATGCCTGGCCCCACTCAGTAGGATATTCTCCCACACTTTCTTCAGCTACCTCATTCCCCTCAGTATCTTGAGCCTCTGTAGTAGATTCAATTGTCTCAGAAATATCCTCTTCATCAGAAATAGTCTGCCCACAGCCAATGAGCAGACTACCAATTATTACGCAACTTAATACATTTCTCATTCTCATCATGTTTGCATTCTCCCTTTTGTCCATCTTATTGTACCATTCCTTCTGCCATATTTTCCTCTAAAATCAGGAAGAAAATTGAAATCCTACGGTTCAAATTTCAAATAGGACTTTTCACCCGTAGGAAAATGAGAAAAATGACCCCTAGTGTGTATTATCTCAATGAATTTCTATAAATTACAGCCAAATTATTAGACTTTCTATAAAATGTGTATATTAATTAATAATACCTCAGCCCTGATTACCTCAAATCTCCCCAAATCCTACGGTTCAAAATCAAATTTTTAATCAGCTGCCCGTAGGATTTGAAAATCAATCAAAAAGTTATGCCACACTGGCATAATAATTCATATAATCCATCTCCCACATTGTTTATTTCCCCTTATAAATCTTCAATATTTCATCGATATATATTTCCAAGTAAGAGTCGCCACCTTCTATCAGCTCGTTTTTCTTAAGAAGCTCAACTATGGCTTTTGCTATTTCTTCAGCAGTAGCTATCACCTTATCTTTCATATTGATGCTTCTAGGATTATATGTATTATATCTCCATGCTGCATCATCGCTTACAGTAGAAGCAAGCTTTTTGACAAGCATTGCATACTCGCCCTCATTATCTAGTTCAGATAAAGCTCTATAAGTCCATTTATAATATGGCGCAAATTTTCTATTAAGCAAAAAGTAAAGCTCCATAGCTGCCTCAAGGCCTTTTGCTCTACAAAGCTCCGCCGCCACTATATCATTTCTAGTCATGCATCTAGCATAATTCACCTGAAGAGCTGCTGAAAACTGATGAAGCTCATTTACTATTCTTCTTCTCCAAATGCTATCTGGGTAGTAGCTTAAAAGAAGATTCCTGAATCTTGTAAATTCACCCAAATCGTCTCTAAAGACCTCTCCATTTGTTGCTGTAGCAAGACAACTGTGTTCTATATTAAGCCAATCATTTTCCGCAAGAATACAGTCTTTAGTGTTGCAATCAATATAAAGAATGTTTGAGTAAAATGACCTTATAGTCATAACCCCTCTTCGCTCTTGAAGTCGTTCTGTAAGCTTTTCACCACCATACTGCATAGCAAGCTCATTATATGCTATAGATAAAAGGCATCCTATTTCATCAAAGTCCTCGTCGGTAAGCCATAGGCATACGCCAGTACCAAAATCATGATCACGAGACATATAATCATCATAACCAAAACAATCTGAACCTTCGCCAACTAAGCCTACCGCTATTCTTGATTCATATTTAGGAAACTTTTCATGTATCATAGGAGCCACATGATTCTCATAAAACCGGCGACTCTTTTCAAATTCTGTGTTTCGCATTATCTTTCCCCTGTAAATTGATTACGTTTCTGAATTATTCCTCCACGCCATCTAGCTGAATAATCGAATCTTTCTCTACAGCAGTAACAAAGCTATAGCTTTCTATTGATTCAATGAGGGAATCTAACTGCTGGTCATTAATTGTATCTTTTATAGACAATGCATATCCAGATATCACATCGTACTTATACATAACCTCAAGGTTATAAGCATTACAAAGCTCTTGGATTTGCTCATCAGTGGTTCCTTCTTCAACCATTACTATCAAAGAAGACATGCTGTATTCCTGAACTGGCTCTTCTAGCTCTGGTACCTCAACCTCTATCTCTTCAGTTGGAGAATAAATTGGTTCATTTATTTCATCTTGCTCTGCATCTTTACATGCCATTAAACCAATTGAAGCAATACATAATGTGATAATAATCAATCTTTTCATACTATTATCCTCTACTTAGACGTTCCTATTATCCTAATTCCCCCGAACAATTCTAAAATATGATGGACGTTTCTTCAGATACTTAATTCTCACCCTGCCATGTCTTCGATTATTAGCTTCATGATCAGAAATATATTTGATATATTCCCTGTTGTTAACAGTATATTTAATCTGAATGTCCTTGTATTTCCTGTATTTTCTTGCTGTTCTAGGATGAGAACCGGGAACCACATATTCTTGGTACCTTTCTTCATGTCCTGTAAGTGTAGCATGTGTATATTCCCAATTAGATGCCTTACTTGTATAAATATTCCAGCAACCCACGTACGCGGGAATCACAATCCCTACTACAATTACAACTGCTAGTACAACAATTCTATCAATTAAATCGTCGGTTCTTCGGTATGTAACGTAATCTTCTATGAGTACGTATCCAAATGTCAAAAGGCCAAAATCCAAAACAGCTAGCAGTAAAAACGCACATAAATTGCCAAATTTATTTCCCATATTAACTACTCCCACTTCTTCCATATTTACAGTATTTCCTATATTTGCGCCTCAGCTGATTTCATTTCACTACTTGTAAAAGCACAAAGTGATACATCCACGTCATAATCTGGATAATCCTTAGTGAAGCTCTCGTATGCTCTCTTGCATTGTTTAGCTGACTCTCCAGGAGCATCTGCTAAACTACCGCCAAATATTCCTGAACTTATTAAAGGGAATGAAATACTATGAAGACCATTATCCTTAAGAACAACCAGCGAATTGTAATAAGCTTCAAATAATTCCTTAAATGCTTTTGGAGTAGCTCCAAAATTTGGACCTACTGCATGAATTATATATTTACAATTAGTCATGTTAAAAGCTGGAGTAATAGCTGCTTCACCATCATTTAAAGGTGGATTGCATTTATCACAAGCATCTGATAGTTCCCTCATTCCAGCTTTGCTAAAGATAACACCACATATACCGCCACCGGCAGCTAAATATCTATTGGCAGCATTAACAACTGCATCAACCTTTTGGTCTGCACATGATCCATTTATCAATTTTAAGCTGCTCATAAGACTATTCTCCTTCTACTGCTTTTCTACATTTTTCACCTTAAAAGATTTCCTTACAAAAATCTTCTATTTTTTTATCATTATCATCACTAGGCTTGTCCTTTGGATCAATAAGAATAAGTGTAGCAGCAAGCGAATCTATCCCAATGCTCTCCTTCAATTTTCCAAAAGCTTTCTCTGCACCAGCTCCACTTTGACATGCGAATGCTGCAATTCTCTTTTCTTTAATCCTAGGGTTCTCTTTTATAAATGTTCTAAGTGGTGGAGTAATATTGCTAGCCCAAACCGGAAAACCAAATACTATCTGCTCATAAGAAGCTAAATCTATAGAATATGGTTCCAAATCAGGAGTTTCTGCCATAACAGCACTCTTCCCACCCCAGAAGAATTTTGCAAATCCTTTTTCTGGATACTTTTTAACAGGAACTAATCTTAATGTATCAGCACCTATCTTATCCGCAATTTTTTTAGCAACAAAATCTGTATTTCCCTCATGGGAATAATAAATAATAAGTGTTTTCATGAAAAAATCCCCCTCATGTATTATTGTACCATTCCTAGCAGGCCCTGTAACTAAAACTAAAATCAGGAGGCAACTTATTGCCTCCTGATTTGTATTTTCTATAGCATTTTTAAATACTTGTCATAATTAGCACTGGTAATACCAAGATTGCTCATCGCTTCTTCCGCTGTGATGCCCATATTGTTCATTAAATTTTTTATAGAGCGCGCTATTCCTCGATCTTCACCTTGCTCAACGCCTTGCTTTATACCTATTTCTATGCCTTCTTCTCGACCTTGCTCCAAAGCCTCATGCCTTATGAGATCTTCCTCTTCCCATTTCTGCATATACCTAACACCTACTTTCTCGCTGGCCTTCACCCGCGCGACTCGCGCCTTAATCTTTTCAAGATTTGATGAGGCCATGATGTTATTGTTCTCTTCATCTTCATTATATTCAATGAATTTCATTAGCGCAATAAATTCAGGTGAAACTTCGCTAACATTTGTACCATGAGTGTTTATAAAAATACGCTTTGCTCCATCCTCAAGCTTTAATTCTGGATACTCCATGCAAACACTTTCAAAGGTGTAAACATACTTGCCTAAGCCAAACAAATCAAATGGCATAATCATAATAATGGTTGTGTTATTGATACTATTAAAATCAACTTCGCCTGGCGTCAAAAGAGACGAATCAATCAAAGCTTGATAGTACCTGGTTCTCTTAACCAAATCATCTCGCTTACCTTTTTGCATCTCCGTGTTGTAGATGTTGCACTTGTCATCCATTGCGAACACATCTACTCGGATTGAGCGGAGCCATGGGGCTGTCCTGAATTCCTTTTCAGTCTGTGCTTCTGTTAAAAGGTTGAGTTCCTCCTCTCCTAGGATGATGCGTAGCAGCGCCTCGTAAGCCTCACTGTCCTCCACCACTTCATCAAATAAAAATTTGTCCAATAATGTAAGTTCCTGTAGGGTCTTCACAATACTACCTCCTGTACCCTATATTATGTTCTAATTATACCGAACATCTTTTCGGAACACCAGTTCTATTTTGCACAAATTTTATTTTCTCAAGGGCTCTATTCTAGCTATTTTTCTCCACGTATTTACGAACTATCTCAAGCCCGCCCATAGGAACGCAGAACTTCTCATCCCTTGGTGGCTGGCATGCCTGATACACTTCCTCTAGGTCGAACCACTCTACACTGTCCAGCTCTTCCTTTTGAATGGTAAGGTTATCGATTCCTACCTCCTCGTCATAGACATAGACGAATGCAATTTCATTGTCCTTAAAAGGCTTGCCATGGAATTCCTTTTCATACTGAATTGGAAATGTTCCTGCAAAATGCAAATCATCTGGATCCACCTGGATGCCAAGCTCCTCCGACAATTCTCTAACAGCAGATTCCAATGGCTCATCTCCAGCCAGAATATGCCCAGCTGATGAAGTGTCATATCTGCCAGGAAAAGAATCCTTATTCATAGCTCTCTTCTGTAAAAGAACCTCTGTCTTATCTCCATTTTCACGAACCACCCATATGTGTGCTGTTCTATGTCTAATGCCCTCAGCATGCGCCTGTGATCTGGTCACTGTTTCGCCTGTAGGCTGCCCTTTTTCATCTACGATGTCAAATATTTCTTCTGCCATATTACTCCCACTTCTTCCATACATCAGGCTGATAGCCAAGTGTAGACTGCTTTCCATTTCTTACAACTGGAGTCTTGATAATCTGCTGTGATTCAAGAAGCTTCTCCAGCTTGTCCTCATCTGCAATATGCTGAAACAAAGCAACAGCATCCTGGTCCTTCGCATTTACGTTAACCATATTTGCGATACCACCATTAGCAGAAGCAACAGATGTAAGCTCTCCCTTACTCATGCCTTTCTCACGCATATCGATAAACTGATACTTAATGCCACGCTCTTTGAAAAAGCGCTCTGCTTTCTTTGTATCGTTGCACTTCTTGGTGCCAAAGATTTGTATATTCATAAAAATATTATCCGTCCTAGTTTTTATTTTTGTACCATTCCTAGCAGGCCCTTCCAGGGCCAGGTCTGCCCGAGCTCCACAGACCACTCGCTGACGCGAGTAAGGAAGGATTGTAATCGGCTTCGCCGATGGGCTTATAAATCGATTAAATTATAATTGATGTATATATTTGTCACAACCGATATGTTTTCATATATCCTTATTTTAAACAAAATAATATGTATGGAGACCGATGCACAATAGTATTAAATATACCTTCAATTAAAGGGTATATCTAAATCATCCTCATAAACAACAAAACAAAAAATTAGCTGCCATATTGGCAGCCATTGTAGGGAGAAATGATATAAAAAAGTTATTTATGATCGCTCTTGCGATGGTTGTTATATTAATCTCCAATTGCGTTTATATATTGGAAATAATGTGAAATTTAAATGAATTCTGGACTCTTGTTTTAAAAAGTAATCCTGCTGGATGCGTAATTATAACCTCCAATTTCTAATTAAAAGGTATTCCCTCTATAAAACCAGATTCACCTTCAACAAATTCTTCATAATAATCAGGCCATTCATCAAGGATTTCTTCTATTTCATCATCCACATGAAAATCTGCTGGCATAACTGTTTTTTCGATGATTTCCTCTTTGAAAATAGTATCAATATTATGATTAGCTGCACGAAGCTCCCTGTTTGTATAAGTCATTAGAAAATCCATTGCCTCTTCTTCATTTGTAGCTTCCAGTATGTATTCAACCGTTTCAGTCTGTCTAACTTTATATCTCATTTCAATACCTCTGGGAAATACTCCTTACACAATTGCTTGTTTCTTTGTAAGTATAGAATATCAAATCCTATCACGGTATATCGGACAGCTCAAAGCCTTGATTTTAGTCTTTAAGGTAAAAACCTTCATATTCATCATATTTTATTTGACCTCCCTGGCGTTTAGCTACGTCAAGTAAAGCTGTCCTGGAAACTGAATCTTCCAATTCATAAAAATCTGAAAGAGTAAATATTTCCTTACAAGTCCTTACAGCCTCAGATAGAACTGCTTTTGATACACTTCCTTCAAAATCATATATTTCACTTATAGTCAGAGTTTTACCTGATTCCAAAAATGATTTTAGTGATTTAGACAACGTCTTTTCTGTTACGTATCCATCCAAGGCAAACATCTCATCTGTTGAAAAAACATACCCTCTTTTTAATAGTTCCTCAGCAAATTCAGATGCAAGTGCCTCTGAATAATAGGACATGAATGCCATTAGTTCGTCCGCACCGAGATCTAAAAGGTTATCCAATGCGTACTTGCTAACTTTGCAAAATACTGAGTCCGATGACTCTCCCTCAAATGAATATAAATCTTCTTTCGTAATAGGTAGATTCAGATTTATCCATTCTAAGGCAATCTTATCAATTAATCTTTCATCCACCTCTCCGTAGAAGTATTCAAAATCCTTAAAATGTAAATCACCACCATGTGCTAATGTCTTTTGGGTGAGTGTCAGAATCAACTCATCATCATATATTCCTGCTAAAGCGGCAATTTGTTTTAACGTAAAAATTATACCTGACGCAGAAGATCTCTCTAAGATTATTTTTCCTGCTTCTTTGTACCAACTAATTTCAGCAAAATCTATTATCTCATCAGGATGTTCAAATCTCACCATTTCACGTGCGTATCTTAGGTACGTATTTTCATCCAAATGAGTATAATGATCATAGAAAAAATGCCAATTCATTGGCTTAGGAATAATCTTTTTTTCACGGTTTATATAATAGCCATCAGGATAGTATTCTTTTTCCAGCTTACTTTCGTCAACAGCATACCTTCCATACTGTACAATACCAGTTCCTACAACCTGATTTGTAAAGGCAGAACTATCCTCTACCTCATCTAAATCATCCTCATCATAGTCGTCATCTTCATATTCCTCATCGTCTTCGTACTCATCATCCCAGTCCTCTTCTTCGTCATCTTCATCTTCTTCATCTTCGTCATCCCAGTCATCTTCGTCTTCGTCATCTTGTTCAAATATTTCATCAAAGGTATCAACATCATGAATAAAGCATTCCTGTGCATCAAGTTCGTTAGGGTCCAAAACACCATCATGATTATAATCAAACATTCTGTCTGAACCGCCCCTAACTGGTCTTCCTGGAAACATGCTGCCCCCTCCTTTTCACCTGAAAAACATCCACATTTTACTTCTAACCAAGCACGATGATATAAAGCTTGTAATTTATTATCTTCTAAATCAAATAAACCCGTAACTGTTCTTGTCTAGAAATTAAAAACTTAACTTCTTAGTCCCACATATTTCCGCATGCATCACATTTGTATCTACTATGCAACTTATGAGAAAGAAATCCCCAAAAAGCCGTTGAAATAGCTTTGTCACCCCATTTAGCATCACGTACTTTATATTGACCACAATAAGGACATGGGTGTTCATAGTACGTTGTATCCCATGGAGCTTTTTGCGAGTTTCGGCTGTTAGCGTAGTTTTTGAATGAAGCATCTTTCTTCATTAAGTCATCCATATTCTCTGCTGTTAAAACATAGTAACATTCTTGACCACGTATTCTACCACCACATTCAGCATAAATACCTGTGTCATCAACTGCCAACGGCCCAATGTTGTACCATTTTCCCACAGCACCACAACTAGGACATCTATATGATTTTATTGCTTCTCGCATGTACTCATATGAATCATCCATAACTCACTTGCCTCCTAAAATATGGTCTTTCATTTTTTATGCATTACAACAAAGATTACTATTCTAAATAGTATCATCAAGATGTGATAAATATGTTGTAATGTAAATATTGATGATTATATGTTGTTCTGGGTAAAAAAAGAAGAACCTACTTATTGCAGATTCTTCCTTTACCGCCAAAATTCTCGACTACATGAAAAACTAATACTTTCAAATAAAATCACTCATAAGCCCTATTTCTGCATCGTCATATTTCCCAATAATTGAACATCTATCAAGAAGAGAATTGAACATTGTACAACTAGTCTCCGGAACTAAAGTGCATGCATAACATGCAGCATTATTTAAAGAATATAATCCTTGTCCATTAGATTCAGAACATATTGGATCATTTGAACACCATCTTGCTTTCTCAATTGCAGAATGAATTATAGCTGAAAGTTTATCCGTCTTTCCTTGTCTAACTAGACCACCAAAGCTTCCATCTGAGCTTGATGACGAAGTATATATAAGCAACCCACACATCCAATCATCAGCATCAACATATATTTTTTCCTTTATAGAAGAAGCATCATACCCACTCTCATAAGCCAGTTCACGCATCAACAAGTGGGAAAAAGTATGAACAGGAATGAATAACGGCGTAAAACGTCCATATCTCAAATACATGTGCTTTGCATCATATCGAGCCTTTATATCATCATACTTATACCGATTTCTATTCAGCCATTCTTGCATCTTGTCCTTATTAAATTCAATGAATATCCCCTCACCATTCATCTCTACAGCAGGCAACCAATTTTCACGATTTGTTGAAAGCTTAGCAATTTTATTTACACCATCTTCATTTTCATCTTCACCAAGAGCTTCAATTCTCCTAAAACCGGTAAGCACTTGAACTTCTCTTAATCTATTTACTAACTTAACCTGGTAAATATATGGCATTAATCCATTGGCAACCTGAACTGCTACTGTCTTAAAATAATAATCGTTTTGATTATTGCCAATAAAAGCTTTATATTCATCATGAATCAATGCATTTTCTGATTTCTCGGATGAATCATCTACTTTAAAAAATCTTCTCAGTACTTGCTCAAAATATGTATTAAAATCACATCCATATAATTCAGAAATATTCTGTTCTATGAAACTAGGTTGGATGAGAGTCTTAAGTAGATTAATATCTTGTGTAGCTTTTATAAGACCATTCAAAAACTCATAATTCTTATCTATTGCTAGTTCGACACCATTACTCCATGGCGGAATAGTAAGCGCTGATATAGTCTCAGAATAATATAAATTGTTGGAACCACGCATAATGGCGCGTATGCCTCTTCCGCAATTATCATTTACATCTTTTCCTAGCCATGGACTAAGTCCTCGACACTTCAGGCCAATCAGAGCTTCTTTACCTAAGCAATTCGCCATATTATTTTTTGCACCACAATTAACACATTCCAACAGTATACTCTCCAACCCACCAGAACTAGATGTGTGCTTGATTTTTAAAACAGGCTTATCACAAGTTTTTCCGACATTTTTATGTGTCCACCATACATAAGGGAATTCATCTAAATGACCACAGTCACAACTTACAACAAATCTTGATGGCAACAAATTAGTACCACAATTATTGCATTTTATTGCTTCAACATGATCTTTATCATTCTTATAGTTATATCCTATATTTTTAACATAATCGAGATTCCCGCAATTAGGACAATAATAGTATTCTGGAAACCTAATAATTGGGATTTTATAGCTGGTCTTATTAAATCCCATTGTCTTTTTTGTACTTATCTCGGTAGGCGACGCAGCCTGTACAAAAAATTCTTTACCTGTATAGTCCTCAAGGCGTTTATCATGTATTTTCATTTCGTTGGAAAAATTTTTATACCAAAGGTTTTGACCACCCATCAAACCTGAAAAATCGGGAAAATCAACCAATGATCCAATACCATTACTTGTTGTTATCTTTGACTTGCGAACTTCTCCAACATATTTGAAACGTTTTTTCTTGTCTAAAAAACCTGGCATTTTATTCCTCCACATCAACCTCTATCGAAGGTTCTACAGTCCTTAAAGAATTCATCATTCTGAAACGATTGTTTTCCATGTAATCTTCTTTATATAAAGTATTATCCGTACGTCCATACTTGTAATAGACTAAATCTGTAATACGTATTGCCTGACTTTCCCAATCTGATTCAATATTGTTTAATTCAATAATGACATCTTCAATCTCTTCTGGATCTACGCTTTCTACATAGTTAAGTATGTATTTACGGATATTTTCAAGTTCAGGCATATTTTTTCTATATTCGTAGGCATGATCATTGCTTCGTAAGACTGGTATTGTGTATCTTGCCAACATTATATAAAGAGCCTGTAAGCCTCTATCTCTTGCTCTATCCGAAAAAGGGGTTAACGTAGTTGGCTCTACGTATTTATAAAACGCTGCATGATATGGAATAAACTGTTCATAATGAGAACGATCTCTTGTTTTAGCGCCACTATACAATGTTACTACCAACCCCGGTGTTTTTCGCCCAACTCGGCTAGTTGCCTGTATATATTCTGCTGTCTTTAATGGTTGTCCTACAACTAACATTGTTCCCAATCTATCAACGTCAACACCTACCGAAATCATATTTGATGACATAATAAAATCATATGGTTCTTGATTTGAATCTTTTCGATATGGGATCATTAGATCATTCTGTATAAAATCACCTAATGAAGAACTATTATTTCTACTTGTAAGCTCGTAATACTTTGTATATTTGTCCTTTGCATTCTTTAAAGGATACATTGTAATGAATTTTTTGTCCTTCAAAAAGTTGTATCTATCTTGCACGTTATCGACAATTCTTACTAAGGATGAGCCTAACTCCTTAAGCGTATTAAAATACCCAGTTTCCGTCCAAAATGAGTCAACAACCTCATCAGAAAACCCAGCTTCTGTCAAATATCTTGAAGCAAAAAGAAGCGAACCCATGACCCTAACAAAAAAAGTGGCTGCAGATGCGCCTGATTGCATAATACCAAGATACTTTCTAGCTGGTTTATCTTCTCTTTTTGATTTCTCTGCAAAAAAAGAATCATCCGCACATATGCCTTGTGGCGGAAACTGCATACATTCAGCATTATATAAAGCTCTTACTTGATTCATAGCATTTTTTATTGTTGCAGTTGAGGCCACAATCTTAGGTCTGACTCCGTCTGTAGTTAGCAACTTTAATATCGCAGCTTCATATATTCCTGTCATTGTACCTAATGGTCCAGAAATAAGATGCAATTCATCCTGGATAATCAATTGAGGCGATATATTGTTTGTACCGGCATTGAACAAATCCGCAGCCTCTTCCTTAAATGCTAATTGAGCAAATTTGTCCACTGTACTAATAATAAAAGAAGGCTTATGAAAATAAATATCTTCATCGACAAGATGTATTGGTAATTCTTTTCCAAAGAAGCAGTTCTCATCAGAACATGCTATATGCATCCTCTTTTCCTTTTTATCTATATAATAATTACCAAATTCTATTTTCTTTCCGCACCAAGGGCATTTTTTTATTTGGGCTGGATTTGAATATGATGAATTATTTCTTTCCTTCAAAAATTTATCTGCTTCATCTAGACTATTTGGAGTAACAGATTGTCCAACCCAAAGACCAATAGAGAACGGTGTTTCTCCTAAATTATATTTATCTCTAATTATTTCACAGGAACAAATTAAGGCTGCTGCTCTTTCAAACTGTTGCAATGAAAGTAATCTGAGCGTGTATCGCATAATGATAGAAACATGTTTTACATCATTTCTTTTATCACTTAATCTTTCATAAAAAAGAGTGAATGCAGCTATACCTAAATATGCTTCCGTTTTACCTCCACCAGTAGGAAACCAAAGTAAGTCAACTATTTGCCTTTCATCGCTATCTTTTTCAACTATAGATTTCAACTCTAAAAGAATAAACGCAAGCTGAAAAGGATACCATTTAACACTATAGTCGGCTCCATTAACATCTTTAGTCCTTTGATAATACATTGCTTCATTAGCCAACTTAAATGCCTTTAATGCTAATGGGTTATCTAATACTTCAATTGCATCTAATAACCTTTTATATACCTCTTCACATTTAGCTATATTTCTCATAGCTATCTCAGAAGAAGATTTATTTTTAAGCTCCTTAATCCAATCGTTATATTTTGCAAATGCTGTTTGTAACCCATCAGCTATCTCAGAATACTCTGCTTCACTAAGTCTTTTTATGGATAAAATATCTTCATTGAAACAATCTGCTGGTTTCATCTGAAGAACCTCATATTCAGGCAGAAAATCTGTAAATATTTCATTAACTTCGTTACTGTCATTTAAATGCCAATCAACAGCGCAGCCATGCCCACTTGCATAACTATTATAACCTGAATAAAGCATTTCTAACTCATTGGTTTCATCATCTATATGTTCCAATGTACTTTGCTGAACTTCAAGAAAACAATCCTTATTTTCAGTCCTAACTATCATTTGAGGTTGGAAATATGTTTTAGGCGATAAATTCTCATATCGCATGTTCTCAACATGCGCATCATTTAATAAAGTAATCATCAAGTGGCGATTGTCATCAATAATACTTTTTATATCCCTAATTTGAATATATAAATCTTCATCGATCTTCTTTTTTAAAACCTTATCTTTCGAAATACTATTAAGATCAATTGGTAGCTCTATTGAATGTGATTGTCTTTTCCACTTGTGTGTGTCATTATCTTCTTCATCCAATACTTGAGTATAATTAGCATAATTACACTCCAAATTAATTCGTTCAACATTTTTTGCAACACTTATAGACATCCCCATGGCAGACTGATAAAACTGATTTGCGAGCAAATCAGTATCATCTAAAAAAGGTGTATCCTCATCCTTAATTACCTCTCCATCATCGCTTATTTTCTTTATATCTTTGGGATATAATTTGCCTACAAGATAATAATTAACTGGAGCCTCATCTATAATTTCATCCTCTGCTAAAGGTCCCAATAAATCTTTTTTTAATATCTCAATTATCTTATTTCTAGCTTCATAATATTCAGAATAATCCATTTTTACCCCTCAAAATATGCTTTCGCTGGACCAGAAAACATTACATAATTAAAAATTCTATTTTGCGAATATGAATTATTATAGTCAATCAATCTTCGTTCAAACGGTTCCAGAAATCCATCTTGAGAACCTAAAAATGTGTAAATACCATCAACATATAATTCGCCTAATCGACGTGGTAGCTTATTTACACCGTAAATTCTTAGAACGGAATCCGAAAAATATTTAGACATTCTTCCTATGGTTTCCCCGTTAACGGTAGTAATTTCATATATGTTGTCATTATTGAGTATCAATTGTATTTCATCCTGCTCATGCATTTTCTTTATTGCTTTTTGTGCATGATCCATAGTGATGGAATCTTCAAATATATAGTTCTCAGGAGAAACATCTGGCTTATAATTACTATCATCATTCTCTATGCATACATACTCGAGAACATATTGTCCTTTTATCTTCTTAAAACGATAATCTCTCCTTGCTTTTTTATGAAGTTTCCAATAAATATTAGGTGAATATTTCCTAATCTTTTCCTTAGGTCTAGTCAAAGCGACATACAATACTTTGTCTTCATCCAAGTCATTCTTATTTTTAAATATACTAGAATCAAGAATTACACAATCATATTCCAAACCCTTAGATCTATGGATATTTGAAACAAATACATTCGTTTTCTCAACTTGTTCCATATCCTTGAAAATCGAATTGTTCAAAGTAAGTCCCATAATTAATTTTTTTATCGGTATAATTGTATCTCTTGTATTTGAGCATTTTTGGAATTCTTCCCATACTTCATTACAAGATATATTAAAATCTCTTAACAGAATTTCATCTTCCATTAGTTGTGAAAGGACGTCTTTTGAAATTGCCTGTTCATTATATCCACCTAATAAGAATCCAATTAGTTTAGAGTAAGCATTTTTATCATTATGTAATACATATTTATTAGGTATGCCTGCTTTAATTAATCTATTGGAAACAAGTTTAGCGTCTATATTGCGTCGTTGCATAATACAAATTGACTTAAAATTAGTATCTTCAATTAGTTTTTTTAACTCGTCTGTGTCTACTATCTCTTCAATTTGTTCTCCGATTTTAATTCTATTTTCATTACAAGCATATAAATCTTCATCCAAAATAGCTTCTCTATATGGAGCAGATAAATCTTTTAAAACCTTATTTTGACGATGATTAACCTTATAGGAAACAAATTCTGCGTAATCATTCAACTTAGAAATAACATTTTTGTAGAAATTATCTGCTGAGATATTTAATCCCGCTGTATTGTTGTCATTAAGATAATTATATATAGATTGGCATGTATCACCCAAAAGCAAAATAGGAACTCCCTGTGCTTTACATGCGTCGTAAACGGTAAACCATCCGTACCTTTCTAAAATTTAGCCGCGCCCGCAGGCGCGACGATTACTTCACTGGTTTTCTACATTCACTTGGAAGTTCATCTGACCAAGGAAGTAGCTTATCCATAAAACTTCTATCTGTATCATCCAGATGCTCTGGAATTACAGTAAGAAGATGTTTGAAATACTCATAAGGTTTTAGGTTATTAGCTTTTGCTGTTTCAGCAATGCTGTAAGCAATGGCGCTAGCTTTTGCTCCAGAGATTGTATCAATCATAACCCAGTTTTTCTTTCCGATGCAGAATCCACGGATTGACTGCTCAGCAGCGTTGTTATCCATAGGAACTTCACCATCTTCAAGAAATACTTTTAGATACTGCTCCTGGTTGATTGAATACTGTAATCCTTTATGAGTTTTACTGTTAGCTAATACACTTGGTTCAACTTTATGAACCCACGCAAAGTAGGCCTCAACCAGAGGCTTGACAGTAAGCTGTCGATGTTCGTATCTTTCGGCTGGAGAAAGGTCACTTAGCTTTTTCTCTTCGCGATAGATAGCTTGAATCATCTTCAAAGCTTTATTCGCTGTACAGGATTTCTGTTTATCCTTCGGTGTAGCCTTTAAGGCTTCATCGAATCGGCGCCTTGCATGCGCCCAACATCCTGCTATTGTCAGGTCGTCACGTTCCTTTTCAATGGAGTGATAAACCTGATAGCCATCTGTCACACAGATGCCTTTGAAATCCTTGAGAAAATCTCTTGGATGATCGGACTTTCTAGTCCGCTGGTAATCATAGATTACTATTGGCTTATCCTTGTACATCTTACCTGTTCGATAAACCCACATGTAACTCTTAGATCCAGCATCTCGACCATCCTTGTTAACTAAGCAAGGAGTTTCATCAGCTTGTATTACATGATAGTCATACAAATGCTCATGAAGATAATCGTAAAAGACTGCTAAGTATCTGTCAGCACACTGGATAACCCAGTTAGCCATCGTTTGACGTGATATGTTAATACCAACTCTGTTGTATTCAGCTTCAATACGATATAGTGGCATCGCATTTACGTATTTAGCATTGAATATACCAGCAACTGTACTGTCAGAGGCCATGCTATTTCTAAGTAGCTGCTTTGGATGATTAGCCTTAATCATTCGTTCTGATTTAGAACCAGAATAAACAGCCACATGGTGCTCCTCAACCGAGACAGAAGCAGGTGTATATTTATACCGCCTATAGATTTCATCAGGAAGACGCTTCCAGGTTTCATCACCAAAGAAGCTCTTAAGTTCTTCCTCAGTCATTTCATGAGGGATTTTTTCAACAGGAAGACCTTTTATATCTTCTTCCTTTTTGCCTTTTGATTTCTTACGAGTGACAGTGATAGTTTCTTCATTGTCATCTTCAAAGCAATCATCTACAAAGGCTTCAGCCTCATTGAAAATGATTTCACCATCTTCGATGGTAAATGATAGTTGGTTTGATTCATCAGATTTCTCAGATGAACGACCAAAGCGCTGACGATTCATATCAGCCATCTGTTCAAGCAGAAGCTGCATCTTGTTATCGATGGATTCAAGTTGCTCCTGCTGATTTAAAAACAGCTGTATTAGCATCGCTTTGTCAAAGTTATTCAGTTGTTCCTCTGTGAATTTAACTGACATAATCGCTCCATTTCTTATGGAACTATTATAGCTGAAATGCAGTGTTTACGCTAATTTTCAGCGTTTTGGCATTCGTCATAATGCCTATGTTTGTAGGCTTCACAGAGCTTATATATGAAAGGCTAGTAACTAGCCATTTCAATTGATTTAATGGTATTTCCAGAGAAAATATGCCCACATATGAGCCTTATTCAAGGCTTTAAACAAGAAGAGAATCGCTTAAAATCAGCGTTTCCTGGGCGCTTAAAAATTCTCTGTTTTATACAAAACTAAACGATTTCTTTAGGCTCTTTGAGTTCTGAAATCGGATGTTTAGCGACTATAGTAAAACCACTCATTAACCTTTGATACTGTTCAGCTGAAATTGCTAGAGCTTCTGACTCAGTCCTAGGCCAGGCAAAAGCACCAACCTCAAGTCTTTTATAAAGAAGGAGAAAGCCATCGCCTTCCCATACAAGGCCTTTTATCTTGGTTGCTTTTCTTCCGCAGAACAAAAACAAGGTATCCTTGTCAAAAGGATCTAGGTTGAATCTTAGCTTTACGAATGATGCCAGTCCATCAATACCTTGGCGAAGATCAGTGTAACCTGTAGCAATGTATATCTTCTTAAAACTGGTAGTGTCATTGAGCATGGCTTATTGCTCCTATCAGTTTTAATAGAAACTCTTCAGAAATATCTTCTGATATTTCTATACGAGCATTGCCACAAATGATTGAAGCTACTCCATACGTTACTGGTTTTGGTTCAGCAATAGCAGGTGGTAGTTCAACAAAAGTCGGTTCACTAATAACCATCTGATTAGATTCATCTATAGACTGAAGCTGACCTGCGAAATAGTCCTGAACTCTACGCATGTGATCATAAAAGGTTGGTGGTTTAATATCGTGAATGGCACACCATTCACGAACTGTCATGTCTTTGGGTCTGGAATTGAAGTCTTTAACTTCTTCAACCCATTGCTGATAACGCATCTGTCTTTTTAAGGCAGCTGAATTATTCATATGAGTATCCTCCTGTATGTTCGGGTTTTATGACTTGTATGAGAACTATATCCATAGTTTCCATACAATCCATAGTTGTTATACAGAATTATCTCAAATCCGAACAAATGGAACGAGGTACTCATGATTTACCGTTTAC